>NZ_JBYSZR010000042.1:0-35297 GCF_058787375.1 Stenotrophomonas sp. FW305-3-2-15-E-LB1
TCTGGCGGTCTGTGCGAAGAGCAGTCGACCAACGGTCGACTCTACCTGTCTGGCGGAACGGTGACCCGGTAGAGTCGGCCGCTGGTCGACTATCGCGCGCAGCGCGGGATTCTGGCGGCCTGCGCGAAGGGCAGTCGACCAACGGTCGACTCTACCTGTCTGGCGGAACGGTGACCCGGTAGAGTCGACCGTTGGTCGACTATCGCGCGCAGCGCGGGATTCTGGCGGTCTGTGCGAAGAGCAGTCGACCAACGGTCGACTCTACCTGTCTGGCGGAACGGTGACCCGGTAGAGTCGACCGCTGGCCGACTATCGCGCGCAGCGCGGGATTCTGGCGGTCTGCGCGAAGGGCAGTCGACCAATGGTCGACTCTACCTGTCTGGCGGAACGGTGACCCGGTAGAGTCGACCGTTGGTCGACCATCGCGCGCAGCGCGGGATTCTGGCGGTCTGCGCGAAGAGCAGTCGACCAACGGTCGACTCTACCCGGCCAGCATGCTGCGGAACCGGCCCAGCACGTATGGATCGATCAGGCCACCGGCCTGGTCATCAAGGATGCGCAGCACCGCCTCGTGTTCCATCGCCTGGCGGTAGGGGCGTGCGCTGGTCATCGCATCGTAGGCGTCGACCACGGTGAGGATGCGTGCGCCCAGCGGGATCGACTCGCCCTGCAGGCCATCGGGATAGCCGCTGCCATCGTGTGCCTCGTGGTGGGCGCGGATCAGCCGCGCCACCGCCACCGCATCACTGCGGCCGGTGGCCAGGAAAATATGCTCGCCGCGCACCGGGTGCTCGCGCATCACTGCGCGGTCCTCTTCGGTGTGGCGGCGCGCGCTCAGCAGTACGTCATCGGGAATGCCGATCTTGCCGATGTCATGGAAGCGCGCAGCGAGCGCGGTGTGTGCGCAGCCTTCGCTGTCCATGTCGCAGTGGAGGGCCAGGCGCTGCGCAAGCAGGCCGACGCGGTCGCAGTGGTGGCGGGTATAGGCATCACGCATCTGCAGCGACATCGACAGGGCATCGATCAGGCAGGAACCGGCGTGCAGCAGGTCGGGAGGACTGGAATGGAGCATGGGGGTGGGGCGCCGCCTTGGCATGCAGAAACAACAAGGCCCGCATCTGCGGGCCCGGATGGGTGGGGGGCGCATAGGGTAGCGCGCGTGGCACGTCGTGCAGGGCCACGCGCGTACCGTGGGCTACGGCATGCGGTGCTGTGTTCAGCCGCTGGTCTGCAGGGTCACGCGGTTGGCCTTGGCGAACGCGTCCTGCGCATCGCTCAGCACCTGCATGTCCTTGTCCATCTTCGTTGTGGCCTGGTCCAGCTGTTCCAGCAGCGGTGCAACCTGTTCTTCGCTGTAACCGTCGGGCAGAGCGGCGATCTGCTCCATCACCGCGAACATGGCAGCGGTACTCTGCACCGAGTCCCGCAGGTTCTGGTGCAGCGGCTCAGCATCCTTGCCGTGGGGCAGCTGTTCGATGTGGGTCAGGCGGTTGGTGGCTTCCTGGTGCGCGTTCTTCAGGCCGAAGCGGTACTGCTCCAGGCTCTTGCCGTCCTGCAGGGCGGCGTGGAACGCTTCGCCACGCGCGCCACTGGTCCACTGCTCGACGGTATGCACCATGCTGTTCCAGCTGGCGACGTTTTCCAGCAGATAGTCGCGATTGCTCATGCCGCTGTTGCAGGCGGCCAGCAGGCCCAGGCTGGTGGCCAGCAGAAGGGGGGCAAATCGATTCACGCAAACACTCCTTGTCTCGGGCGCAGGTTCGGTAGGTGCCAGCCCATCGCCCGCAACGGGCTGGCACCGGTGGTGCGCGGTGGCGTCAGCGCACCGCCAGGGTCAGCAGCAGCGCGCGGGCCGCGTTGAAGCGGTCTTCCGGCAACGGCAGCGGGTGCTTGATGCGCAGCTTGTCCGGTCCTTCCATTGCATACAGGTTGGGCTGCTTCTGGATCAGCTGGATCACCGCCATCGGGTCGATGTTCGGCTTGGATTCGAACACGATGCGGCCGCCGTTCTCGCCCAGGTCCAGTTTGCGGATACCCAGGGTATTGGCCTGCAGCTTCAGTTCGGCGATGGCGAACAGGTGCTTGGCCGGATCCGGCAGCAGGCCGAAGCGATCGATCATCTCCACCTGCAGCTCGCGCAGCGCATCGCTGTCACGCGCGCTGGAAATGCGCTTGTACAGGGTCAGTCGGGTGTGCACGTCCGGCAGGTAGTCTTCCGGAATCAGCGCGGGCACGTGCAGCTCCACCTCGGCGCCGCGCACTTCCTCGCCGGCATCCAGGTCAGGCAGCTTGCCCTGCTTGATGCTGCGCACCGCGCGTTCCAGCAGCTCGGTGTAGAGGCTGAAGCCCACTTCGGCCATCTGCCCGCTCTGGTCCTCGCCCAGCAGTTCGCCGGCGCCGCGGATTTCTAGGTCGTGGGTGGCCAGGGTGAAGCCAGCGCCCAGTTCGTCCATCGAGGCGATCGCTTCCAGGCGCTTTTCCGCGTCCGGGGTGATCGACCGACGGTCGGGCGCCACCAGGTAGGCGTACGCGCGGTGGTGCGAACGGCCGACGCGGCCGCGCAGCTGGTGCAGCTGGGCCAGGCCGAAGCGGTCGGCGCGGTTGATGATGATGGTGTTGGCGTTGGGGATGTCGATGCCCGATTCGATGATCGTGGTCGACAGCAGCACGTTGAAGCGCTGCTTCTGGAAATCCAGCATCACCTTTTCCAGCTCGCGCTCGGGCATCTGCCCATGGGCGATGCCGATGCGCGCTTCGGGTACCAGCTCGGACAGCTCGCGCTGCATGCGGCCGATGCTTTCCACGTCGTTGTGCAGGAAATACAGCTGGCCACCACGCGCAAGCTCGCGCTGGAAGGCTTCGCGCAGCAGCGCGTTGTCCCACTGGGTGATGAAGGTCTGCACCGCCAGCCGGTTCGGCGGCGGGGTGGCGATGATCGACAGGTCGCGCAGGCCGGCCATGGCCATGTTCAAGGTGCGCGGGATCGGCGTGGCGGTCAGCGTCAGCAGGTGCACGTTGGCGCGCAGCGCCTTCAGGGCTTCCTTCTGGCGCACGCCGAAACGCTGCTCCTCGTCGACGATGACCATGCCCAGGTCCTTGAACTTCACGTCCGGCTGCAGCAGGCGATGGGTACCGACGATCACGTCGATGGTGCCGGCAGCGACCTTCTCCAGTTCGGCCTTGATTTCCTTGGTGCTCTTGAAGCGCGAGAGCACTTCCACCTTCAGCGGGTAATCGGCGAAGCGGTCGCGGAAATTGCGGTAGTGCTGTTCGGCCAGCAGCGTGGTCGGCACCAGCACAGCCACCTGCTTGCCGGCACTGGCGGCGGCAAACGCCGCGCGCACGGCCACTTCGGTCTTGCCGAAGCCGACGTCGCCACAGACCACGCGGTCCATCGGCTGGCTGCTGGCCAGGTCGCGCAGGGTGGCGTCGATGGCGGCCAGCTGGTCCGGGGTTTCCTCGAACGGGAAGCCAGCCGCGAACGGTTCGTACATCGCGCGGTCCACCTGCAGCGCCAGGCCGGCACGCGCCTGGCGGCGGGCCTGGATTTCCAGCAGCTCGGCGGCCACGTCGCGCACCTTTTCGGCGGCCTTGCGCTTGGCCTTGGTCCACTGCTCGCCGCCCAGCGAATGCAGCGGCGCGGTTTCCGCCGATGCACCGGAATAGCGGCTGATCAGGTGCAGCTGGGCCACCGGTACGTAAAGGCGGTCGCCCTTGGCGTATTCGATTTCCAGGAACTCGCCGGGCATGCCGCCGACGTCCATCGCGATCAGGCCACGGTAGCGGCCGACGCCATGGTCTTCGTGCACGATCGGCGCGCCTTCGGTCAGCTCGCCCAGATCACGGATGATCGCCTCGGGCTCGCGGCCGGCACGGCGCGTGCGACGGGTGCTGCCGGCGCGCTCGGGGAACAGCTGGCGCTCGGTGAGTACCGCGATGCGCGGTTCGTCCAGCGCGAAGCCGTCTTCCAGCGGTGCCACCGTGATGGCAAAGCGCGCATCGCTGGCGAGGAAGCTGGGCAGGTCGGCCGCCACCGGCGGCTTCAGCTCGGCGGCCTGCAGCACTTCCAGCAGGGCTTCGCGGCGGCCCGGTGAATCGGCGGCGATCAGCACCCGGCCCGGGTAGTGGCCGAGGAAGGATTTCAGTGCATCGCCGGCGGGTGCCTCGCGCGCGGCCACCGGCAGCGGCGGCAGCGGCTGGTCGCCCAGCGCGTGCGCATCGGCAATGCGTGCATGCTCAGGCGCCCACACCTCGATGCGCGCGGCATCGTTCAGGCGCTCGCGCAGCAGTTCCGGCGACAGGTACAGCGACGACGGCGGCAGCAGCGGTCGTTCCACATCGTGGCGGCGCTGCTCGTAACGGTCACCGGTCTGCGCCCAGAAGGCGACCGCCGCTTCGTCCGCACCGGTGCACACCACCGGCAGGCTGCCGGCGGGCAGGTAGTCGAACAGGGTGGCGGTGCGGTCGAAGAACAGCGGCAGGTAGTACTCGATGCCGGCCGGGGCCAGCCCGGATTTCAGGTCCTGGTACAGAGAGCTGCGCCGGGTATCGACATCGAAGCGCTCGCGCAGCGTGCCCAGCACGCGGGCGATGCTGGCATCGTCCATCGGCACTTCGCGGCCCGGCAGCATGTGCACCGACTCGACCTTGTCCAGCGAGCGCTGGCTTTCCGGATCGAAGGCGCGGATCGAGTCGATGTCCTCGTCCAGCAGCTCGACCCGCAGCGGCTCGTCGGCGCCCATCGGGAACACATCGAGCAGGCCACCACGCACGGCGAAATCGCCCGGGTCCATCACCTGCGGCACGTTGCGGTAGCCGGCGCTTTCCAGGCGGCGCTTCTCGGCCTCCAGGTCCAGGCGCTGGCCGACCTTCAGGTCGAAGCTGCCACCGATGACGTAGCTGCGCGGGGCCAGCTGCTGCAGCACCGTCTGTACCGGCACCACCACCAGGCCACGCTTCAGCGTGGGCAGGCGGTGCAGTGCAGCCAGGCGCTGGGAAATGATGTCCGGGTGCGGGCTGAAGCGGTCGTAGGGCAGCGTTTCCCAATCCGGGAAAGCGACCACCGGCAGGTCCGGGTCGTTGCCGATCAGGGTCTGCAGGTCGGCTTCGAGCTGGTTGGCGCCGTGGTTGTCACGGGCGATCACCAGCAGCGGCGCGTCATGCGCGCGCGCCGCCTGGACCAGGTACCAGGCCAGGGCGGTCGGCGAAGCGGGGGCGCGCCACCAGGCGCGGAGCTGGCCGGCGCGCGGCAGCGGCGGGGCGGGGTATGAGGTACGCAACATGGACCGCCGATCTTAGCAGAAGGGGGTGTCGCTACCGTGTGCGCAACTTCCGGTAGCGCCGGGCCATGCCCGGCGGATGCCACATCACCGCTGCGCTCGCCGGGCGTGGCCCGGCGCTACCCTCAGTTGTCCAGTTCCAGCACCATGCGCACCAGGCCGTCGGCGCCGTTGGGGTGCGGTACCGGCTTGAAGCCCAGCGAGGCCGCCAGCTGCTTCATCGGCTCGTTCTCGGCCGCCACGTCGCCATACAGGCGGTCCAGGTACTTGCCGCGTCCCCACTTCACCAGCTTGCGCATCAGCTGCCGGCCCAGGCCCTGGCCGATCAGGAAGCGGCTGATCAGGATCGCGTACTCGGCCTCACGGGTGCCGGGGATGATCGAGGCGCGGGCCACCGCACCCACGACCGCCTCACCGGCGGGCAGCGACTCGGCGGCCACCAGGGTGATTTCGGTCTTGGGGTTGGGATGGGTCAGGCGCTGGGTGGTGTCCGGCGAAAGCTCGGTCACCGACTGCAGGAAACGGTCACGGATTTCTTCCGGCCCGAAGAGGCTGAAGGCGGCCTGCAGCGGCGCGCCGTCTTCCGGGCGGATGGGGCGGATCAGCAGCTCGTGGCCGCTGGGAGCCTTGAAGATCTCATGCCAGGGCGGCATGCGGTTGCGAGTGGCCATACCGGGTGATTCCTTGGTGGTCCATCGATTGTGGCATCACCGGGGCTGCATTCCGTGAACGAAAGGCTCACGTGCGTACAGCCTCGTGAAGACGGCAGATCGTCGCTTGCGCGTGGGCTATTCGGGCGCCTTCAGCCAATCCAGGCGGGTCGTGGCACCCGGCTCGCCCAGGTGCTGGCGCAGCGCCGGCAGGGCCGGGCCGATCACGCGGTCGAACTGCCAGGGGGCATTGAGCAGCAGCATGCCGCTGCCGTTGAGGCGCAGCGGGGAATCGTCCGGGCGCACCAGGAACTCGATGGTCATGGCCGATTTCACCGGCAGGGCGGCAGCCTTGCGCAGGAAATGCAGGATGGTGCGGCGCTGCTTGATCGGGAACCAGACCGCGCAGGTCGCCTGCGGCCAGCGCGCCAGGGTCTCGGCCAGGGCGGCCAGGATGGCCTGGTACTCGGCATCCTGCGCTTCATACGGCGGGTCGATCAGGACCAGGCCACGGCCGATCTTGGTGCCGTTGGCCTTCGGCGGCAGCTGCGAGCGCAGCAGGGCATAGCCGTCGCCGGGGTGCACGCCGACGCGGCTGTCGTGGGCGAACAGCGCCTTCAGCGAGGCCGCCTCGTCTTCCTGCAACTCGCAGACGGCCATCCGGTCCTGCGCGCGCATGGCCTGGGCGCTCAGCAGCGGCGAACCGGGGTAGGTGATCATCGCGCCCACCGGGTTGTCGGCCTGCACGGCCTTCAGGTAGCGCTCGACCACCTCCGGCAGCTTGGGCTGGGCCATCAGCCGCATGATGCCGTCTTCGGCCTCCAGGGTCTTGCGGCCCTCTACGCTGGCCAGCAGGTAGCGGCCAGCGCCGCCATGGGTGTCCAGCACGAAGAACGGGCTGTCCTTGCGCTTGAAGCTGTCGATCAGGGCCAGCTGCACGATGTGCTTGAGGACATCGGCATGGTTGCCGGCATGGAAGGCGTGGCGATAGTTCATGGGCGGCAGTGTACGGGGCGGCGGCCGCAGCGGCTATGCTGCGCGCCATGACACACCCTGTTGCCCAGGTCCTGGTGGTCGAGGACGAAGCCGCCATCGCCGAAACCGTGCTGTACGCCCTGCGCAGCGAAGGCTACGCGGCCAGCCACTGCCTGCTGGGTGGGCAAGCCCTACAGCGCCTGCAGGAGGGCGATGTGGACGTGGTGGTGCTGGACGTGGGACTGCCCGACCTCAGCGGCTTCGAGGTCTGCCGCCGCCTGCGCGCCCTGCCGGGGCCGCAGGCGCAGGTGCCGGTGATCTTCCTGACCGCCCGCAACGATGAGCTGGACCGCGTGCTGGGCCTGGAACTGGGGGCCGACGACTACATGGCCAAGCCCTTTTCGCCGCGCGAGCTGGTGGCCCGGGTGCGCGCCCGCCTGCGCCGCGTGCCACCCGCCGCCCCGGCCGCCGCGGTGGTCGAGCCCGGCTGGCGCGAACACGGGGCCTTCGCCATCGACCGCGAGGGCCGGCGCATCCGCTACCAGGGGCATGCGCTGGACCTGACCCGCTACGAATACGCCCTGCTGGAGGCGCTGCTGCAGCGCCCCGGGGCCATCCTCAGCCGCGCGCAGCTGATGGACCGCGGCTGGGACAGCAGCGCCGACAGTGCCGACCGCACCGTCGATACCCACGTCAAGACGCTGCGCGCCAAGCTGCGCGCCGCCGGGGCCAGCGACGACCCGATCCGCACCCACCGTGGCCTGGGCTACGCGCTGGAGACCTGAGCCATGCGCCTGGTACTGAAGCTGTTCCTGGGCTTCTTCCTGATCACCGGCATCGCCGCGTTCTTCGTGATGCGGGTGTTCGTCAACGAGGTGAAGCCGGGCGTGCGCCAGGCGATGGAATCGACCCTGGTCGATGCGGCCAACGTGCTTGCCGAAATGGCCGCCGCCGACGTCAAGGCCGGCACGATCGGCAGCGGCACCTTCACCCGCAACCTGGCCAAGGCCCGCCAGCGCGACCTGAAGGCGATGGTCTGGCGCTTCCCGAAGCGCTCGCTGGATTACCGGGTGACGATCACCGATGCGCGCGGCATCGTCATCTACGACTCGCTGGGCCGCGACATGGGCCGCGACAATTCGCGCTGGAATGACGTCTACCGCACGCTGCGCGGCGAGTACGGCGCGCGCTCCAGCCCGGAGATCGCCGGCAGCGAGGGCGACACGGTGATGCACGTGGCCGCGCCCATCTACGATCCGGCCGACGGCCACACCCTCATCGGCGTGCTCAGCCTGGCCCAGCCCAACCGCAGCATCGATCCGTTCATCGCCGCCAGCCAGCGCGCCATCATGGAGCGCGGGGCGTGGCTGATCGGCCTGTCCGCGCTGGTGGGCATACTGGTGACGATGTGGCTGACCACCGGCCTGGGCCAGCTCAGCCGTTATGCCCGCGCGGTCACCGCCGGCGAGCCGGTGCCGCCGCCACGGCGCCGCCGCGACGAGATCGGCGATCTCGGCCAGGCCCTGGAAACCATGCGCCGCAAGCTGGAAGGCAAGGCCTACGTCGAGCAGTACGTGCAGTCGCTGACGCACGAGATGAAGAGCCCGCTGGCCGCCATCCGCGGCGCCGCCGAACTGCTGCAGGAACCGATGCCCGATGCCGACCGCGCGCACTTCGCGCGCAGCATCGTCGACCAGCAGGAGCGGCTGACCGAAACCATCGACAAGCTGCTGGCGCTGGCCGAGGTCGAACAGCACGGCTGGCTGCAGACCCGCGATCCGATCGCGCTGGGCGCGCTGCTGGATGATGCCGCCGCTGCCGCCCAGGTGCGCGCACGGGCGGCCGGTGTGGAGGTGCACATCGGCGCGGTGCCGGACCTGCGCGTGCACGGCGATGCCTATCTGCTGCGGCAGGCCCTGCACAACCTGATCG
Organism: Stenotrophomonas sp. FW305-3-2-15-E-LB1; assembly: GCF_058787375.1. Lineage (NCBI taxonomy): Bacteria > Pseudomonadati > Pseudomonadota > Gammaproteobacteria > Lysobacterales > Lysobacteraceae > Stenotrophomonas > Stenotrophomonas sp. FW305-3-2-15-E-LB1. Next base: position 8,837 of record NZ_JBYSZR010000042.1, read on the forward strand.
ACAACGCCGTGGCATTCTCGGCGGCCGGCAGCGTGGTCGAACTGGAGGCGGTTGCCGATGGGCAGGGCGTGCGCCTGCAGGTCGCTGACCGTGGCGCGGGGGTGCCCGAATACGCGCGCGAACGGGTGTTCGAGCGCTTCTATTCGCTGGCCCGACCGGGCAGTGGCCGGCGCAGCTCGGGCCTGGGCCTGCCGTTCGTGCAGGAAGTGGCCCGCCTGCACGATGGCCGCGCCAGCCTCGAGCCGCGGCCCTCGGGCGGCACCATGGCCAGCCTGTGGCTGCCACTGGGTGGGCCGGTGCAGCGCGCCCGCCGCTGACTTCACATCCGCTTCAAATTCGCCACAAACCCCGCTCACCGCCGCCGTCCATCCTGCAGCCCTCTCCAACGAGGATGGACGATGAGATCCCTGAAGATGCTGTTGCGGTTCGCCATCGTTGGCGGACTGATCCTGCTGCTGCTGATCCCGCTGACGATGATCCGCAGCGTCATCAACGAGCGCAGTGCGTACCGCGACGAAGCGTTCGCACGGGTGGCCGACAGCCGCGCCGGTGCGCAGCGCCTGGTGGGCCCGGTGCGGGTGGTGCCGTGGGTGGAGCGCCAGCACGTCGAGGTGGTGGACGCCAAGGGCAACAAGAAGACCGAGGTGCAGGTCACCGAAGGCCATTGGCTGCAGATGCCGGCCTCGCTGGACGTGGGCGGCGAGATGCTGCCCAGCCAGCGCGAAGTGGGCCTGTTCAAGGTGCCGGTGTACAGCTGGAACGGCCAGCTGAAGGCGACCTTCGCCGCCGACGACTACCCGGTGAAGCCCGGCCGCAGCTACGGCCAGCCGTACGTGGTGCTGGGCGTGTCCGATGCCCGCGGCCTGGTCGGCACGCCGGACCTGCGCGTGGACGGCAAGCCGGTGCGGCTGCTGCCCGGGGTCGGCGTGGCCAGCCAGGTGGGGCGTGGCCTGCATGCGCCGGTGGCCGGTTTCAGCGACAGCCAGGGCGGCACCCTGGGCGGCAGCAGCATCGAACTGCAGCTGCGCCTGGATGGCAGCCGCGCACTGTCGGTGGTGCCGGTGGGCGATGACACGAAGATCGCGCTGCGCTCGCGCTGGCCGCACCCGTCCTTCAGCGGCGCCTTCCTGCCCAACGAGCGGCGCGTCGATGCGCAGGGCTTCAACGCGCACTGGGCGGTGTCCTCGCTGGCCTCCGATGCACAGGCCCAGCTGCGTGCCGAGGGTGCAGTCGATTCGCAGGCCGTGACCGTATCGCTGGTCGATCCGGTCGATGCCTACACCCAGGCCGACCGCGCTTCCAAGTACGGCATCCTGTTCGTGGTGCTCACCTTCGTCGGCTTCATCCTGTTCGAACTGATCAAGTCGCTGCGCATCCACCCGCTGCAGTACCTGATGGTCGGCCTGGCGCTGGCGATCTTCTTCCTGCTGCTGATCAGCCTGTCCGAGCACATCACCTTCTGGAAGGCGTACCTGGTGTCGGCGGTGGCCTGCATCGGCCTGCAGGCGGTGTACCTGGCCCACGTGCTGGGCCACTGGAAGCGTGGCCTGGGCTTCGCCGCGATGCTGACGCTGTTGTACGGCGCGTTGTATGGCCTGCTGGTGTCGGAAAACAACGCGCTGCTGATGGGATCGCTGCTGCTGTTCGTGATCCTGGCACTGGCGATGTGGGTGACCCGCCGGGTCGACTGGTACGCGCTGGGCGCGGACCTGAAGTAAGGAGCACACCATGGGCTGGCGCCAGGGATTGCGGCAACGGACACGTCAGGGCATACCGGCCCTGCTGGAAGTGGATGCACTGCTGCAGGCACATGGTGTGCTGGCGGCCCTGCCGGGGGCACGGATCGCCCCCGGCCTGGTCCGCTTCCAGCTGGCAGCGGTGACCTGCGAGGGATTGCAGCGCAAGGGGCTGGAATGGCTGGCCGGCGCGCGGCAGGGACGCGGCGTGCTGGGCGGGCGGGTGCCACGCTACCGGCCATGGAAGGCCGGCGCAGCGGCGCTGTCGGAGATCGGCATCGACGGGCTGCCGGCGGACTGGCCGGCGCATGCGGCGGTGTATGGCTGCAGCAGCGTGGACCAGCGCCACTGGTTGCTGTTGTTGCCGGGGCGCGCGCAGTTGTGGCTGGGGTGGTGCGGGTGATCGACGCGCCCGCCCATGACCGATGGGACGGGGGCGCCGCGCCGCTGCTGGCTAGACTCGATGGGTTGATGATCGAGCCGAAGGGCAGGGGTGCGATGTGTTGAAGTGGGGCATGCTGGCCACAGCGCTGGCGATGGGTGGCAATGCAATGGCGCAGCAGCGCGAACCGGTGGACCTGGACATGGTCAGCCGCATCCGCCAGGAGGCCTTCCACCGTTCGCAGGTGATGGATACCTTCAGCTACCTCACCGAGCGCATCGGCCCGCGCCTGACCAACTCGCCGGCGATGGGCCGCGCCAATGCGTGGACGCGCGGCAAGTTCAGCGAATGGAAGCTGGACAACGTGCATGACGAAGCGTTCGACGACTTCGGCCGTGGCTGGGAATTCACTTCGGCCAGCGTGGAAATGCTCGGCGACCGCGTGCAGCCGCTGCACGCTCTGCCCAAGGCGTGGACGCCCGGCACCCGTGGCCCGGTCGAGGGCGAGCTGGTGCACGTGGAGATCAAGAAGCTCGAGGATATTGAGCAGTACCGCGGCAAGCTGCGCGGCAAGATCCTGCTGCTGGGCGAGGCGCGTGAGTACAAGCGCGGTACCGAGCCGGATTCGCACCGGCACGATGCGACCTCGCTGGAGGGCCTGCAGGAATTCACCCTGCCCAAGGACGTGGCCTCCGAGCGGGCCAAGCGGGTGAAGGAATACAAGGAACGCCAGGAACTGACCGCCAAGGTCAACGCCTTCTTCGTGGAAGAGGGCGCGCTGGCCGCGATCAGCATCAGCAGCTGGGACAACGGCATCATCCGTGTTGCCGGCGGCGGCTCGCGCAAGGCGGGCGAATCGGTGGGCATCCCGGAACTGGCGATGATCGCCGAGCACTTCAACCCGCTGGTGCGCGCGCTGGAGGCCAAGCAGCCGGTGCGCCTGCGCGTGGACGTGGCCGCACGCTTCACCGATGAGGCCGACCAGCCGGGCTACAACACGCTGGCCGAGATCCGTGGCAGCAGCAAGCCCGATGAGGTGGTGATGATCGGCGCCCACCTGGATTCCTGGCACAGCGGCACCGGCGCCGCCGACAACGCCGCCGGCGTGGCGGTGATGATGGAAGCCATGCGGATCCTCAAGGCCACCGGTGCCAAGCCGAAGCGGACGATCCGCGTGGCCCTGTGGAGTGGCGAGGAGCAGGGCCTGATCGGCTCGCAGGCCTACGTGGCCAAGCACTTCGGTCGCTTCCCGGAGCCCACCGACCCGGCACAGAAGGCGCTGCCGGCGTCGCTGCGCGACCCGACCGGTGCCCTGCAGAAGACCCGCGATTACGGCAAGTTCCAGGTCTACTTCAACATGGACAACGGCTCGGGCCGCTTCCGTGGCATCTATGCCCAGGAAAACCTGGCGGCGATGCCGATCTTCGAAGCCTGGCTGGCCCCGTTCCATGACGTCGGCGCGACCACCGTGGCCACCCGCAATACCGGCAGTACCGACCACATCAGCTTCGACCGCATCGGCCTGCCGGGCTTCCAGTTCATCCAGGACCGGCTGGACTACTTCACCAACGTCCACCACAGCCACCTGGACACCTGGGACCACGCCGAGCCGGACGACCTGAAGCAGGCCGCGGCCATCGTCGCCTCCTTCGCCTACAACGCAGCGATGCGCGAGCAGTCGTTCCCGCGCAAGGCTGAACCGCAGCCCTGAAAAACCGGGCGGGAGGGGCGGGATGCGTCCGCCCCTCCTTGCCTTTCCGGGGCTGGTGGTAAAATCGGGGGATTCCCGTTCCCCGAGCCCTCCATGATCTGCCGCACCCGCTTCGCCCCCAGCCCCACCGGTTACCTGCACATCGGCGGTGCCCGCACCGCGCTGTACTGCTGGCTGGAGGCCCGCCACCGCGGCGGCGAGTTCGTGCTGCGCATCGAGGACACCGACCGCGAACGCAGCACCCAGGGCGCGATCGACGCGATCCTGGAGGCGATGGACTGGCTGGGCCTGGACTACGACGTCGGCCCGATCTACCAGACCGACCGCGTCGCCCGTTACCTGGAAGTGGCCGAACAGCTGGTGGCCGACGGCAAGGCGTACTACGCCTACGAGACCCGCGAAGAGCTGGACGCGATGCGCGAGGCCGCCATGGCCAAGCAGGAAAAGCCGCGCTACAACGGCGCCGCGCGCGAGCTCGGCCTGCCGCGCAAGGATGACCCGAACCGCGTCATCCGCTTCAAGAACCCGCTGGACGGCACCGTGGTGTTCGACGACCTGATCAAGGGCCGCATCGAGATCGCCAACAGCGAGCTGGATGACATGGTCATCTTCCGCCCGGACGGCTACCCCACCTACAACTTCGCGGTGGTGGTGGACGACTGGGACATGGGCATCAGCGAGGTCATCCGCGGCGACGACCATATCAACAACACCCCGCGCCAGATCAACCTGTACGAAGGCATCGGCGCGCCGGTGCCGAAGTTCGGCCACATGCCGATGATCCTGGACGAGCAGGGCGCCAAGCTGTCCAAGCGCACCGGCGCGGCCGACGTGATGCAGTACAAGGACGCCGGCTACCTGCCCGACGCGCTGCTGAGCTACCTGGCCCGCCTGGGCTGGTCGCACGGTGACCAGGAGCTGTTCAGCCGCCAGGAGCTGGTCGAGCTGTTCGACGTGACCAACTGCAATTCCAAGGCCTCGCGCCTGGACATGGCCAAGCTGGGCTGGGTCAACCAGCACTTCCTGAAGACCGAGGAGCCGGCCAGCATCGTGCCGCACCTGGTCTACCAGCTGGAAAAGCTGGGCCTGGACGTGGCCGCTGGCCCGGCCCCGGTGGACGTGGTGATTGCCCTGCGCGAGCGCGTGCAGACCCTGAAGGAAATGGCCGAGAAGGCCGTGGTCTGGTACCAGCCGCTGACCGCGTACGACGACGCAGCCGTGGCCAAGCACTTCAAGGCCGGCGCCGAACTGCCGCTGGGCAAGGCCCGCGAGCTGCTGGCCGCCCTGCCGGAATGGACCGCCGAAGCCGTGGGCGTGGCCCTGCACGACGCTGCCGCCGCCCTGGAAATGGGCATGGGCAAGGTCGCCCAGCCGCTGCGCGTGGCCATCACCGGCACCCAGGTCAGCCCTGACATTTCCCATACCGTGTACCTGGCCGGCCGCGAGCAGGCCTTGAAACGCATCGATGTGGCCATCACCAAGGTAGCAACGGCCTGAGCCCTGCCGCCCAGACCTGAACCGGAGAACGCGCATGCCCGCCAAACCAGCTTCTGCCTGTACCGCCCCGCACCACCACGTCCACGACGCATCGGATTTCGTGGCGGTGGTGGAGCGTGTCTCGCGCGAGCGCGGCCTGCGCCTGACCCCGATCCGCGCCAACGTGCTCAAGCTGATCGCCGAGGCCGGCAAGCCGGTCAAGGCCTACGAGCTGCTGGAGTGGGTGCGCAACGGCAAGGGCGTGGGCGCCGACGCCCCGCCCACCGTGTACCGCGCGCTCGATTTCCTGATGGCCAATGGCTTCGTGCACAAGCTGGAATCGGTCAATGCCTTCGTGGCCTGCCACCATCCCAGCAGCGCGGCGCATTCGGTGCCGTTCCTGATCTGCAACAGCTGCCACAGCGCGGTGGAACTGGAAGACCGCGAAATCGTCACCCAGCTGGAAAAGCGCGCCAAGGAGCTGGGCTTCCAGCCGCAGGCGCAGACCCTGGAAGTGCACGGTCTCTGCGCGCGCTGCGCCGGGTAACGGATCGGTAGTGCCGGCCGCTGGCCGGCAGCCTCAGCGCGACGCCCGGGCCTTGAGCCGCTTCAGCACGGGCGTGCGCGCAGCAGCCAGCTCGTCGTCCTGCAACGCCAGCGACCGCACCCACTCCAGCGCCTCGGGCATGCAGGCACCGCGTGCGGCATACAGCGCCAGGCTCCGGCCCCGCATTGACGGCGCCTGTTGCCACGCGCGTTGCACCAGGCGCAGCAGCGCCTGCTGCATGGCCACTGGCACCACAACGCCCTTTTCGAACGACAGCAGCGAGTTCAGCGCGGCCAGCGCCCGCGACGGCGGCGACTGCGGATCGTCATGGCTGAAGTCGGCCTGTTCGCAGAACGCCAGCAGTGCCGCCACCGACGCCTCGCTGCGCACGTCCTCCAGCACGCTGATCGCATAGGTCGCCAGGCGCGGGTTCTCCAGCAGCGGCAGCAGCCCTGCAACGCCGTGGTGGCCGAATGCCGCACACGCCTGCGCCCACGGTGCCATCGGTGCGAAGTGCGTGCCATCGGCGTTGTACTGGAATTCCTCGCGCCAGCGGTACAGCGCACACAGCCGCTCGATCTCGGCCGCGCCCTCGCCACCGTGCTCCAGCACGAAGCGGATCAGGTCCTCCACGTCCACGTTGCCGCCATGCTCCAGCGGCGCAGTGCCCTTGGCCGCCTTTTTGGCCAGCGCGTTGAATTTCATGATGAGTGATCGTTCCTGGCACAAAGCAGTCGAGCATGGCTCGACTCTACAAATAATGCGGAGCCGCAGGCCCCGCTTTTGATTCTATTCCTTTGATCCACGTGGCTGACGCGCACGGAAACCGTCCGTGGCCGGGTGGGTGGGGCAGGCGGGACCGCAGGCGCCATGGATGGCGCCTACGAGCCCCCATGGATGGGTTCACGGCGTGTCCCGACTGCCCCACCCACCCGGCCCATCCAGCCATCCAACCGCAACGATCAGCCACGAGGGGCTCCGCCGTTCGCAGCCCACGGCGAAGCCGCGCTTCTCGGCAGGCAGCAGAGCAGTCGACTGACAGTCGACTCTACCAGTCGACTCTACCGTTCCGGTGCTGGTGCCGCCGCAGGCACAGGCTCCGCCGCGGTATCCACCCGCGCGATCACCGACATCCCCGGCCGCAGCCGCGCCGCCAGTTCCTGCCCCGGATCAATCGAAATCCGGATCGGCAACCGCTGCACCACCTTGGTGAAGTTGCCGCTCGCATTGTCCGGGCGCAGCACGCTGAACTCCGAACCGGTGGCCGGCGCGATCTGCTCCACGTGCCCGTGCAGGCGCTCGCCCTTGAACGCATCCACCGAGAACGTCACCGGCTGGCCGATACGCATCTGCCAGGTCTGGCCTTCCTTGAAATTGGCCACCACCCACAGCGCCTCCGGCACCAGGAACAGCAGTTGCGAGCCGGCCGCCACGTACTGGCCGACGCGCACGCTGGCCTCGCTGATCTGCCCGTCGCGCGGGGCGTGGATGACCGTATTGGCCAGGTCGATGCGCGCCAGTTCAAGCTGCGCCTGCGCGCTCTCGACCTGCGCTTCAAGGCTCTTGCGCGCGACCTGGGTCGATAGCAGCGTCTCCTCGGCGATGCGGATCTGTGCCTGCGACTGCTGCACGCTCGCCTGTGCCGAGGCCTGGGTGGTGCGGAACTTGTCGCGGTCGTTGATCGAGACCAGCTGCTGCGCCGCCAGCTCCTCGTAACGCTTGGCCTCGTTGCGCGAGCGCTGCAGCTCGGCCTGGCCGGACGACAGGGTGGCGCGCGCCGAGGCGATCTGCGCGCGGTTCTGCGCCTGCGACTGGTCCGAGTTGGCCAGCGCCGCGCGCGCGCTGTCCAGCGCCGCTTCGGCCTGCGCCACCTTCTGCGCGTAGATGCGGTCATCGATGCGCAGCAGCGGCTCGCCCTTCTTCACGTGCTGGAAGTCCTTCACCAGCACCTCGGTGACATAGCCGGCCACCTGCGGCGCCATCACCGTGATCTGCCCGCGCACATAGGCGTTGTCGGTGACCATCACGCTGCTGGTGAACGGCCACAGGCTCCAGGCGCGCAGGATCAGCGCGATGCCCAGCAGTGCCACCACCACCATCACCACCACGCTGCGCGCGCTGGGCTTGAGGTACTTCGGTGCCGCCGCCGGTGCGGCGGGCGTGGGCGCCGGTGCCGCGTCGGTCGGCGGTGGCGGGCTGACATTGCCGGGGGCGTCGCTGTCGGAGCGGGGCGGTAGCGGGGACATGGCGGCGGACTCAGTGGGGCGGGGCGGCGTGGGCCGCAACGGGCGGTAACGGATGGCGCTTGTGCCATTGCTTGAGGATGGCGGTACGCAGCGACAGCAGCAGCAACCAGCACAGGAAGCCGATCGCCAGCCAACCGCTCAGGGTGAACACATCATTGAAGCCGCGCACGTTGGCTTCGCGGCGCGCGGTCTGCGCCAGCTGCGCAGTGCCCTGTGCGCTGCGCAGCACCGGATCGGTGATCTGCGCGGCGTAGATCTGCTGCTGGATGCGCAGGCGCTGCGCGACCACCGGGTCGGCGGGGTCGAGCTGGCTGGTGATGGCGCTGGAATAGAGCTGCTCGCGATGCAGCTGGAACGTACCCAGCACGGCCGAACCGGCCAGGCCACCCAGGGTCTGGGTGATCGACAGCGTGACCAGGAAGGTGATCATGTGGTCCACGCCCTGCTTCAGCGCGGCGGAGATGCCGAGCATGATCAGCGGGCCCATGAACATGCCGGTACCGACCGAGGCCAGGAACTGGCTGATGTAGAAGTCGTGCGGCCGGTCCAGGCTGGTACGGCTCTGGTCGAAGAACGCGGCGGTGCCCAGCAGCAGGATGGCCATCAGCAGCTGTGCGATCAGCCGCTTCGGCCCGAAGGTGAGCGAGGCGCCGGCGATGCCGACGATCACCCCGGCCAGGATCACCACGAACAGCGGTCGCATCTGGTCCGGGCCCATGCCCAGCGTGCGCATCAGGTTGACCACGCCGTAGGACTGTTCGGTGGTGAGGAAGCGCAGCAGGAACGCGCCGACGATGAAGTGCAGCACCGGCAACGTCGACAGCCAGCGGATCTGCAGCAGCGGATTGCGCCGGTAGTGTTCGATGACCAGTGCCGTGGTGGCCAGCGCGATCGAGGCCACCAGCGCCCAGCCCAGCCACGGCGTGTTCAACCACCAGCGCGTGTAGCCCTGCGCCAGCACCACCACCAGCAGTGCAACGGCCGGTGCCAGCAGGGCGAAGGTGAGGAAATCCAGTGGCTCGAAGGCCTTGATCTGCACGCCCGGCGGCAGCTTCAGCAGCACCACGGCGGCGAACGCGCACAGCGCCAGGCCCGCCTCGAACGAGTACAGCTGGTGCCATTGGCCGGTATCGACCAGCGCGGGCGAGACGATCCAGGCGATCGGCACCGCCAGCTGCGACAGGCCCACGCCGATCACCAGCAGGTTGCCGGTGAAGCGCCGCGGCAGCGCCTGCAGCATGTACAGCGTGCCCAGCGTCGAGCAGGCCGCACCGGCAAAGCCGCTGGCGGCGCGGGTCAGCATCGTGGTTTCGAAACTGCCCACGAACAGGTGCAGCACCGCCAGTGCCGCATACAGGCCCAGGCCGATCTCGGCGAACAGGCGGATGCCGTACTGCTGGCGGAACTTGAAGGCCAGCAGGTTGGCGGTGACATTGACCATGGCGTAGGCGGCCACCAGCCAGCTGCCCTGGGTGGGCGTCAGCGCGAGCTGGCCCTGCAGGAAGGGCAGGTTGGCGGTGACCAGCGCATTGCCCAGGCCGCCGGTGATGGCCACTAGCAGTGACACCAGCGCATAGGCCGCGCGGCGGTACGGAGGATGCCAGGGCATCGAGGCCGAACCGGGCATGGTCGGCTTCTCGTGCTCCTCCCAGTCCGGAACCGGCTTGAGATACGGCTGGACCATCAGCGCCCCTGGTTGGCTGCTCCCTGGAGGCCGCCGCGCAGCAGCTGCAGGGCGCGCCCGGCCAGGTGGGCGCGCTCCTCGCGGGTCTTGCCACGCAGGGCCGCGCCCAGCATGCCCGAGATCAGTGAAATATCCGTCTTTTCCAGGTCGGGCCGGCACAGGCCGGCGGCCTTGGCGCGGGCGATGGGGGCTTCCAGCAGGTCGCGCACCGTTTCGCGGGCGATGCGCATGGCCGCCACGTCCGAATCCACCGCGCGCCAGTAATCGGCCAGCGCCGGCGAGTCGATGATGCGCTGGGCCATGCCTTCGAAGACCTCGAACAGGGCGTCATCGCGGTCGCCCAGTTGTTCCACCTGGCGGCGGATGCGGTCCACGGTCCGCTGCAGCAGCGCCTGGATCAGGGCGGTGCGGTCGGGGAAGTTGCGGTACAGGGTCGCGCGGCCCACCTGGGCGCGTTCAACCACCAGGTCCAGTGGCGCGGTAACGCCGTGTTGGCCGAACACATGGTCGGCGGCATCGAGGATGAGGGCACGGCGGGCAGCAGCATCAGCACGTTGGGTGGTCATGGCTTCAGTATCGGACAAATATGTCCAGTTGGCGAGACGTTGAGTGACGGGATTGTCCGTTTGTTGCTCTACGCACATCTTTGTAAATACGGCGTGAAGATCGTGGTGCCGGAGCGCGCGCATAAAAAACGGGGGCCATGAAGGCCCCCGGGAGAGAACGGCGATGAACGTCGCCAGGAAATGCTTGCTGGGGTCAGTAGATCCACGCCATGCGTGGATGACCGATCAGAAGTACGCGCGGATGCCGAAGGCGACACCACGGCCCGGCAGCGGCGAGTAGTCACGCAGCAGCGAGGTATGCGGACGCACTTCGCGGTTGGTCAGGTTGCTGCCATCCAGGAACACCTCGTAGCTGTTGCTGTCGCTGCGGTCCCAGCGGTAAGCGAAGTGCGCATCGACCAGGGTGTAGCCGTTGCTCGGCTCCTCGTTCTGGGCCACGTCCTTCTGCCGGCTGTAGCGCACCGCGCCGACCGAGGCGCGCCAGCCGTCCTTCGCCCAGCGCAGGTCGGCGCCGACACGGGCCGGGGCGATGCGCGGCAGGTAACCGGTGTTGGCCAGGTCCACGCTGTAATTGTGGTTGTGGTCGCCATGCGGCACGGCGATATCCAGCGTACGGCTGCCGTTGCCGTCCAGCTTGGCCTGCACGTAGTCACCGAACACGCGCAGGTCCCAGTCGCCGGCGTTGCCTTCAAACAGGTGCACCAGCGCCTCGGCCTCGGCACCCTTGAACACCGCATCCTGCTGCGTCCAGGTGCGCACCGGCAGGCCTTCGGTGATGCCGGTGTCGGCCAGGTAGATGAAGTCCTTGAACTTCGTCTGGTAGATCGCCGCAGAGAAGTCCAGGCGATCGCTGTGGGTGTGGATGCCCAGCTCGACACGCTGGCCGCGCTCGGTCTTCAGGTCTGCGTCGCCGATTTCCAGCGAACGGGTCGCGATGTGCGCACCGGCGGCATACAGCTCTTCGTTGGTCGGCGCACGCTCGGAGCTGTCCACGCCGATGCGCAGGTCGACCGCATCGTTGAGCTTCCAGATGCCGGCGGCGGACAGGTTGGTGGCGTCGAACTTGCGGCGGCGGTAGTCACCGGTCGGGTCCAGCTTGACCTGGTCGTGGCGGCCACCCAGTTCCAGCTTGAACGGGCCGAACTGCTTTTCCTGCAGCACGAACAGGCCGACGTTCTTCGTGTTGGTGTCCGGCACGAAGGCTTCTTCACCCTTGGCGCCGAAATCGCTGTTGCCGAACTGCAGGCCGAAGGCGCCGTCCCAGCCGCCGATCTGCTGCTGCACGGCTTCCACGCGCGTCTCGATGCCACGGTTGGTGAAGCGGGTGGACGGCGTGCCGGCCTCCAGTTCCACGTGCTCGTAATCGGTGTAGGCCACGCGCGCGTTGACGTTCTTCAGGAACGACACCGGGTTGTAGATGCCGGCCTTGGTCTCGAAGCGGTTCTGCACCATGTCGATGCGGACGTCGTGCTCGTCGCCTTCCTCCTCCTCGTCGCCATGGTCGTGGTCATGGTCGTGGTCATCGCCATCGGCATGCACGTGGGCGCCGTTGGGGATGCCGTAGTTGGTGCGGTAGGTGCTGGCCGACACGCCGAAGTAACCGCCTTCGCCCAGCCAGGTGGCACCGACGCCACCGGCACGGGTACGGATGGAGCTGTTGTCCAGGCGGCCGCGGCGCGGCTCTTCGCCTTCCTCGCCCGCGTGGTCGTGGTCATGGTCTTCGTGGTGGTCTTCCAGGCTGTCGATCACCGCGTAGCCGGGGATGTGGTAGTCATCGCCGTTGCGCACCAGGCCATCGACGTGCAGCACGACATTGCCGCTGACACCGTCGAGGCGGAACATGCCGCTGCGCTCGTCGTTGACCGAGTTGCCACGCAGTTCGGCGCGGCCGCTCAGCGGGCGGTCCGGCAGTTCGCGGGCGATGCGGCCGTCGACCACGTTCACCGCGCCGCCGATGGCGCCGCTGCCGAACAGCAGGGTGGCCGGGCCCTTCAGCACTTCGATCTGGTCAGCCAGGAAGGGTTCGATGCTGGTGGCGTGGTCGGCGCTGACGGTGGAGGCATCCATGTTGCCCATGCCGTTGGACAGCACGGCCACGCGCGGGCCTTCCTGGCCGCGGATGATCGGGCGGCCGACGCCGGGGCCGAAGAAGGTGCTCTGCACGCCGGGCAGCTTGGCCACGGTGTCACCCAGGGTGCCGGCCTTCTGCTCGTCCAGGCGCTCGCCGGCCAGCACGTCCACCGGGCGCGCCAGCGACTCGGCATCGCCCTGCAGCGGGGAGGCGGTGACCTGCACTGACGACAGCTCGGTCAGGTGGCGGTCACGATGGGTGTCCTGGTCGGCGGCGGCAAAAGCGGCCGACGGCAGCAGGGCGGCGAGGGCGATGGCCAGCGAATGTGGCTTGAAACGAGGGGCGTGAGAGGGCATCCGGTGCTTCCTTTGTTACATTGTATCAATCGGGTGGCGCACGTATCCCGTCGTGGGACAGGGGGAGGGAAACCGTGCGGGTCGGGGACGGATGTTATATTATTCCATAACGATTCGCCGACCCTGCTGGAAGTCATGTCCCTGTCCTCCTCCTTCCGCCGCCTGCTCGACCGCTTCGGCGCCACTGGTTCGATGCTGTGCGCCGTGCACTGCGCGGTGATCCCGGTGCTGCTGGCGATCGCCCCCTCGCTGGGCCTTTCGTTCTGGCTGAGCGACGGGGTGGAAATGACCCTGGTGGTTTTCGTCACCCTGCTCGGGCTGTTCAGCCTGGTCATGGGCTACCGCCGCCATGGTGCGCTGCGCGCGCTGGGCTTCCTGCTGCCGGGCCTGGTCGCCCTGTGGGCGGGCGTGCTGGTCGACGCGCTGCATCACAATGCGGTGCCGCACGCGGTGGTGATGACCCTCGGCGGCCTGCTGGTGGGCGTGGCCCACCTGGTCAACCTGCGCCTGAACCACGTCCACGTCCATGACGCCAGCTGCGCGCACTAGGCGCGTCGTGTTAGGCTTTCTGATCGTGCGCGGGGGCGTCCAGCAAGACGGCCCCGCCGAACCCGTGTCAGCACGGGGTAACCAGATTTCACACTTTAGGAGTTGAAGACATGGGTAAGGGTGACCGCAAGACCGCCAAGGGCAAGCGCTACAACGCCAGCTACGGCAACGCCCGTTCGCACACCGCGAGCAAGGTCGCTGTAGGCGCCGGTGCCCCGGTTGCCAAGAAGACCGTGGCCAAGGCTCCGGCCAAGAAGGCCGTGGCGAAGAAGGCTGCTGCCAAGGCCTGATCCGGCCGGGTAGAGGTCCAAAGAAAAACGCGGCGCCTGGCGCCGCGTTTTTTTTGTGCCCGGCCTTGGTGCCGCTGCGCTCGCCGGGCACGGCCCGGCGCTACCTTCGGGCCTGCCGGTAGCACCGGGCCATGCCCGGCGGCCACTCACCCCAGTAGCGCCGGGCCATGCCCGGCGGCCACCCACCGCAGTAGCGCCGGGCCATGCCCGGCGGCCACCCACCGCAGTAGCGCCGGGCCATGCCCGGCGGCCGTTGTGGTTCAGCGCAGCGCCTTCTGCAACGTTTCGGCGTTGCCATCGTTGGGCGCGGCCGGCACCTGCAGCAGATGGGCCAGCAGCGGGTAGACATCGACGTTGTCGAAGCCATCGATCACCAGCCCCTGCTGGAACGAGGGGCCGCGCGCCACGAACACCGCGCGCATCGACGGCAGGGCATTGTCATAGCCGTGCGAACCACGATCCTGGTGGTCGCGCTTGGCGATCCGCTCGGCGTGCAGTGCGTCCCAGCCTTCATCCATCTGGCAGACGATGGGCGGCACGCGCGGGTGCGAACCGTACTGCCAGCGCGCCGGCAGCGATTCCTTCTTCCAGCATTCGTAGTGCGCGTGGCGGCCCAGCAGGGCGCGCTCGGCCTGTGCCTCGCGGCCGGCCACCGGCGCGAAACCGACCGACTGGCCCTGGCTGACGTTGCGCGCGATGGAGGGATCAACCATCGATTCGGTGGACACCACATGGCCTTCGGCCACACCGGCCATGCCGTGGTCGGAGACCACGATGACGTTGGTGCTGGCTGCCAGCCCGCTGGCATCCAGGCCATCAAGCACCTGGCCGATGATCTGGTCGGCCTGCATGATCGCATCGCGGTACTCGGCCGAATCGGGGCCATGGTTGTGGCCGGCCTTGTCGACGTTTTCCATGTACAGCGTGGTCAGCCGCGGCGCATCGGCATCGGTCTGCGCCAGCCATTCCAGCACGGTGCGCGCGCGCTGCTGCAGCGGTTCCTTGCTGTTGTAGACCTGCCACTGGCTGGGGCGGGTGCCATCAATCTCGGCCTCGCTGCCCGGCCACGACGTGGTCGCGGTACGCACGCCCACTTTCTCGGCCCCGACCCAGATCGGTTCGCCGCCCCACCAGGCGCTGTTGGTCACCGCATCGCGGTCGCCCAGGCTGAAGCGGCCGAGCTGTGCATCGTCCATGCTGTTGTTGACGATGCCGTGGTGGTCCGGGCGCAGGCCGGTGACGATGGTGTAGTGGTTGGGGAAGGTGAGCGACGGATAGGACGGGGTCATCCAGCGCGCACGCACGCCGGTATCGATGATGCGCTGCAGGTTCGGGGTGATCCCCCGGTCCAGCGCATCGGCGCGCAGGCCATCGATGGAAACCAGCAGCAGTTTCGGCGGCGGCGCGTCGGCGCGCGCGACCGGCGCGGACGAAGAAGGCGTGGTCGTGCAGGCCGCCAGGGGCAGCAGCAATGCCAGCGAGCAGGTCAGGCGTACGGAAGTCATCCGGCAATCATAAGCTGCAGCAATGACGTGCCCAAGACACGGCGCGCGAAAGCGCGTGTCGAGCAAGGTGGACATCTACCAACAGCCGCACGTCCCAGTAGATCCACGCCATGCGTGGATGAATTCATTCGATATCCGACAGATGTGCCGACCAACGGTCGGCACCCACCAACAGCGGCCCGCCAACCCACAGAATGCCGCTCTGGCTTTTGACGTTGACGTTGCATTGAGCGGGTGCAGGGCGCAGCCCTGCCGGAAAACCCACCCCTCAGGCAAACAGCGGTGCCTGCCGCTGCTCCAGCCGCAACAGTGCAGCCTTGGTCTCCAGCCCGCCGCCAAACCCGGTCAGCGCGCCGTTGCTGCCAATCACGCGATGGCACGGCAGGATGATCGGCAACGGATTGCGCCCATTCGCCGCGCCCACCGCACGCGTTGCCGTCGGCTGGCCCAGATGCTGCGCCAGCTGCAGGTAGCTCCAGGTCTGCCCGAACGGGATCAGCGCCAGCGCATGCCACACCCGCAGCTGGAACGGCGTGCCGTGCGGCGCCAGCTGCAGATCGAAGGTGCTGCGCTCGCCGTGCAGGAACTGCAGCAGCTGCGCGCGTGCCTCCGGCAACGCGCCCGGTGCGTACCGCCAGTCGCCACGGCCACGTGCCGGGTGGCGGTTTTCAGGGAACAGCACATGGGCCAGGCCATGCTCGTCACCGGCGATGGTCAGCTCGCCGATAGGGCTGTCGAAACGATCGAACAACAAGGTCATGTCGGTTCTCCAACAAAAGTGCCGGACAGATGCCACAGGTGCAGCACTGCATAGGCCCGCCAGGGGCGCCATGGCTGCGAGCGCGCCTCGGTGGCACGTTCGCTCAGGCGCTTGCCCTGGGCGTGGCCCAGTACCTGCTGCAGCACCAGATCGCCGGCGGGGAATGCATCGGGCTGGCCCAGCCCGCGCAGCGCGATGTACTGCGCCGTCCACGGGCCGATGCCGGGCAGGGCCACGCAGCGGGCCACGAAATCGTCCAGGGCCTGGCCCGGGCCGAAGTCCAGTTCGCCGCTGGCGCACGCCGCGGCCAGGGCACGCACGGTGGCTGCGCGGGTACGCGGCAGGCCGATGGATTCCAGCGGCGCGTCGGCCAGTACCTCCGGTGCCGGGAACTGGCGGTCGAACTCGGCCGGCATGCCCGGCAGGTGCGCACCCCACGCATCCACCAGGCGGCGCGCGAACGTGGTGGCAGCGGCGACGGTCACCTGCTGGCCCAGCACTGCGCGCACGGCCACTTCAAAACCATCCCAGCCGCCCGGCACGCGCAGGCCTGGCCGTTCGGCGATGCCGCGTGCCAGCAGCGGCTCTTCGGCCAGTGCAGCGTGCACCTGCTGCAGGTCCGCATCCAGATCGAACACGCGGCGCACGCGGCGCACGATGTCCGGAATCAGCCGTGGATCGACCGCGCCCAGCTGCAGGCGCAGTTCGGGACGCTTCGGGTCCGCGGTGACCCGCAGCAGGGTGGGGCGCTCGGGCGTGCCCAGCACCCGCTGGTAGCTGTCTTCGCCGATCAGTTCGATGCCCGGCAGGCTGCGCTTGCGCAGGAAGGCGAGCATGCGCGGGAAATCCAGCGGCGGGCGGTAGCCCAGGCGCAGCACCAGGCTGCCGTCATCGGCTGCCGACGGGGCATGCTGGCGGCGCAGCGCGGTCGGCGCCATGCCGCAGCCCTGCAGGAAGGCGGTGTTGAAGCGGCGCAGGCTGTTGTAGCCGGCGGCCAGCGCAACGTCGGTCACCGGCAGGGTGGTTTCGGTCAACAGCTGCTTGGCCAGCAGCAGGCGATGGGTGGCATGGATCTGCCCCGGCGTGGCGCCCAGGTGGTCCACGAACAGGCGTTGCAACTGGCGTGCGCTCAGGCCGAGCTTCGCGGCCAGCTCGGCCACGGCCTGTTCCTGCAGGTAGCCGGCGTGGATGAGTGCCAGCGCGCGCTGCACGGTCTGCCCGGCCAGCGCCTGCTGCGCCTGCGGTGCCAGCTCCGGGCGGCAGCGCAGGCATGGCCGGTAGCCCGCGGCGGCAGCCGCAGCGGCCGTGGGGTAGTAGGTGATGTTGCGCGGCTTCGGCGGCGGTGCGGGGCAGACCGGGCGGCAATAGATGCCGGTGCTGCGCACGGCGGTGAAGAACACACCGTCGAAGCGCGCGTCACGGGCCAGGCGGGCACGGTCGCAGGCGGCGGGGTCGAGGGTGGGGGCGGTGTCCATGGCGCCAGTCTAGGGCGGGGCGGGGGCAGATACTCGCCGGATTCGGACATGGATGTTGGAGGGGTTGTTGGCAGGGCTTGCAGCCCTGCACCCGCAGCGTCAACGTCAACGTCAACGTCCAAGTCAAAAGCTGGCGATCCGTGGGATGGCGGGGCGGTGTGGGCTGGCAGGACACGCCGTAAACCCGTCCATGGGGGCTCGATGGCGCCATCCATGGCGCCAACGGTCCTGCCAGCCCACACCGCCCCACCTCTGACAGTTGGTCGCTGCCGTTGGTAGGTGTCGACCTTGGTCGACACGCTTCTGCTCTGCTGTTGGTGGGTGACGACCGTTGGTCGGCACGCTCTTGCTCTGCTGTCGGTAGGTGTCGACCGTTGGTCGACACGCTTTCCCCAGGGTCAGAAGGGGTTCAGTGGCGCGCGCTGAATACGTGCCGGGGACGGGTAGACTGGGGGCCTCGTTTCCATGAAAACCGGTTGCCCGATGTCCGTCAGATTCCGCTGGTTGCCCCTGTTGTGCCTGGCCCTGGCGGGCTGCAGCCAGCTGGAGAACCCTGGCAACGTGACCGCCGCCGACAAGGCGACGCGGGCGCCGGCCAGTGATGGCGAGAACATGGTCTCCATCAATGCGGCCGATGCACCGCCGCCGCCGGTGGCGCCGCCACGCAGCCGTGCCGATCGGCCGTGGCCGCAGGCCCAGCTGGAGAACGGCAAGGCCTGGGTCAGCTGTGGCACCGACTATGCCGCTGACGGCGGCGATGGCATCGAACTGGAAGGCCTGCAGCGCGAGCAGGTCCAGCAGGCCCTGCAGCCCTGCGTCGAGCGCGGGCTGCTGCGCGTGCGTTACCAGGGCAAGATCAACCCCGGTTTCGCCGAAATGATGTGGCGGCTGGCCGTGGTGGCCGACGCGCTGAAGATCCACAAGCGCATCCTCGATCTGGATTCCAGTGGTGGCCAGGTCGAATCGGCCATCGTGGCCGGCGACAGCATCGGTGAGTCGGGCTGGACCATCTGGGTGCGCGAGGGCTCCATCTGCCACAGCGCGTGTGTGTTCGTGCTGGCTGCGGGCGACAACCGGCTGCTGTCGGGCAAGGTCGGCATCCACCGGATGATGCGCATCAGCTCCAAGGCCACCTCGCGCGCCGAGCTCAACCGCGAGCTGCACGAGGTCTACGACAACGTGAAGGATTACCTGCAGCGCAACGGCGTTGCGGTGGGCGTGGCCGACCTGATGATGACCGTGCCCAACCGCAGCCTGCGCCTGCTCACCCCCGACGAGCTGCGCCAGTACGGGCTGGACGGCACCAATGCAGTGCAGGACGACCTTGAGCGGATCAAGCAGATGCGCGCCTGCGGCGATGATTTCGTGCAGCGCAAGGATGCCTTCCTGGTGGCCTTCGACCAGCAGTGCAAGCGCGAGGGCGCGGACATGGAATCGATCAACAGCTGCGGCCAGGCACTGAAGCAGCGCTTCGGTTTCCCCGATGAGGTGTGCCCGGAAGAAAGCCCGCTCTCGGAAATCGACGTGGCGACGATGCCGCCGGCGCCGCCGGAGAAGCCGCCGGTGGCCGAGCAGCCGGCGGGCGAGGGTGCCGCACCGGCCGCGCAGGGCGATGCCGCGACGGTGGAAGCCAGCGCACCCGCGCGCTGACAGCGTACTCACCGGGCTGAAGTAGACTGCGGTTCTTACCCTTGAACCGGCGGTGTCCATGAATCGCGTGCGTTTGCCGAAGTTCCTGCTGTTGTCCCTGCTGCCGATGACCGCGCTGGCGCAGGCCCCCGCGCCGGCTACGCCCGCGCCGGCTCCGGCGCGCCCGGCACCTGCTGCAGCGGCAGCCGCCAAGCCGGCCACGGCTGCGCCGGTCCTCACCGCTGCGCAGCAGGCACAGGTGCAGAAGCAGGATGCCGACATGAGCGCTGCGGCACTGATGGCTGCGCAACTGGTCGACAGCAACCGTGCCGGCGAGTTGTGGGATGGTGCGTCGGCCGTGGCCCGCCGCGCGGTGCCCAAGGCGGCGTTCGTCAGCCAGCTTGCGGCCGACCGCACGCGCCTGGGCACGATGAACGGTCGCGGCCAACCCACCATCACCCGGGTCAAGTACGCCGCCGGCGCTGCGGTGCCGGAGGGGCTGTACATCAATGTCAGCTTCCCGACCCGCTTCGCCAACAGCACGCAGCCGGTGCGCGAACTGGTGTCGTTCCGCTTCGACGAAGACCAGACCTGGCGCCTGGCCGGTTACAGCCTGCGCGCGTCCGCGCCCTGACGGAGAACCTCGATGGCCACCGAGCTGACACTGCTGGCGTGGGCGATGCTGCTGGGCTTCGTGCACATCTTCGCGGCATCGGCCGTGGTCACGCGCGAGCGCGGGATGAAGTGGAACGCGTCGGCGCGCGATGCGCCCGACGTGCCACTGAGCCCGCTGGCGGGAAGGCTGAAACGGGCGCAGGCCAATTTCTTCGAGACGTTCCCGTTCTTCGCCGCCGCCGCGATCGCGGTGGTGGTGGCCGGGCGCAGCACGGATACCACGGTGCTGGCGGCGCAGGTCTATTTCTGGGCGCGCGTGGTCTACCTGCCGCTGTATGCCGCCGGCGTGCCTTACGTGCGCAGCCTGGTCTGGGTGGTCTCGATCGTGGCGGTGCTCAAGCTGGTGTTCGCACTGCTGTGATACGCACGCGGGCCTGATCCAGATCAAGGCCAGTCATGCGCCTGGCGCTATGCTGGGCGCGACTGGATCAACGGCAGGAGGCGCGGATGCGCAGGATGGACGTAGTGGTGGTCGGTGCCGGTCCGGCGGGCCTGTGCTTCGCGCGTGCGCTGGCCGGCAGTGGCCTGCAGGTCGGGCTGGTCGAGGTGCAGCCGCGGCAGGCGCTGGCGCAGGCCGCCTTCGACGGCCGCGAGATCGCCCTGACCCATGCCTCCCGGCAAAGCCTGGAACAGCTGGGTCTGTGGCAGCGCCTGCCCGACGCCGAGATTGCCGAGCTGCGCGATGCGCGGGTGATGAACGGCGGTTCGCCGTTCGCGCTGACCTTCGCCAGTGGCCAGATCGATGGCCAGCCGCTGGGCTGGCTGGTGCCCAACCACCTGATCCGCCGCGCGGCCTGGGAGGCGGTGCAGGGCCAGGAGGGGCTGGAACTGTTCGATGGGCGCAAGGTGCTGGCCGTGCAGGCCGACGCGCAGGGCCACGTGGTCAAGCTGGATGACGGCAGCGAGCTGCATGCCCGCCTGCTGGTCGCCGCCGACAGCCGTTTTTCCGCGACCCGCCGCATGCTCGGCATCGGTGCGCAGATGCGCGACTTCGGCAAGTCGATGCTGGTCTGCCGCATGCAGGTCGAGCGCGATCACCACCACACTGCGTGGGAGTGGTTCGGCTATGGCCGCACGATGGCGCTGCTGCCGCTCAACGAAGGCCAGGCGTCGGCGGTCATCACGTTGCCGCCGCGGCAGATCGAAGAACTGCTGGCGATGGACGAGGTGGGCTTCGGCGAGGCCATCACCGCGTGCTTCGAGCACCGCCTGGGGCAGATGCAGCCGGTGGCCACGCCGCAGGCCTATCCGCTGGTGGGGGTGTACGCACACCGCTTTGTCGGCGAGCGTTGTGCGCTGATCGGTGATGCCGCAGTGGGCATGCACCCGGTCACCGCGCATGGCTTCAACCTGGGCCTGGCCAGCGCACAGCGGTTGGCGCAGGGCATCCTGGCGCAGCAGCGGCGGGGCGCGGACATCGCCGCGGCCGGCATGCTGGCCAGCTACCAGCGCGGCCACCGGCTGGCGTCGCGGCCGCTGTACGAGGCCACCAACGCCATTGCCAGCCTGTACACCGACGACCGCCGGCCGGCACGCCTGCTGCGGGCGGCCGGGCTGCGGGTGGCGCAGGGCGTGGCGCCGTTCCGGCAGCTGATCGCCTCGCACCTGACCCAGCGGGTGGCCTGAACGGGCCTGGCCCCAGGCTCAGCCGGCGGCCAGCACGCGGATCTGGCTGTCGGCGAATTCAACCACCTGCCCTGCGCGGATCTTGCAGGCCTTGCGCAGCTCGACCTCGCCGTCGACCAGGACCTGGCCCTCGCTGATGACCATCTTGGCCTCGCCGCCGCTGGTGACCAGGTCGGCCAGCTTGAGCAGCTGCTTGAGCTCGACGTAGTCGCCGTCAAGGTCGAATTCGAGGATCTGCATGGTGTGGTGTCCTGGAGAGGGGGGCGGGAAGGGCGCGTATTGTGCGCCAGCGCGGCCCGGAAGGGGATGCGAATGGTTTCCTGTACGCATGGTTCAGGAAGAGTGCGGTATCATTCCGCTCTGAGTGAGTGAATTCTCCTCCGACCGAGCAGCGCCAGGGCACGCGATAAGAAGGGCGCCCAAAGCGCGGACCATCCCTTTTTTATCGCACTGCCATGCAGATGGCCGTGCCTTTGGAGTTCCCCATGTCCCAAGATTCCCAAGCGCAGCTGCAGTTCGCGCAGCTCGGCCTGTCCGAGCCCGTGATGCAGGCGGTCACCGCCATCGGCTACGAAACCCCGTCGCCGATCCAGGCTGCCACCATCCCGGCGATGCTGGAAGGCCGCGACGTGCTGGGCCAGGCCCAGACTGGTACCGGCAAGACCGCAGCGTTCGCACTGCCGGTACTGTCCAACATCGACCTGCAGCAGATCAAGCCCCAGGCCCTGATCCTGGCGCCGACCCGCGAGCTGGCCATTCAGGTCGCCGAGGCGTTCCAGTCCTATTCGTCGAAGATCCCGGGCTTCCGCGTGCTGCCGGTGTACGGCGGCCAGCCGTACGGCCAGCAGCTGTCGGCCCTGCGCCGCGGCGTGCATATCGTGGTCGGTACCCCCGGCCGCGTGATCGACCACCTGGACCGCAGCACCCTGGACCTGTCCGAGCTGAAGACCCTGGTGCTGGACGAAGCCGACGAAATGCTGCGCATGGGCTTCATCGACGACGTCGAAGCCGTGCTGAAGAAGCTGCCGGAGCAGCGCCAGGTGGCCCTGTTCTCGGCCACCATGCCGCCGCAGATCCGCCGCATCGCGCAGACCTACCTGCAGGATCCGGTCGAAGTCACCATCCAGGCCAAGACCACCACCTCGGCCAACATCCGCCAGCGTTACTGGTGGGTGAGCGGCATGCACAAGCTGGACGCGCTGACCCGCATCCTGGAAGTCGAGCCGTTCGACGCGATGATCATCTTCGCGCGTACCAAGGCCGGTACCGAGGAACTGGCCAGCAAGCTGCAGGCCCGTGGCCTGGCCGCTGCCGCCATCAACGGTGACATGCAGCAGGCCCAGCGTGAGCGCACCATCGCCATGCTGAAGGAAGGCAAGCTGGACATCCTGGTCGCCACCGACGTGGCTGCCCGTGGCCTGGACGTGGAGCGCATCAGCCACGTGCTGAACTACGACATCCCGTACGACACCGAAAGCTACGTGCACCGCATCGGCCGTACCGGCCGTGCCGGCCGCAGCGGCGAGGCGATCCTGTTCGCCACCCCGCGCGAGAAGGGCATGCTGCGCCAGATCGAGCGCGCCACCCGCCAGCCGATCGAAGAAATGCAGCTGCCGAGCGTGGAAGCGGTCAACGACACCCGCATCAACAAGTTCACCTCGCGCATCAGCGAAACCCTCGGTGCCGGTGGCCTGGACTTCTACCGCCAGCTGCTGGAACGCTTCGAGAGCGAGCAGAACGTGCCGGCCATCGAAGTGGCTGCTGCCCTGGCCAGGATGCTGCAGGGTGACAC
The DNA here is from genome assembly GCF_058787375.1 of Stenotrophomonas sp. FW305-3-2-15-E-LB1. Classification (NCBI taxonomy): domain Bacteria; kingdom Pseudomonadati; phylum Pseudomonadota; class Gammaproteobacteria; order Lysobacterales; family Lysobacteraceae; genus Stenotrophomonas; species Stenotrophomonas sp. FW305-3-2-15-E-LB1. Next base: position 31,913 of record NZ_JBYSZR010000042.1, read on the forward strand.
CCCGTTCCTGCTGCAGCCGCCGGTGCGTGCCCCGCGTGAAGAGCGTGCGCCGCGTGAGCGTTTCGATCGTGGCGACCGTCCGGAGCGCGGCGACCGCTTCGACCGCAACGAGCGTGGCCCGCGCTTCGAACGTGGCCCGCGCCGTGAAGACGGCGAGGGTGGCTTCGAGCAGCGCCCGCGCCGTGACGTTCCGCCGCGCGGTGCGCCGGAGCAGGGCATGGAGACCTACCGCATCTCGGTGGGCCACCAGCATGGCGTGAAGCCGGCCAACATCGTCGGCGCCATCGCCAACGAAGCCGGCCTGGAAAGCCGCTTCATCGGCCGCATCGACATCCACGACGACTTCTCGCTGCTGGACCTGCCGGCGCAGATGCCGTCGGACGTCCTGTCGCACCTGCAGAAGGTCTGGGTGTCCGGCCAGCAGCTGCAGATGCGTGCGCTGGCCCCGGGTGAAGACACCAACCCCGCCCCGCGTCCGTTCAAGCCGCGCTTCGACAAGCGTGGCCCGGGCGGTCCGGGTGGTCCGGGTGGCCCGCGTCGTGGTGGTCCGGGTGGCCCGGGCGGCCATGGTGGCGACCGCGGCGGTGACCGCGACAGCCGCCCGCCGCGTCGTGACGGCTTCAAGCCGCGCGGCCCGCGCAGCTACTGATCCCCAGTGATGTGACAGAACAACGCCAGCCTCAGGGCTGGCGTTGTTCGTTTCCGCTGCCCGAAACGGCAGCGGGGAAATTGAATCGGTTCAAACCCGCCCGCCCCCCGGACCGTCGCGCCCGGTTTCGCATGGTCCACACATCGCCGTCCATAGGCTGGCATAGTTGGACAAGGAGGCTGTCACGGCACATTCGGGGGGATCCGGGATGGGTAGAGGTGGCAAGGAGCAGCATCAGCACCGGGTGCCGATGACCCGTGGGCTGGGGCTGCGGTTCGCATTGTTGACGGGCATGGCGATCGGACTGGTCGGCCTGTCCGCCTTGATCCAGGAACTGCAGGCGGCGTCCACCGCCTGGATTGCGGGCCAGGGGCACTGGTCGCGCGGCCAGCAGGATGCCACCGCTGCGCTCAGCCGCTATCTGGCGCGGGGGTCGGCGCACGACCTGGAGGACGCCCGGCGTGCCCTGCAGGTGCCGCTGGGCGATCTGCATGCGCGGTTGGCGCTGGAGCAGCCGCAACCGGACGTGGTGCAGGCGCGCGAAGGTTTCCTGCGCGGCGGCAACGCGCGTTCGGATGTGTCGCGGCTGATCTTTTCCTTCCGCTACGCACGCGACCTCGGCGAGTTCCGCGAGGCCACCCGCCTGTGGCGGCAGACCGACGCGCACCTGCTGGCCATGCAGGCGTTGATTGAAGAACTGGAGAAGGTGCCGCCGGAAGCGCTGCAGCAGCCCAGCGTGCGCGACCGGTACATGCAGCGCGTGCACGACGTGGACCTGCAACTGCAGTCGCAGGCCGAAGCATTCTCCCAGGCCCTGCTGCGCATGGCGCATACGGTGCGCATTGCCACGCTGATCGTCGGCGGCTTCTCGGTGCTCGCCATCACCCTGATGGCGGTGGCCTTGGCGCGGCGCGTCGGCAAGGACCTGACCGAGCATGAGAGCCGATTCCGCGCTGCCTTCTACCAGGCCAACGTGGGCATGCTGAAACTCGATGCGGCCGGGCGGGTGATGGAGGCCAACCAGGCCATGGCGGACATCCTCGACTACCGGCGCGATGTGCTGCAGCAGATGGCCCTGGGCGACCTGCTGATGGAAGGCGAACTGGTGCTGGACGATGACGGGCGGATCAACTGGGACCGCCAGCTGCGGCCGGGCGAACTGCGTTTCCGCCGCCGCGACGGCAGCCTGGTCTGGGGCCGCTGGAGCGGCACCGGCGTGCGCAGCGCTGGCGGCCGGCTGTCGGTGTTTTCGATCATCGAGGATGTCAGCCAGAACCATGCGCTGGCCCGCGAGATCGAGCACCATGCCAGCCACGATCCGCTCACCGGCCTGATCAACCGCCGCGAGATCGAGCGGCTGCTGGAACGGGCGCTGCTGCAGGTGCGTTCCGAGGGCGGCACGCATGCGCTGTGCTACATCAACCTGGACCACTTCAAGCTGGTCAACGACAGCTTCGGCCACGCCGCCGGTGACCAGATGCTGCGCGGGTTCGCCGAATACCTGGTGGGCGCGGTACGCGATGGCGACTGGGTGGGGCGGCTGGGTGCGGACGAATTCGCGGTCTTCCTTGGCCGCGCCAGCCAGGACGAGGCCAAGCGCGTACTGCAGCGCCTGATCCGCAACCTGGGCCAGGCGACGTTCCCGATCAGCGAAGGCAGCCCGCAGTTGAGCTGCAGCATCGGCGTGGTGGAAGTGACTGCCGACGCACCGGACGTGAACTGGCTGATGAGCGCGGCCGACAGCGCCTGCTATGCCGCCAAGCAGGCCGGCCGCAACCGCGTCCACTGCTTCAACGAGGACCGCCTGGCGCTGGACGAACGCCGCCATGAAGCCGAGCGCCTGCAGCGGGTAAGCCGGGCGATGGCCGAGAACCGCATGCTGCTGTATGCCCAGCGCATCGCCAAGGTCGGCGATCCGGACTACCTGCATTACGAGGTGTTGGTGCGCATGCGCGATGCCGACGGTGCGCTGCATATGCCGGGGCAGTTCATGCCGGCGGTGGAGCGCTATGGCATGGCCGTGGCGCTGGATCGCCACGTGCTTGGCCTGCTGTTCCGCCACCTGCAGGTGTGCCCGGCGCACGTGCGCCAGCTGGGCCTGTGCAACGTCAACGTATCGGCGCAGTCGATCGCCGAGCCGAGCTTCCTGGCCTTCGTCTGCGACCTGCTGGAGCGCAACCGCGCGCTGGCGGCCAAGCTCTGCTTCGAAGTGACCGAGACGGCAGCGATCAGCAACCTGACCCAGGCGCGTGCGTTCATCGATGCGGTGAAGGCACGCGGCTGCCGCATGGCGCTGGATGACTTCGGCTCGGGCCTGTCCTCGTTCGGTTACCTGCGGCAGCTGCCGGCGGACATCCTGAAGATCGACGGTGCGTTCGTGCGTGACATGGACACCGACGCGGTGAGCCGGGCGACGGTGCGCGCGATCAGCGAGCTGGGTCGCGAGCTGCAGATGGAGGTGGTGGCCGAGTGGGTGGAGACGGCGGAGGTGGCGCAGACACTGGCCGACATGGGCGTGGATGGGCTGCAGGGCTACGCCATCGAGCGGCCGCAGCCGCTGGAGCGGTTGACGCTGGCCAACCAGCGGCCGGTGCGTCTGGTGGGCACCCCGGGCCCGCAGGGGTAGGGGGGGGGGCGGCAGGGCTTGCAGCCCTGCACCTGCGGTAGTGCCGGCCGCTGGCCGGCAACCTCAAGATCAAGGGCGGCATTCCGTGGGATGGCGGGGCGGTGTGGGTG
>NZ_JBYSZR010000043.1:0-28521 GCF_058787375.1 Stenotrophomonas sp. FW305-3-2-15-E-LB1
ACCGCAGGCGCCATGGATGGCGCCTACGAGCCCCCATGGACGGGTTTACGGCGTGTCCTGCAAGCCCACACCGCCCCGCCATCCCACGGATCGCCCGCTTTGGCTCTGGCTTTTGCTGTTGCACCGAGCAGGTGCAGGGCTGCAAGCCCTGCCGAACACCCCCCTACTTCCGCGGCAGGTAGGTCACCAGCGAAAGGTCATGCCGGCTCTCCGGCACCAACGCCACGTACTGCAGGTCCAGCAGGCCGCGCGTGGGATGCATCAGCTTCTTCGCGCCCTCGTCGAAACGACGGACGTCGTGCTCCGGCCACCACAGGCGGAACGTCTCGCTCTGCGCCGAAATGTCCTCGGCCAGCGCCAGGAACGGCGCCTTGTCCGGCGCCTGCGCCATGGCCGCGCGGAACCCGGCCAGCAGGCCGCGGCTCATCTCTTCCCAGTTGAGGATGCGCTCGCGGTAAGGGGCGTACAGGAACATCAGCCACAGCGTGTTGCGCTGGTTCGGCGGGAACTGGCTGTAATCCACGAACAGATCGGCGATGGCCGCGTTCCAGGCCAGGATGTCGAACCGCGTGTTGCGTACATAGGCCGGAAGCGGCTGCATCGCCTCCACCAGCTGGCGCAGGCCGTCGGTCACGCTCTCGTCCGGCGACTCCAGCGGAACACCGTAACCGGACAGCGCAAAGGCATAGGCGCGTTCGTCATCACTCAGGCGCAGCACCTTGGCCAGGCGCTCCAGCACCTCCGGCGAGGCGCGCACTTCGCGCCCCTGCTCGATCCAGGTATACCAGCTGACGCTGACCCCGATGGCCAGCGCCACTTCCTCGCGCTTCAGCCCGGGGGTGCGCCGGCGCCCGGCCGGCAGGCCGAGCGTGGCGGGATCGACACGGGCACGGCAGGCTTTCAGGAAGCCGCCAAGTTCCTTGCGTTCACTCTCGCTGCGCATCATCGCTACCGCCGCACTGGTTATCCGCTAGCCCGCGAAAAGCAGCCAAGCATGTCTTGGCTCTACAGAAAGCCGATTCAGCCGCCCTCCGTTGCGGAAGGCGGTGACCTCCACGCAGGCGCGTGGATCAGGCATCAATGCGCTTGGAACCCACCGCCAGGCCGGCCTTCAGGCTGGCCTCGACGAACTCGTCCAGATCGCCGTCGAGCACCTTCTGCGTATCCGAACGCTCGATGCCGGTGCGCAGGTCCTTGATACGGCTCTGGTCGAGCACGTAGTTGCGGATCTGGCTGCCCCAGCCGATGTCGGACTTGGTCGCTTCCACGGCGTCCTTTTCGGCGTTGCGCTTCTGGATCTCCAGCTCGTACAGCTTGGCGGCCAGCATCTTCATCGCGTTGTCGCGGTTCTGGTGCTGGCTGCGGCCGGTCTGGCAGGCCACGACGATGTTGGTCGGGATGTGGGTGATACGCACCGCCGACTCGGTCTTGTTCACGTGCTGGCCACCGGCACCGGACGAGCGGTACACGTCGGTACGCAGGTCGGCCGGGTTGATGGTGATATCGATGTTGTCATCGATTTCCGGCGACACGAACACCGAGGTGAAGCTGGTATGGCGGCGGTTGTCCGAGTCGAACGGCGACTTGCGCACCAGGCGGTGCACGCCGGTCTCGGTCTTCAGCCAGCCATAGGCGTAATCACCTTCCACGCGCAGCGTGGCCGACTTGATGCCGGCGACGTCGCCACCCGACACTTCCATCAGCTCGGTCTTCCAGCCGCGCGATTCGCACCAGCGCAGGTACATGCGCAGCAGGATTTCCGCCCAATCCTGGGCTTCGGTGCCACCGGCACCGGCCTGGATGTCGACGAAGGCCGCCGCATTGTCCATTTCGCCGGAGAACATGCGCTGGAACTCCAGCTTCTCCACGTGGGCCTGGTGCTTGTCCAGATCGGCAACCACGGCCAGGGCGGTATCTTCGTCCTGTTCGGATTCGGCCAGTTCCAGCAGTTCGGTCGCGTCAGTCAGTCCGTCCAGCACCGATGCGATGCCGCCCACGGTCTTTTCCAGGCTGGAGCGTTCACGGCCCAGGTTCTGCGCGTATTCGGCGTTGTTCCAGACGTCGGGGCTTTCCAGCTCCCGCGTTACTTCTTCAAGACGCTCTTTCTTGGCGTCGTAGTCAAAGATACCCCCTGAGCGACACCACACGATCGGTCAGATCGGTGATGCGCTGGCGGACAGGATTCAATTCGATCATGTCGGCGGTTATGCACTAAATAGATGACTGCCAATGATACCGCAGGCGCCGGGCCTCCGGCGAGGCAGGCCGGGGGCTGGGGCCAGCACTGGACATCCCGCCACACGATCCCGGTAGACTTCCCCACCACCGCGGGAACAGGGGCCACGCGGGCCATCCCAACCAAGGAGCACCATTTCAATGACGATCATCCGTTCCACCCTGTGCCTGGCCGCCTGCCTGCTGGCTGCCAATGCCTCGGCCATCGACCTGAAGGGCTTGTCCAGCACCGGCCTGAAGGCCGGCAAGGCCCTGACCCTGTCCGACGCGGAAGTCTCGGCGGCCGCCGACCAGGCCTGCACCTACATGGACAAGGAAAACCAGGTGGTGTCCGGCAACGATCCGTATGCCCAGCGCCTGGCCAAGATCACCCAGGGCCTGGCCAACGAAGACGGGCTGAACCTCAACTTCAAGGTCTACCGCACCGCCGACGTCAACGCCTGGGCGATGGCCAACGGCTGCGTGCGCGTGTACACCGGCCTGATGGACATGGCCAGCGACGACGAAGTGCGTGGCGTGATCGGCCACGAAATTGGCCATGTGAAGCTCGGTCACAGCAAGACCAAGATGCGCACCGCCCTGCTCGCCTCGGCCGGCCGTGAAGGCCTGGCGGCCTCCGGCAACGGCAACCTGACCCAGCTCAGCCAGGGCCAGCTCGGCGAACTGGCCGAAGGCTTCGTCAACGCCCAGTTCTCGCAGAAGGAAGAGAGCGCGGCCGACGAGTACGGCTACCAGTTCATGAAGCGCCACAACTACGATCCGGCAGCCCTGGCCAGCATGTTCCGCAAGCTGTCCAGCGAAGGCGGCCTGATGTCCTCGCACCCGGGCTCGGAAGCCCGCGCCGGGCGCATCGACGCGATGATCAAGAAGGACAAGAAGTAAGCCACGGGCGGGCGGACTTCCGGGTCCGCCCGTTCACACGCCTGCCAGGGCCTGCCGCAGCAGCGGCAACTGTCGCCTGCTGCATGGCACTTTGACGCCATCAGCCATGTGCAGCAGGGCTTCGCCGCCGTCCAGCGGCTCGATCGAGCGCAACTGGCCCCGGTGGATCAACCAGCTGCGGTGCGGGCGCAGGAACTCCGTCGGGTCCAGGCGCTGCTCCAGCGCCGCCATGGTGATCCGCAACGGGTAGTCGTGACCGCGCACCCGCAGGTTCACGTAGTTCCCGGCCGCCTGGGCGTATTCCACATCGCCGGTGGCCACCAGGAACTCCTTGCCCAGCTTGCGCACCAGAAAATGCTGCGGACGCTCGACCGGCTCCACCGGTGGGCCTTCATCGGGCGGCGCCAGCAGGTGGGCCTCGCCCTGCCGCTGGCGGCCGAACCAGGCCACCGCGTGCACCGCAATCACCAGCAGGCTGTAAGTCTGCACGTCCTTGAAGAACTCGTAGAACCACTGCGCCGGCCAGGCGCCGTAGGTGTAGTGCTGCCCGGCCAGGGCGAAGGCCACTTTGCGCAGCAGCACCATGGCACTGACGTGCAGCAGCCACCAGGCGATGCCGCCCATCACGTAGAAACCGATCCGGCGCCGCCAGGTGTCGGCATGCAGCGGCCAGCGGCGCGCGGCCGCATGCAGCAACGCCAGCAGACCCAGGCTGGCCAGCGCACTGCTGAACTCCTCGATCGAAGTCGCCGCCGCCGGGAAGGGCTGGCCGTCACGCAACGCCCGCATCCACTGCGCCAGCACGTTGCCCGCCGCGGTGCCCAGGAACAGCAGTGACCAGAACGCGGCGGCAAGCCGAGGCCGCCGCGACCGCTGCGGCCGCGCTGCAACAGAGGCGGTCGAGGCCGCCGGATCTCCATTTTCCATGCCGCCATTGTTGCCCATCCGGCCGCGCGCGCATCCGCCATTGGTCCCAGCATCCCCACCACTGGCCCCTGCGCGCCCACCACTGCGCCCCATCCGCTGGCGGCCCGGCGCTGGCAGGCGGAGGGTGCAGCTTCCTCCTGAAGGCCGCCCTCCATGCACCGTCGCCATGACCTGGACACCCTGCGCGTCGCCGCCTTCGGGCTGCTGATCCTCTACCACGCCGCCATGGCCTACGTGGCCGGCTGGGATTTCCACCTCAAGAGCGCCTACACCGCCGAGTGGCTGCAATGGCCGATGATCGCGATGAACCGATGGCGGATGCCCCTGCTCTTCGCCATCAGCGGCATCGCGCTGGGCCTGTCCCTGCCCGACCAGGGGCGGCTGCGCCACACCCTGCGTCGCTGCTGGCGCCTGCAGCTGCCCCTGATGTTCGGCATCGTCGCCGTCGTCTCCCTGCAGGCGTACTGCGAAGCGCTGGACAAGGGCGACGTGGCGCCGGGCCTGGCCCGGTTCCTCTGGCGCTACTGGCAGTTCCGGCCCTGGCCGGGCGCGCACTTCAGTGGCGCCGAATACGGATTCACCTGGAACCACCTCTGGTACCTGGCCTACCTGCTGCCCTACACCGTCCTGGCGGTGGCGTTGGCCAGCCTGCTGCGACCGCTGCGCAGGGCGCTGCCACGCTGGCAGCCGGGCGACCGCCTGCTGGGCAGCCTGCTGCTGGTGCTGCCGGTGGCGTGGCTGGGCTGGGCGCTGCTGGTACTGATGCCACGCTGGCCGCCCACCCACGCTCTGTTGAACGACGTCTACGTGCACGCCGAATCGCTGCCCCTGTTCCTCGGCGGCTTCCTCGCGGCACGCTGGCAACGCGGTTGGCATCTGCTGGTGCGCGGGCGCCGACTGACCCTCGGCCTGGCCTTGCTGGGGCTGTGCCTGGAGCTGGGTATCCGTGCACTGGCCCGGCTGCCGCACGTGGGCGACCTCGACGTCTGGGTGCTGGCACTGCCATGGGCCCAGACCGAGCGCATCGGTCGCGCCCTTTATACATGGTGCATGCTGCTGGCCTTGTTCGGCTGGGCGCGGGTGCTGCTGTCCCGCCCCTGGCCCGGCCTGGACTACTGCCGGGAGGCTGTTTTCAGCTGGTACATCCTGCACCAGACCGTGCTGATCGTGCTCCTGTATGCGTTGCGGCCGCTGCAGCTGGGTCCGTGGCTGGAACCTGCGCTGCTTGTGGCCGGCACCGTCGGCGGTTGCCTGCTCATCCACGAGCTGCTGATCCGCCGCGTACGCTGGCTGCGCCCCCTGTTCGGCCTGCGTGCCGATCCGTTATCGTCGGCGCCTGCCCGCGTCGCGACGGCGCATTGAGGACAACGGATGTTCCAGACGCAATGGCACCTGTGGTTGCAGCACACTTTCGACAGCGGCTGGGTTCTGTCGCTGATGCAGTTCATCAGCCTGCTGGGCTACGAGATGGCCTATACCGCGCTGATCCTGGTGTGCGCCTTCGGGGCACGCCTGCGCGCCGGCCTGTGCGTGATGCTTGCAGTACTGCTGATGGCCTGCGCCACGCATGCGATCAAGCAGAGCGCCGCCCTTCCCCGCCCTACCGATGTGGACGCAGCAGTACTCGACAAGGGCGAGCCATCGCATCCGTTCGTGGTGGATGGCGGAGGCCACACCTTCTGGGCACTGCCGGACGCGCAGGCCACCGCAATGCTGCGGGCACAGCCCGACGCCGACTACGGCTTCAACAGCGGCCATGTCGGCGTGGCGACGGCCGCCTGCGTGGGGCTGCTGCTGGCCTTCGGCATCCGCCGCCGCTGGCTGCGATGGACGTTGGCGCTGGGCTGGCCGCTGCTGATGGCACTCTCGCGCATGTATCTGGGCCGACACTTCCTGGCCGACGTACTGGCAGGCTGGTTGATCGGCCTCGGCGTGGCCGTGCTGGCCTGGCAGTTGATGCCGGGGTTGCGCGGAAAACGGCGCTGGCAGCTGCCGGTACTGCTGGGCCTCGGCGCGGCCCTGGCCTGGGCCTCGCTGTGGACACCGCTCGTGCCGCTGGACGAAGCCGCGGGCCTGCTGGCGCTTGGCCTGCTGGTGGCGTGGCTGCAGTGGCGCGGCTGGCCAGCCGATCCGCGCGGCATCGTGCAACGGGTGCTGCGCGTGCTGGGCGTTGTGCTGGTCTACCTGCTGGCGCGGCCCATCATCGAGTGGCTCGCGCAGAGGATTCCGTTGCCGGATGCACCGATCACCGAGTTGCTGTGGCATACCGTTGGTACGCTGCTGATCCTCGGTGGCGGCGTTGCGCTGGCACGGTGGATTCCGCGGCAGCCGCAGCCCGGAGCATCACGATGACCGCGCCCCCTCGCCCCCTGATCCAGCTCATCGACGATGTACTGAGCCATGGAACCGTCTTCCGCTTTCCAGCGGTCTGGCCTTATGAAGCGATGGTCGACCTCATCCTGTTCGACAACCCTGATGAGGCACGACCCCATGGGCTGATGGTCAGCACGGGACAGAAAGCCGGACTCATCCTGGTCCTGCTCCCGGCGGAATCCGCGCATCCGCACCTGCGCGGCGTGCGTACCGAATGGCTCGTCGCGCAATGGGCGCATTGGATATACCCGGAGTGCCCGGTCGAGCAGGTCCAGGTCCTCCGCCGCTATCCCGCGCCGGTTCCGCACGCACCCGCGATGCCGGACGGCACCCGGTAGATCCACGCCCTGCGCGGATCGACCGTTCCTACCCCGTGCGACAGCCACGCGTGGCGTGGCGCTACCGCACCTCGAACTCGCCCACCAGCACGGTCTCGGCACGGTCCTTCAGCCGCAGGGTGACTGCCTGGTCTTTCTGCTGCGGCGTGCCCCAGTGGGTAGCCAGGTGCAGCATCAGGGTGGTGGCGCCGGTCACCAGCTGCTGGCGGCTGCCGAAGTAGTTGGCCTCCACCTTGTACTTGCCTGGCTTGGCATCGCGCAGCGAGAACTGCTCGGGACCATAGCCGCCGGTGAAGTCCTGCGACATCTGCCCGCCCTGGTAGGTCAGGCGGTTGCCGTAGTAGGCGCGCTCGCCGTTGGGGTCGGTCACCCACAGGTCCATGTCACTGTTGTCGGCATCCCAGGCCAGCACCACCCGCAGGTCCAGCGGCATGGCCTGCAGCAGGCGCGGGTCGATGCCCCGGGTGTCCAGCTTCGGCCGGCTGCGCGATACCAGGTTGGTCAATTCATCCAGCGCGATCAGGGCGATCCCATCGAAGCGGCCATCCCACGGGCGTACGACAACCTGGTACAGCGGTTCCAGCGCCTGCTGCGGCTTGCCGGCCGCCGCCAGCGCCAGGCCCAGATCGCGGAAGCTCTGCGGCTCCTCCTGCCCCATCGCCAGCACCTGCTCGAACACCGGCACGGCCAGTGCCGGCGCGTCAGCCTGCATCAACCGGTAGCCGAGTACGCGCAGCAGGTGGCGGTTGTCCAGATCCATCTCGGCCAGGTTGGAAAGCACGCGCAGGGCCAGCTCACGCTGGTTCTGCTGCAGCAGCAGGTCTGCCACGTCCAGGAAGAAGGCGCTGCTGTCGGCATGCGCGGCGCGCTCGGCCAGGTAGCGGTCGTACAGCTGGGCGGGTGGGCCCTGCCGCAGGCGGCGGGCCACCGGGGAGTCCGGCTGCCACGCTGCCAACTGGATGCCGAGCTGGCCGCCGTTGGCGGGCGACGGTGCAGCCTCGGCAGCCGATGCACTCGCACCCGTGGCATCCAGTGATGCGGCCTCCGCTGACGGGGCCTGCCGGCGCGCACGTGCGGCCTCCATCCGCGATTCGGCAGCCATCATCGGCGCGGGCGGCGGCGGTGCCGCGGGTGCTGGCGCGGCAAGCAGCGCCATCGGCGCACTGGCCGCTGCATCGTTGGCCAGGATCTCCTTGGCCGCGGACGGCGGCGCCTGCTTCGGCCAGCTGCGGTTCCACCACTGCTGGCGCTCCTTCCACTGCGCGGCAACCTTGTCGAGGCGGCGGCGATCCTCGGCCGCACGATCGGCGACCTGGCGGGCATATCCACGGTCATAGTCAGCGCGCAGCGCGCCGGCGGGGCGGATCGCATAGCGCAGGTAATCCTGCAGCGTCTCCAGAACGATCAGCGACGTGCCCGGCCCGACCATGCCGAACTGCTGGGACAGACGGTGCATTGCCTCGCGGTTGCTGCGCCGGTCCACCGCCAACTGCTGCAGGCGCGCCTGCGCCCACAGCCCGGCCAGCAGATCTCCGTCGTCACTGCGGCGGGTAGGCGGCAGCGCCTGCCACTCACCACCGGCAACCCGCACGCGCATCGGCACGCCGTCGGCGGCCAGGCGCGCATGCAGCCACAGCCAGCCCTGCGCTTCACTGCGGCGATCGATCACCACATCCTGCACGCCGCGCCCGGCATCGATCTGGAGGTCCAACGGGGCGGACAGCAGTTCGCGGGCGGCGGCATCCACGTCCGTACCCACGGGCACGAAACGCCCACCATGCGCCTCGCTCCAGCCGCGCAGGCGGGTGGTGTCGGTGCGGGCGCCAGCACTGCTGATTGCGAACAGGCGCTGATCCGCCGCCAGAGCCGGCAGCGTCTCCGGCCCGTAGGTCAGCAGGCCGTCGCTGAGCAGCAGATATTCCTTTACGGTCGGCTGCGGCTGCCATCCAGCCAGCGCACTGGCACCATCCGGGCGAACCGCTTGCAGTGCCGTGCGCAGCGCACTCCAGTTGCCACCCTGGATGCGGAAGCGGCGCACCGGCTCGGCGCGGTCGCGCAGCACGGTCAGCGCGACCGTGCCATTGCCCATGGCAGCGAAGTACCGATCCAGCAATGCGAACTCGCGCGTGCGGTCACGCTGTCCGGACGATCCCGAACCGTCCCACAGCAGGCCAACCTCGCCTGGCACGGTGCGCGGCGTGCGGCTTACCGGCACCGGCAGCTGGGCCAGCAGGTAGTGGCCCTCCTCCCACTTCGCCACCTGCACGTCTGCCCGGCGTGCTGCGGGCAGGTTCCATTGAAGCTGCGCCGGCAACTGTGCCCCCTTGCCGCGCCACTGCAACCGGCCCGCGTCGATGCGGAACGGGGCGGTTCCTGCTGTGACTTCGCCCGGCGCCTGCAGCTTCAGCTCAACCGAGGCGGCGCCTGCCGCGAACTGCAACGGCAGCGTCCACCGCCAACCTTGGTTGGAGAAGGCCAGCGGCTCACGCAGCACGAGCTGCACGCGACGACTGCCACCGGCCGGCAAAGGATAGATGCGCAGGCGGAACTGGTTGCCGGCTGTCTGCTCAAGCAGACCCGGGTCAACACCGCGACGGGCGATCTCCTCGAAGACCTGGCGGCCACGATCCTTGGGTACGGGCACCGCATCGCGCAGCTCGCCATTGATGTCCAATGCAAAGCCGCTGATCTGCTGGCCGTCGGCCAACGGGAACTGCAGCTCGCCTTCCATCGCGCGCCGGTTCGGATTGTGGAACTGCAGGGTGATGCGGGTCTGCGCGATGCCGGCGCGGACCTCACCCTCGATGCTGGCTTGGCGCAGCTCAATGGCCTGTTCGGCACCCGCAACCTGCAGCAGGGGGGCTGGAGCAAGCGGCCGAACGGCGGGGCGAGGCTGTGCGTAGGCAGACCCGGCCAGGGTGCCGAGCAACAGGGCCAGCACGCAGGGGGCGCGGCGGAGGACGAGGGGCATTGGACGGCTCCAGCGGGAGGATGGATGGTTCAACGCCTGGGTGGGGGGAATGGGGTTGCTGGGGAGGCAGCGGGCGCGTATGCCCCTTTCCAGGACCGCCGCCTGCCTTGACCTGATTCAGAATCGCCTCCCGTCCAGTCATCCTTGCAGCCCCATGCGACGCTCCCCTGCGTCGCGCAACATCAGATCTGGCCGTCTTCCAGCTGCTCCAGCACAACAGACCACCACGCGCCTTCCGCGAGCGCAGCAGGGTCAAGCGTGGTCCATTCCGCCGCCATCGTGCTGATTGCAACATCACGATTGAACCGTTGCTCTGTCGGGCGCGCTTGGAACTCACCTCGCCTGAACGACTCAAGCCTGGCCTGCATCTCTGACTGGGAGTAAACAACGGGACCGGAATCACCTGACCTGGCCTGCTCCTGAAATGCCTCATACAACGCCAGAAACCCGAGAAAGCTGGACAAGCGACTATTGACGAACTTATGTATGCCATCACCCGCCGCAATCACCTTCCCGCCTGGTGACAGGCAGAGCAGAAGCTCCCTTCCCCACGGCTCGTGCGCGACGACGAGAAGCTCCTCCCCGTCGAAATCGGCCCTCTGCGGCGCCTCGAACTGCACAAGGGGCATTTCGCCCGGCAGTTTTGAAGGCAACCCGAGGCGCAACATCAGCTCGCTGGACAAAGGATCAAGACCAAAGTCGCTCAGTACTTTGGCACTTACCTCAAGAGAACCCGCATCGTAGATGCGAGGGAAGGAATTTCCAGTCACGTCCAGACCTCACAGGCAGGATAACGCTGTCCGATAGTTGGATGAACCATGCGTCGGATGAAGCTCTCGATTCGATCACCAATCAGATGGGCAGTCATCATCTACCCGCAGCTTCCCGCAATTCGTCGACCACTTCAGTGCGGATCTCTTCCCATCGAGGATCATATGAGAATACAGATGTACCTGGATAAATCACCCTCTGCTCGCGCTTTCCGACAAGGTCCATGCTCGATCTGCTTCCTGCCTGTTTGCGCCCGCATCCGATAAATCGATCCGCACCCTTGGCTCACTCACTCAGATTCGGCCGTTCAGCGCGCATCCTCCTAGCGAGCGTCCAACACCTTGCGATACCTGAGAGCATGAACCCCCAGATCAGATCATGCAATAACAATCCCCTCCGTAACGCACGCCAAGAACTGATCATGGATGTTACAACCAAAGAATTTACTCTTCGCTACAGATCCAGACAGCACCTTGACGCCAGTGAAGTCACACCGCTCAAATACACAGCTTATGAAATGGACGTTTGACAAATTCGCCTCAAGAAACCTGCAGTCAACGAACCTGCAGTCCGTAGCAAATGATCTGGAGAGATTGGCGCTCGAGAAGTCACAGCCAGTGAACTCACCACCCAGCCGCGCGCCATTGAGCCTGGCCCCAACAAAGCTGCATGAAAGGAATTTTCTTCTCACGAAAACATTGCGCATGTCTATGCGATCAAACCTGCACTCCCTTGCTTCGGACTCGTTAACGCTGGCGCCGTCCTTGAAAATGGCATCAGACAGATCAACCCTTTCAATACCCAGATACCGAACAGGCGTGGCGAGCGTGATCCCCCGGTAGTCCTCAAGGCCTTCATCACCATGCCCGAATGGAGATCCGGGCATTGCCGCCATCCTCATCGACCTGGTCGTATCACGAAGATGGCCTTCTATCAACTGCAACTGCTCTGCTTGCCATCTTGCACGCGCCTCTCTGACCTTCATTGATCATATCCTCTGGGACCATGACCAGCACCCCGCATCAACGAATTCGACTGAGCGATGCACATCAATGACGCTTCTACAAAGCTCGCCTCTGCACAAGGCATGTCAAGCCCTCCGCATAGGCGCTGCCTTCAAGCCTTTGACGATCCTTATCGCTGATGACAACGCGTAGTGCTGCTGCGACAGATCGTATGCACGGGCACTTTCATTCGTCAGAGTCAAACTGTAGCCAACCTGATTGACGTCGGGCAGATCAACGCCCAACGCAAACGAATCTCCAATCAATGCAGGGTACCGAGCGAGAAATTGTGCGATGCGTGCATGGGATCTACGGGCAATTTTGGCCTCTGGATCAACCAGCGACTCCACCTCGATCTGGAAGAGTTCAACGCCCGCGTGCACAAGCGCGTCCATATGCGAAACTCTGTCGAGTAGGGAGAGATCATCCCTGAGCAGGAAAAGCCCGTTGGCAATCTTGCCAACGTCCAGCGCGGACAGTGCGCGCAACTGCGCCGCGCTGAGCTCGATCTTCTCTGGGTCCACAACGGTGAACTCCAGATATCGGGGCTTCAATTCTTCAAGAAACTCCCTACAAAAGCCGATGTCATCAAAGCCACCAATTGGATAGACGGCATACGCACAATCAAGCCCGCTACAAAGACTTCTACACTGGTCAACATCCAGTGCATTCGCGGAGGACGAGCGACCCACAGCGAAACCGGCGACATCGATGGATGAAAGTTTCGCAATCTCAACAGCTGAATCTATTTGACTGACCTTTATCATGCCACCCCGCCCAACTGAAAAGAAAGCTTCCGGCTACGCCTCATTGAATGCAACTACAGCGCCTATCCTCGGCGCCCACCCGGGTCAGGTTGTAGCCCCAACCGTCGTGCTCCGAAGCGAGCTAATTTTCGCGTCTACTTTTTCCAGACCCAGCTTCCCACACCCCACAATATTCAACTCACGAAGCGCGGCAAGATCATTGATGATCTCGATATTCGCTATCCGCTTGCAGTACTGGATATCGAGAATCTTGAGATACCCGAGGCTGGACAATGCGCGAATGTCTGCCAGCGAACTCAGATTTTTCAGCCGCACTGCCTCCAAATGGGCAAGCTTCTCGATCCCATCGAGGCTCTTCAGCTTCGTCCCTCCCAGCAGCCCCAGGCGCTCAAGGCCACCCGCCGATGAAGAGAGGGCATCGAAGATCTCATCAGCTACGGGCACGTTCAGCAGGTTCAACTCCTGGAGAGGTAGCGCCAGAGCCAACCTTAGATTCTTCAATGACCTGTCGGGATAGATGGAGAGGACCCTCAACATCGGGAAGCTCGATACATCGAAGCGCACAGGCACGTCAACGTACAGCGTCCTGAGATTGGGCAGTACAACACTCGGCCACACCAGAGTTCCCGTGCCAAGGTGAATGCTCAGCGCCTCGATTCCCTCAGGCAGCCGCCCGTCCTCAAGTCCATCGATGATCGATGGCGCAATGGATCCAGGCCCTATGCTGAGCGACTTGAGACCTCGCATTTCCCTGAGTATCTCTGGCAACGCCTCAAGCTTGTCACCGGGCGGGGACCAGAGGTGGGCCTGCCGAATTTTGGCAAGCTTGTCGCAACTGAAGGGGGCATTGAAGAACACCAGCTCAGCATCTGGCGTCGGGAATGCTGTTTGGTGTCTGGCATCCATCAGAACAACGCTGTGCTTCATGTTCTTCGCCTTCGATGACCCGGAACTTCTCACCGCGGACGCCATCACTGTACATCCACAGAGCCGCCAATTCCCCAGGTTCTGTATCGCGACACTGGTTGATAGGCCGTCTTCACAAGCGGCGCGAACGCGGCGCTCTGTTACCCAGCCCGACGAACAACCTCCACGAGGAACCCAGCAAAGGAGCTCGAAAACGTCTCGAATGCACCGGTGTTGCAGTCGTACCTGAGAACCGGGTACTCCCCGTCCTTTAGGCCACCGCGTGTATCGAAGTAGAAGGCTTCATCGGAATCCGGAGCAAAAATAGGAAGAATTCCTGAAGGAGAAAATCCATCCTCCGCGACCAAGCGAGCATTGTAGATCAGATCATCATCTGCCACATCTCGATCTTCCGGCTCTGCAAGGCCAAACACCGGATCTGGACCGATAGAAAGGTTCCCATACTCAGCCAGCCAGAATTTGTATGAGGCGGGCAAAGGCAAGCCCAGCTCCCTCTCCACATCCTCCACCAGATCTGGAGGAGCAGCACGACCAGGAAAAACCCTCACGCGTGATGATCCAGCGATCATCGCGCCAAGGCGCTCAAAAGCGGAGTTCCACTCAGGATTCACCGGACCTCCCGGTCCAATCACGTGAAGCGCGACTTCAAGGCATCAACAGCGCCCGATACGCCGATGTTGCCGGCACTTCGAGGCAGCGCCGCACTTTCAAAACCACGAACCAGCCAGCCCTCAATTGCAGATGCGACAGAATCATCATCGATGCGCGAGGCCTCTTCAATTGCAATGCAGATGGCGATACGCACGCTTCTCTTTCTGGCAGAGAACTTCGTCGACGATGAAGCGCCTGCCGCACAATAGTCGGTCACACTGCCACTAATCCACAGCTCGACATCGATCACTTCCAAGCCGTCGATGGATACTTTTTCGAAGGCGGTTTTCAGCCTGATGCGAGCCTGGACGATTCCGGGAAGGAACTTCACGCCCATCTCCGGACCACCCATCCTGCCCCCTAGGGTCACTTCCATACACCCTCCAGATGCCTGGCTGCGACAACTGCTCATTCTGAAGCAATGCCCAAGCGCCTCAACTCCGCGATTCCGCCTGCCCAGTCTTCGCGGCGCCTCCTGGCTGCGGCCAAAGGCACCACCAGCAACACTTCTTCGGCATCCGAGTCACTGAAGATGCTCAGCCTGGTATGCGTCTCAGGGAATGCATCCGCGAACTGTGATCCCAACATGTCGAGTCCGCCGAAGTCCCGCTTCCGGATGATGACCTGAGTCTGCGGATCTCTCCTGATCAGGTCGAGATGTACACCCTTGCATGCGAAATCGACAAATCTTGCCCGACTGATATCCAGCGCCCAGTTCGTAGCCTCATAGAATGCCGAACGCTGCTCTGCGAATGCAGCGAGAACGCCAGCATCAGTGCAGAACGCAAAGGGTTCAAGATTGATTTTGATCTTTCCAATCTTTCCCGCAAGGGAGACCCTTCTGAAGAAACAGGACCAAAGGAGGAGGATTGGATTCACATCCAACCCGTCGATCTGAACATCCTCAAGCACCGTTGGACCAATCTCGCAGTTGACCACCTTGCAGTTCGAGACATGAACATCGCGGAGGGCGCTCATCCTGGAAGGCCGCTTTGAAAGCGACATCCCACAGTTGTCAAAAGAACTGTTCGCTATTCGAAGCGCCTCGAAAGCACTGCCGCCATTGTCGAACTTCAGCTTGAACTGCTGAGCATAAATCTTCTGCATCTCTGATCTCAGGACGGAACCCAACCAATTGCGACACTTCCGGCGGACCATTGGGCGAAGGCGATGGCAGGACCGCGAAATGGTCGCGAGCGGTTGGCACAGAAGGCTGGGTTAGACCCAACGGCAGACAAATAGCCGATAGGCCAGCACTGCACCAACTCCGCGAAACTCCACACCTAGCGACAAACACACCACCCTCGTCAGACACGCACAAGGTTAAGCCCGGCCTTCCAGTGCTTCCTCGAGGACTTCAGTGATGTATTCCGCAAACTGAGGCATGGATGATGCACCACTTCTTCCGTGGCACTCCGGTACAGCCTCCCCGCAGAGATTGACGTAAGTGCGCCTTGCGGGAAGCCCCTTGTAGAACACCAGCGATTTCAGATCCGGCAATGCATCCGTAACGCCCTTTTGCAGAACAGGCCAACTGCCATCTTCGATACGAAGCGTCACGATGTTGTGAACCGGCATAACCTCATCATAGTCGGCAACCGAATCAAGCAGTCCCGGTTCGTCCAGTTTCAGATCAAAGAACTGCGCCAGCCTCCATCGATCCGAAATGTGGATGATTCGACCAACCCCATGGCCGCCTTTCGGCAGCGGAACCGCGAATACGTCACCAACCTCAACTTTGAACTTCTTTGGCATTCAATTATCCTCTGCACGCTGGGAGATTCACACTTGACCCTGGCGAATCGGCGCTGAGGCTGTCGTAGTGCGCACGAAATGCCTTGCCACGATCATCCGTACGGTTGATATCAAATCCCACTTGTCGATTGCCCTCCGCGCCTGGACCGAACGGTTTTCCTCGTTGCGATGTCTCGATAGTGCCATGCGTATCTATGTAAAACTGCTCTTTGCCTCGTGCTTCAGCATAGTTTGCCGCAGCATCCAACTCGATGCTTTCCAATGCACCGTGCAACCGGCCGCTGGTCTGGTGTTCATTCATCCGCTCGAAATAACGTGAGTGCTCGGTGAGTCCAACGTACTTCACTTCGCCGCTTTTTCGATCAACCAGAGCATAGATGGTGTAGCCCTGACCATCTGCTCCAGTGTGATCCAATGCTGTCAATCCCAATGGATCGATCCAGCTGGTTGTGCTCGGCCCGAACGCATGAAGGTTTGTGCCAGGTATCGTGCCTAGTGGATCTCGGCTGGTGTAGCTGGCTGTTGTTGTATCGAAGTACCGGAAACGGTTGTAGTGCAGCTCGGTTTCCTCGTCGAAGTACTGCCCTTGAAGACGAAGCGGGTTACATAGTGGCCCAGGCTCGTTCGCCTCAACTTTGCCTGATGCATTGTAGTGCGCCGCCCAAAGAACCATGCCGTACCGATCAGTAACCCTTGTCGGCGCGCCATTGGGCTCGTTGTGATAGAAGAGGACTTGCGTCAGTGCGGCATCCTGACAGGAGCCGGCGATCAGCGCTCCGCTGCCGGTTTCCACCGTCTGTTTGGTATCAGGATGCGGTAGGGATCTCGCCGGCCTTTGATGTCTTGCAGCAGGTCCACCAAGCACCACGGCACCCAATGCAGCGCCTGAAAGCCCCCCAATTCGCGGTTCGCTGACAGGCTGGGCTAAACGACTCGCCGGAACAACAGGGTCGTTCACTACGTTAGGTGGTGAAACGCGGGGGGGAGCTGAGTCTGATGCTTCCTCGACAACAGCACTACACGTGCCTATAGCCTTCAGCCCCGTCACGTCTTGACCGCACCGACTCAACAGCGCCAACGGCGCAAACGTCCCCGGGTAGTACACATACTCCCGCACTCGCTCATGCAGCTTTTCCAACCGCCGCTGCCGGCGCCTCACCTCTACCAAGCTCGCCACATTACCCACCCAGACCGGCGCCGCCTCTTCGGCATCGTTGGCCTGCTGCACCTCACCCAGCAACGCATCTCCATCCCAGAAGAACCACGTCGTCTGCGTCGGGTTGCGCTTGAACACCCGCCGTCCCAGCGGGTCGTAGCCGTAGTACGTTGACTGCCCGTTGCGGCGGCTCTCGGCCAACCGATGGTTGGCATCCCAGATCAGCGTCAGGTCATCCGGCGCATCCCCATGCGGCACGCCCTTGCGCACCAGGTCGCCTGCCCGGTCAAACACGTAGTGCGTGCCCTGGTAGGTGCCCTCGCGCGTCCAGGTGGTCAGGTCGTCATCGTCGCCGCCCACCACCTTGCGCGCCTGCACCTGCTTCACCTCGGTGCGCAGCCGGTCGCCCGCCGGATCGTTGAAGTAGCGCTCCACCTTTCCTTTGGGGTCGATGTGCTGCAACAGGCGCCCGATCGCGTCGTAGCGGTACTCGTCCACGCCCTGTGCGCTGTCGCTGCGCCGTGTCAGGTTGCCACTGCGGTCGTAGTCATAACGCGTTTCGAACAGCGGCGCGGCATCCTTCAGTACCGACTGCGAGGTCAGCAGGTTGCGGCTGTCATAGGTGAAGTCGCGCTGTAGATGCGGGCTCAGCTGCTCGCGCGTTGTGCGACCTAGCGCGTCGCGCTCAATGGAGATCGGCGACTCGTCATTGATCGCCACCGACACCGTCTGGTCCCGCAGGTCGTAGCCAAACGCCACGCGGTTACCCGCCGAGGTCTCGCGCAGGACCTCATTTCCCACTTCATCGTAGCCATAGCCGACACGGAAGCCATCCTGCAGCTCTTCCAGCAGCTGGCCCAGCGGGTCATAACGGCGCTTGACCGTGCGCGCCGGATTGCGCAGCTCGACAATCTGCCCCTGCACGTCGTAGACAAAGTGCTCCTGCACCTGCTGGCCGGGATGACGTACATCCGGCAGCGTCTTGCGGGTGATGCGCCCAAGCTTGTCGGTGGTAAAGGCGATGCGCTGGCCCAGCGGATCCAGGGTCGCCGTCAGCCGCCCGGCAGCATCGTAGCTGTAACGCCGTGATTGCCCCCAGTAGTCCACTTCCTCGACGATGCGGCCCAGCGCATCACGTACAAGCTGGTAGGTCTCGCCGCGCTGGTTGACGACCGCGATGAGCTGTTCTTCGGTGTCATAGCGATACTCAACGCTGTGGCCATCGGCCTGCAGGCGCTTGCCGATCTGTCCGATGCCCACGTACTGCAGCCGCGTCTGCGCACCCACTTCATCGGTGTAACGCACCAGCTGATCTTCGGCATCGTACTCGCAGCGCACACCGGCGCCATCGGGGCCAGCGGTGGCCAGCAGGCGTCCCTTGGCGTCGTACTCGTAGCGGCTGGCCTGTCCCAAAGGATCCACCTGGCGCAGCAGGTTGCCGAGCGGATCGTGCTCGAAGCGGCTCTCATGGCCGAGCGCATCAATGACGGCAGCCACCAGCCCATGACGGTCATAGCGCAGGCGTGTCACCGCCTGGCGCGCGTTGGTCTGCGACTCCAACTGTCCCCGTGCGTCGTACTCGAAGCGTGTGGTTGCACCCAGTGGATCGGTCTGGCTGACCAGCAGGCCCCGGCCGTCATACGCCTGTTGCCAGTCGACACCATCCGGCGTCCGCAGCGACACCATATGGTCGTCCAGGTCGTACTCCATCTGTATCGACGTGCCATCGGCGCGCGTCAGGCACACCAGGTTTCCCTGCGCATCATAGGCAAACGCCGTACGCAGCCCCTCCGGATCGGTCACCGCCACGGTCCGCCCGAAATCGTCGTACTCGAACAGCGTCACGCCATCGAGCGGATCGATCTCGCAAAGCGGCAACTGGTTCTCGTCGAACTTGACCACGCTCAGGTGGCCCAGCGAGTCGGTCACCCGGGTCTCGCGCAGCAGCGCGTCGTACTCGAAGTGGTAGTCGTACAGGCCGCCATCGCCCCACGAGTGCACTACCCTGCCCTGTGGGTCGAACGCGTAGTGGAATGACAGGCCCACGCGGTCGGTGTGCCGCACCAGGCGATGCTGTTCGTACGCGAAGGTGCGCGGCGCACCCAGCGCATCGACGGCCGCCAACAGATCACCCTCGCCACTGTAGCGGTAGCTCACCAGCGGATGCACCAGGCCGGTGGCCGGATCATGCAGCGCCATCCGGTCGATGCGGCCGTGGCGCGCCTCCACCTCGATGAAGCGCCCCTGCAGGTCGCCGACGCCACTTTCGACAATGCGCACCAGATGGCCGTCGCGGCGCTCGAACCGCCAGTGGTTGCCGTGGGCATCCTCGATGCGCTCGATCGGCCACGACTGCGGATTCGGCAGCGCACTGACGCCTGCCGGCAGTTCGCCGCCGAACACATACTTCAGGCCGCTCTTGAAGCGCACCTGCCATTGCCCGCGCCGCCGCAGCAGGCGTGCGCCGTCGACGAAATCGAGGATCGCCC
The DNA here is from genome assembly GCF_058787375.1 of Stenotrophomonas sp. FW305-3-2-15-E-LB1. Taxonomy (NCBI): domain Bacteria; kingdom Pseudomonadati; phylum Pseudomonadota; class Gammaproteobacteria; order Lysobacterales; family Lysobacteraceae; genus Stenotrophomonas; species Stenotrophomonas sp. FW305-3-2-15-E-LB1. Next base: position 19,247 of record NZ_JBYSZR010000043.1, read on the forward strand.
CGGCCTCGCCGTCGGCCGGTGGCAGCTCGGGGAAGAACGCGGCCTGGTCCGGGCCGGACAGCCACACGCTGCCGTCGTCCAGCAGTTCCAGGCGGATATCGGCCGGCGTCTGCCAGCGGGCGCCGCACAGGCCCGGCTCACCTGCCCGGCGCGAGCCGTAGCTGCGCTGCCAGGCGAAGGACAGCCGCCCGGGAATGTCGAAGTCCTGGTGGCTGACCACCACGCTGCCATCGCGGATATCGACCGGCTCGGCGCGCAGCACCTTGCACTTGAGGAAGCTCGAGGGCAGATGGCCCCATTTGCCACGCCGCCAGTTGGCAAAGGCATCCATCTTCTTGCGGAAGAAGGCGCTCTTGCGCAGCTTGCCCAGCCCGGCAAACGCGGCGCGGAACGCCAGCGCAGTCCAGGACACCGTGGGCGGCCCGCCGATGGTGACGCTGGTGGGGATGGCCACGTTCAGGCCGGTGGGCAGCGACATTGCGCGCAGCGGCTTCTTCGGCTTCTTCACCCGGAACGGGTTGATCATGCCGGCCAGGTTGCAGTCCAGCACCGGCATGGCCAGCCGCGAGAACGGCTCGCCGTCGGCCGACACCGTGCGGCTGCCCATGAAGATCTCTTCGCCGTCGAACTGCGGTCCCATCGGCGCAGCCAGCGGCGGCCCCCACACGCCCAGCGGAATGTGGATGTCCAGGCCACCGGTACCGGCAGTACCGCGGTGCACGCCATTGACCTTGATGGTCGACCCGATGAACGGGATGTAGTCGAACGGATCCAGCACCAGGCCGATGTGCGGCGTCGGCAGCGGGCACGGCGGCACCGCGTACATGTGGATGTCGATGCCCAGCTGCGGATCGAAATGCTTGGCGGCGATGCTCACGGCAACACTCCTTGTTGCTTTACAAGGCGCGGAACAACGCGCGCAGGAACGCCTTTACTTCGTCACGGTACTCGGCGCTGATCCAGGTCACGACGATGATGCCCAGCACGATGGCCACCAGCATCACCACGGTCTTGTTCGACTTCATGCAACAGCAACTCCTGTAACGGTCGTTCCGGCGGGTGCGGCCACGGGCGGCTGCAGCAGGCCCGACGGGTCGGGCAGCGGCTGCATCGCCGGCGGCTCGCTCCACACCGGAATGTCATGGTCGAGCGGGTGCTCGATGGCTGGCAGGCCATTCCAGCCCGGGTCGAGGAAATCGCGACCGACAGCCACGATCTTGCGGAAAAACTCATCGCCGCCCTGGATCAGGCGCTCGCGCTCCTGCTGGGCACGGTGGAAACCACGCTCCAGCGTTGCATCCAGCTCGGCGTCGATCGCATCCAGTGCCGGGCGTGGCGGCTGCGGCCCCAACGCACGCCCCTGCGCGTCGGCCTTTTCCAGCAGGCCGGTACTGGCCTGCAGGTAGTCGCTGGCCACCTGCTGCAGCGATTCGCAGCGGCGCGCATCCTGCAGCTGCAGCAGGTCCCACAGCGCCTGCGGCAGCGTGGTGGCCTTGCGGTCGGCCGGCGCCAGTGGCTTGGCGATGCGGATGGCCTCCAGCAACTGGGTACGCGCGGCCTCGCGCTGGCCGGCCTGCAACTGGCACCACCCGGCCATGCGCTGGCCTTCCAGCGCGAACATCGGGTGCGGAATGCTCGCCGCCGACGTCGAGGCCTGCAGGTAGGTCTGTGCGGCGCGCTCGGGCTGCTTGGCGGCCAGCCAGCAGCCGGCTTCGCCGAACCAGCTCTGCATCACCAGTTCCGGTGCAGCCGGGTTGCCGCTCATGCGCGCGCCCTCGGCCGCGCTTCGCGCCTGCCGGTAACTGTTGATCGCCTGCCCGTGGTCGCCATGCTTCAACCACGCGCCGGCCACCATCATCTGCACCACCGACTGCTGGTCCTGCCAGCCATGTCGCTGCGCCAGCCCCTGCGCGCGCCCGGCGCGGGCAACGACCTGCGAGGGGCTGCCGCGCTCGAGCAGCAGCATCAGGTCTGCCAGCAGCTGCCGGTACAGCACTTCCGGGCCACGGCCGCCGGACTGCGCCGCGGTGTCGCGGGCGATGCCGAACATGTCGACCGGGGCGCTGACCACACGCGCCGGCGCGCCGTGACGGTCCAGCAGCGACTGCCAACGCGGATCCTCTTCGGTATCCACCAGCACCAGGCGCAGGCGTGTGCCGGGGCCGGCGGCCAGCGCCGCGTCCACCCAGCGCTCGAAACCCTCGCCCGGCACGCAACGCTCCGGCTCAAGCACCGCCGCCAGCAGGCGCAGGTGCTCGCCGTGGTGGTCGATGAAACTCTCCAGCACCTGCACCACGCCGTGCGCGCTGTCCGGGTGCGCCTCATGCGGGCCCCGCCACCCAAGCGGCACCTGCTGCGAACGCAGATCGTCCTGGCTGGCCAGATAGCGGTCCAGCAGGTCCTGCTTGACCTGGCGGCTGTAGCGGAAGCCCAGTTCATAGGCGGTATCGATGCGCAGGAAGTAATCCGGCGTATCGCGACCCGCGTCGTTGCGCTGCATTTCGAAGAACGCGGCCAGCAAGCGGCTGGCGGCGGCCGGCAGGCGCCAGACCAGCAGCCGCCGGCTGCTGTCGGCGCTTGCATCCAGCCAGGCATCGCGCAGTGCGTTCAGGCCACGCAGCATGGGGGTGTCCTGCATCGTGCTTCTCCCTTGCGGCTCAGCAGTTGAGCTTGATCTCGCTGCCGTTGACCGAAACACCACCGGCGTCGATCACCACCTCCGAACCACCGGCGGTGATCTTGATCGCGCTGTCGGTGATCTCGATGACCGAGCCGCCGACCTTGCTGGTGAGCTTGACCGCCGACTCCAGGCTCATCGCCCCGTCCGAGCCCTGGCTGTGGGTGCCGGTGGCATCCTGGCTGAAGTTGCCGGTGACATCGATGACGCGCTCGCCGACGTTGCTGTCGTCGACCTTGCCCTGCACCTTGCGCTTGTCCTGCCCTGTGATCGTCACTTCCCGGGCGGCCTGCAGGGTCTCGGTGACCAGCCCACCCACGGTGCGGCTGGAGGTGGAGGTCACGGTTTCGGCCCAGGTGCCGGTGCGCTGGCTGGTGTAGTTGCCGGTCAGCGTGGTCTTGAAATCACCGGTGATGGTTTCGGTGTAGCCGGCGGCCACGATCGTCTTGGTTTCGCCCGCCTCGTATTTCTCGGTGACCGCACCGGTGACATTGGTGGTGCGGGTGCCGGTGACGCCGAGCGTATCGGTGCCGGTAATGGTGATGCCGCGGTTGCCGCCGACACTGATGTCCTGGTTGGCGCCAACGCCCATGGTGTGGTTCACCGCCACCGTGGTCGACTTGTTGTTCTTGATGCTGGCGTTCTGGTCGTTGAGCACGGTGGTGACCATGTCACGCTGGGCGCGCATGTTCAGCAGCTCGCCGCCGGCGCCATCGTGCATGGTGATTTCATTCCAGCCTGCGCCCTTGACGGTCTTCGATTTCAGGCCGCTGACCTCCATGCCGAACGGCGGCATGTTGTCTTCGTTGTAGACGCGCCCGGTGATGATCGGCCGGTCCGGATCACCGTCGAGGAAATCGACGATCACTTCCTGGCCCACGCGCGGCGGCGAGACGCCGCCCATGTCGGCGCCGGCCCAGGGGCTGGCGCTGCGGATCCAGCACGAGGCGTTCTCGCGACGGTCCAGCTGGCGGTCCCAGTGGAACTGCACCTTTACCCGGCCATAGCGGTCAGCGTGCAGTTCCTCGCCCGGCGGGCCAACCACCGTGGCAGTCTGCGGGCCCGGCATGCGCGGCCAGGGGGTGAGCCGCAGCGGGCGGTATGGGATGCGCCGGCGCAGCACTTCGGCCTGCACTTCCACGCTGGGCGCTTCGGCGCTGCCGAAATCGGCGGCAAAATTGTTGTGGCCTTCGCGCTGCACGCTGACCACGAAGAAGCTGCGATCGGTGTCGTCGCGGCCGATGAAATTCGGATGGCGCTCCAGGTCGAAGCACCCGCCGGCCTCCATCTCGCCGGCATTGCCCGCGCACTCGAACAGCTTGGTCGGCCAGGTCACTTCTTCGTTGCGCACGGCGGCCAGCGCCGTGCCGATACGGCTGTTCATGAAGCGCGCGGCACCGTCGTAACGGTACTGCTCCAACGGCGGCAGCAGGCCCATCGGCACCTGGTTGCCCTGGTTGCCATCCAGTCGCTCGCCCGGCTGCTTGAAGTCGAAGCTGCGCAGCGTCTGCACGCTCGGGCCGACCCGACGCCGCGCGCCCCAGCGATGCAGGCCGGTGCTGGCCAGGGTGCCCTGGTCGGAAACGTAGGCGATCGGCTGCGGCTCGCCGTGGGCAGTGCTCAGCGTCGAATCGTCGCTGATCACCATCTCGTGGCCTTCGTCGTCGTGGACGAAGCTGTAGTACAGGCCAGCGTCTTCCAGCAGGCGGCTGACGAAGGCGAAGTCCGATTCGTTGTACTGCACGCAGTACGGCAGCGGCGCAAGCTTGCCGGGGTTGAGGTCGTAGCGGTACCGCGCCAGCTGCGCATAGCCCTCGAAGACTTCCTCGATGATCTGCAACGCAGTGCGATCCTGGAAGATGCGGCAGTTGCAGGTGTAGTCGAGGAAGGCGAACCACGGCGCCAGTTCGGCGCGGTAGGCACTGAACTGTGCCTGCTGCCCGGTGCTGGCGAACTCGCGCACATACCCATGCACGCTGCGGTCGCCGAATTCATCGCCCAGCTGCAGGCGCAGCGGCTGGCCGACCAGTTGCTTCAGCTCCAGCCGTGGCTGGATGGAAAGCAGGTCGATGCGGTAGGTGAACGGGCTGGAGACCGAGGCGATGCCATCGAAGCGCTTGACCAGGAACGTATCCGGGTCCAAAGCGGTTTCGACGCGGATCAGGCGTCGGTCCTGGTGCAGGCGCTGCAGTGCGGCGCCGGGGAGCAGTGATTCGGCGTACATCGGGCGTTCCGTCGTCCCATGTTGGTCGTGGCCCGACTGTGCCATCCAGACGTGACGGGCGCCAGCTTTTTGACGGTCACATGGTCATATAACGAGATGAATTCATTAAGGTTTTCCGTCGTAATGTGCTTCGCGTCACATATATTCCGTCACAGAGCGGCTGGTCAGCCCTGCACCTGCGCGGCACCATAGCGTCCGGTTTTCCCCCATAAGGATGTGCATGCGCCCGTTGTTCCTGTCCGTGCTGTTGGCCGTTTCGTTGCCTGCCGCCGCTGCCCCGACCTCGCCTTTCCCGTTCACCCACAATGACTGGACGCTGTCGTGCGACAACACGCGCACCTGCCGCGCAGCGGGCTACCAGTCCGATGAGGCTGACGGCCCGGCGGTGTCGGTGCTGCTGACCCGCGCGGCCGGCCCGCAGCAGCGCGTGCAGGGCCAGTTGATGCTGGGCCAGTACGATGAGGACGCGCCGAAGCTTGCGCCAGGCGCGGACGTACATCTGCACATCAACGGCACCGACCTGGGCCGCCTGTCGCTGAAGGAAGGCACCGGCGCACTGACGCCGGCACAGACCGATGCGCTGCTGGCGGCACTTACCCGCACCAGCCGCATCGAGATGGTGGGCGGGGGCAACCAGCGTTGGACGCTGTCCGACAGCGGCGCGTCGGCGGTGCTGCTGAAGATGGACGAGTTCCAGGGCCGCTTCGGCACCCCTGGCGCACTGGTGCGCAAGGGCAATGGCAGCGAGGACAAGGTGCTGCCGGCGCTGGCCCCGCCGCTGGTGACACTGCCGAAGCTGCCCGCTACGCGCCCTGCCGACACCGCGATGGCGCAGACGCAGGCCCCGGCGTTGCGCCGTGCACTGCGCGCGGCGACGCCGGCCGATGACTGCGCGGCCATCGGCCCGGAAGGCCACCCCATGATCGATGAGCCGGAAGAGCTGACGATCACCCGCCTGTCCAGCGACAAGGTGCTGGTGTCCACGCTGTGCTGGCGCGCGGCCTACAACGAGGGCTACGGCTTCTGGGTGGCCAATGACAAGGCGCCGTTCAATCCGGTGCTGGTCACCACGTCAGGCAGCGACAGCGATGGCCGGGTCATCAGTGCCGCCCACAAGGGGCGCGGCCTGGGTGACTGCTGGCACACCACGGACTGGAGCTGGGACGGCAAGCGCTTCGTGAAGACCGGCGAAGCCACCTCGGGCCTGTGCCGCCTGGTGGCAGCCGGCGGCGCCTGGGACATGCCGACCGTGGTCAGCAAGGTCCAGCCCTGATCAAGTGAAAGAAACGGTGCGGCCCGTGCATCGGCATGGGCGGCACTCCAGGTTCAGGCCGGCAGGCAATGCTCGATGATGAGCTGGATCGCCGCACCGCCGCGGTAGTCATCGCAGGCCAGACGGTAGGCCAGGTGCACGTGCCGCCCTGGTGCATTGCCGTGCCAGCCGCCGAAGTGGATGGCGTTGACCGTGCCCGGCAGGCCGGGCAGGCGCAGTTCCAGCTTCAGGTGGCGCTCTTTCAGCACGCGCCAGTTGGCCACTTCGAAGTGGCCATCGAACATCGGCTCGGGGAAGCCCTGCCCCCACGGACCGGCCAGGCGCAGGGCATCGGCATGGCGATGGTCGAGCTCGTGCACGGCCAGTTCGCCATCGCTGAGCACATGCTGCTGCAGCGCGGCCGGGTCCAGCACTTCCTGCACGATGGCGACGAAGGCCGCCTCGAACGCAGGCAGATGCTCCAGGCGCATGCTCAGCCCGGCGGCCATCGCGTGCCCACCAAAGCGTTCAACCAGGCCGGGATGACGCGCGTCGACCAGCGCCAGCGCATCACGGATATGCAGGCCCGGGATGGAACGCGCCGAGCCACGCAGGGTGTCCGCCCCCGGTTCGGCCGGAGCGAAGGCGATCACCGGACGGTGCAGGCGATCCTTCATCTTCGATGCCACCAGACCGACCACGCCGGGATGCCAGTCGGCATCGAACAGGCAGGCTGCCACCGGACGCTCGCCTTCGGACTGCAGTACCACGCGCGACAACGCCTGTTCGGCATCGTCAGTCATCGACTGCTGCACCGCGCGGCGTTCGGCGTTGATCTGCTCCAGGGTCTGGGCGATGTCGCGTGCCTGTCGCGGGTCTTCGGTCAGCAGCAGCGCAATGCCCAAGGCCATGTCCTCCAGGCGACCGGCAGCGTTCAGGCGTGGGCCGAGCGCAAAACCAATGTCGGTGGCGGTCAGTCGCGCGCTGTCGCGGCCACTGGCTTCGATCAGCGCCTTCAGGCCCACGCAGCCGTGCCCGGCGCGCAGGCGACGCAGGCCGGCACTGACCAGGGCGCGGTTGTTGGCATCCAGCACCACCAGGTCGGCCACGGTGCCCACGGCCACCAGATCCAGCAGCGTGGTCAGGTCCGGACCCTTGCCATCGGCAAACACACCGGCCTCGCGCATCTGTCGGCGCAGGGCCATCAGCACGTAGAAGATGACGCCGACACCGGCCAGCGACTTGCTGGGGAAACCGTCGCCTTCCAGGTTCGGGTCGACGATGACATCGGCCGGCGGCAACTGCGGTCCGGGCAGATGGTGGTCGGTCACCAGCACCTGCCAACCCCGCGCCTTGGCTGCGTTGACGCCGGCATGGCAGGCAATGCCATGGTCAACGGTGACCAGCAGGTCCGGCTGCAGGGCAGCCAGTTCCTCGACCAGCGAAGGCGACAGGCCATAGCCGTGCACCATGCGATTGGGCACGGCATGGAACACATGCTGCGCGCCGAGCATGCGCAGGCCGCGCACGCCGACCGCACACGCAGTGGCGCCATCGCAATCGAAATCGCCCACCACCAGGATGCGCTTGTCGTTGGCGATGGCCTCAACCAGCAGCGCGACCGCCGCATCGATGCCGGTCAGCAGCTCGGGCGCGTGCAGGTTGCCCAGCCGCGGCAGCGCCAGTTCCGGCGTGGTCGCGCCACGGCTGGCATACAGGCGGGCCAGCAGCGGCAGCGTGTCGTCGGGCCACGCACCGGGCTGCACCAGCTCGCGGCGGCGGATCATCGGCGTATCGGACACGGGAGGCGCACCATCGGCGGCAAGGGACATCGGCATCGCCGGGTTGCGGAAGACGCCGCCATGATAACGCGGGGCTACATACGGGGTCAGAGCCCTCTGCAGGCAGAGGGATCTGATCCCAGCTTAGGTATTTGGATTTCTCCGCCACATCTTTCATGCTTGCCGGCCCCGAAATGGATTTCTTCAAATGCGCCGCACTCTGTTCCTGGCCCTCGCCCTCGCCCCGGCCGCTCACGCCGCCACGCCCGAGCCGAAAGCCGGCGTGTCGTTCGACCACAACGACTGGACGCTGGCCTGCGACAACACCCGTACCTGCCGCGCCGCCGGCTACAGCCCCGAAGCGTCCGCCAACCTGCTCAGCCTGATGCTGGAGCGTGCGGGCGGCCCCGGCACCAAGGTGGTGGCCCGGCTGCGCAATGGCGAGGGTGACGAACCGTCGCCGGCCGGCGCCCTGCGACTGCGCCTGAATGGCAAGGACCTCGGCCCGGTGCAGGACACCGGCGAAGCGGAAAAGGTGCTGTTGAAGCAGGCGCAGACCGATGCCTTGGTTGCCGCCCTGCCCCGCCAGGCACGCATCGAGATCATCGATGGCAAGGGCAAGGCGTGGCCGATCTCCGACAGTGGAGCCACCGCAGTACTGCTGAAGATGGACGAGGCACAGGGCCGGCTGGGTACGCCCGGCGCGCTGGTGCGTCGCGGCGACAAGGCCGAAGCGAGCGTGCCCGTGGCACTGCCGCTGCCGGTGATCGTGCACGGCACGCTGGTGGCACCGCGCAGCACAGATGCGGCGCTGGGCAAGGTGCCGGCACTGCGCGAGGCGATGATTGCCAGCCTGCCCACGCCGGACGAGTGCACGCGCCTGAGTGATGGCGAGCAGGATGAGATCGAGATCCAGCGGCTCGATGCCAGCCACGTGCTGGCCAGCACCAGCTGCTTCATGGGTGCCTACAACTTCAGCAGTGGCTACTGGGTGGTGCAGGACAAGGCGCCTTACCAGGCGCGCTTCGTGACCTCCGACGCGGAGGACTTCGACCGCGACGACGCCATGCTGCGCGGGCGCTTCCGCGGCCGAGGCATCGGCGACTGCTTCTCGGGCCACGACTGGGCATGGGATGGAGCGCGCTTCGTGAAGAGCAGCGAATTCACCACCGGACAGTGCCGCGGCGTGGCGGGCGGGCATTGGCAGCTGCCGACCGTGGTCAGCACGGTGAAATGAAAACAGCCGAGCATGGCTTGTATGTTCCCCCCCGGCTCCTACGAGGTATGTAGGAGCCAGGGTGGAGGGACCGACAAGCATGGATCTGCGGATAGCCGCCGACA
>NZ_JBYSZR010000044.1:0-25986 GCF_058787375.1 Stenotrophomonas sp. FW305-3-2-15-E-LB1
GCCATGGATGGCGCCATCGAGCCCCCATGGACGGGTTTACGGCGTGTCCTGACCACCCACACCGCCCCGCCATCCCACGGAATGCCGCTTTTGATCTTGAGGTTGCCGGCCAGCGGCCGGCACTACCGCAGGTGCAGGGCTGCAAGCCCTGCCACAAAAACCCTTACTTCTTGCGCTCGCGGGTGGGGAACGGCTCCATCGCGCGGAAGCGGTTGCTGTACTCGTCGGTCAGCGTGCGTGCTTCCTGCCCGTTGCGTACGATCGTCGGGGTCAGCAGCACGATCACTTCCGAACGCTTGTTCAACCGGGCCTTGTTGCCGAACAGACCGCCGACGATCGGCAGACGGCTCAGGCCCGGCACGCCCCGGGACGTGTCTTCATCGGAGTTGGTGATCAGGCCGGCCAACATGATCGTGTCCCCGCTCTGCAGCGCCGCCTCGGTGGAAATCTTGCGGGTGTTGATCGGCGGGTTGCAGGTGGTCTTGGTCGGGTCGCAACCGGTCGGAATGGCACCGGCCGAGCTGACCTCCTGCACGATATCCAGGAACACCACCCCATCGCGGGTGATGCGCGGGCGGACCTTGAGGATCACACCCGTGTCCAGATACTGCACCGTGCTGTAAGTGCTGTCACTGATACCGGTGTTGACCGACACCGAGTTGATCGGAATCTTGGTGCCGACGTTGAGCTGCGCTTCGGCGTTGTTGCGCACGAAGATGGACGGGGTCTGCAGCAGGCGCAGGTTGGTCACCTGGTCCAGTGCGCTGACCACGGCGGCAGCATTCTTGCCGAGGAACGTCCAACCGGTCTCGCTGCCGGTGATGGCGCCGGCGAAGCTGCCCCAGATGTTGCGGCCCAGTGCGCTGGGCAGGGTGGCGCCGCCGGTGGAACCAGTGAAATCCTGGCCCTGCACGGCATTTTCGAAGAACCAGTTGACGCCGTACTTCAGGTCGCCATTCAAGTCGACCTCAGCCACCTGCGCTTCGATGTGCACCTGCAGCGGCATCACGTCCAGCTTCTCGATCACTTCGCGGATCGAGCGCCAGGCCTGCGGTGTGGCGCGCACCAGCAGTGCATTGGTTTCTTCCACCGCCGACACACCGACGGTGTCACCTTCCACGTCCAGGCTGACGCTGATGTTGCCTTCCTGGCGCTGCGGCAGGTTCATCGTGCTGGTCATGCCGCCGTTGGCGTTGGACGTACCCGTGCCGTTGTTGCTGCCGACATCGACGATGTCGCTGTTGCTGCTGTTGCCGCCACGGCTGTCCAGCTGCATCGGCATGGCGCCCGGGGCCAGCCCGGCCGGCGAGCCGCGGACGTTGCGGCTGTTGCTGCTGGCGAAGGCTTCGGCCAGGCGCTGGGCGAGGTCACGCGCCTTGATGTAGCGCAGCTCGTAGGAGAACAGCCGTGCGCTGCCACCGGCGGTGTCGATGCGGTCCAGCCACTGCTGGATCTGGTCCAGGTAGCGCACCTGCGGGGTGATCACCAGCACGGCGTTGGCGTTTTCCAGTGGCAGGAAGCGGAACATGCCGGCACTGGGGGTCTTGCTGTCTTCGCCGAACACCTTCTCCAGATCGCTGGCGACCTGCTCGGCCTTGCCCGACTGGATCGGGAACACGCCCACCGACATGCCCGACAGCCAGTCGACGTCGAAGATCTCGACGGTGTGCAGGTAGTTTTCCAGCTCGGCGCGGGTGCCACCGAGGGTGATGACGTTGCGGCCGGTGTCGACGTTGACGATGGCGTTCGGCCGCGCATACGGCTCCAGCACCTTCTTCATCTCGCTGGCGGAAATGAACTGCAGCGGCACCACCCGCACCTCGAAGCCGCGGGCGCTGGAGGCCGGCGCGGTGCTGGGTGCGACGGTACCGGCCAGCGCCTGGTCGGCGGCGACGATGTTGTAGCGGCCACCGCTGTAGACCATGCGGGCGTTGTTCCAGCCCAGCACCATTTCCAGCAGGTTCAAGGCCTGTGCCGGCGACACCGGCTTGGGCGTGGCCAGGGTGACCGTGCCCTGCACGCCCGGGGCGATGACGTAGTTCTGCCCGAGCATGTCGCCGAGGATCGCCTTGACCACGGCGTGCACCGACTCGCCTTCGAAGTTGAAGGTGGCGCTGCCGCCGCTGGCCGAGTGCAGGGCCGGTGACGGCGCACGCGCCGCCTCGCGGTTGATCATCGTGCCGCTGCCACGGCGGATCACCGCCTGCGGCGTACCGGCGGCGGCATCACCTTCGACCACCTGCGGATCGGCGGCGGCGGCACCGGCCTGCGGCGGCGGCGTGGTGGCACTGCGATGGACATGCGGGCCGGACACGGTGGCGCAGCCAACCAGCAGCGTCAGGGCGAGGGACCAGGGCAGAAAACGCAGGTTCATGCATTCACTCTATCGGTTGGTGCCATCGCCCGGGGGCGGCGACGGTTGTTGCTGCTGTTGCTGCAGCTGACGGCGACGGGCCTGGATGCGTTCGCGGATGGCCTGCATCTGCGCTTCGCTGGGGCCGTTGTTGGCGGGGGCGGCCGGCGATGGCGTGCTGGCCGGCGCGGCAAGGCCTGCGCTGGCAGGCGTGACGGCATCACCGCCGGGCCGGGCACTGGCCGCGGCAGCCGCCGATGCAGGTGGTGGCGGCGGCGGCACGACACCGGCGGGCGGGACCGCACCATTGGCGCCACGCAGCACGGTCGGCGGTTCGCCCCCCTGCCCGTTGAAGGTGGCCAGTTCCAACACCTGGCTGCCACTGGGGCCGATCACCGTGGCCTGGCGTGGTTCCAGCGCGACCAGCTGCCAGCCATCCACGGCTTCACCGTTCAGGCGCAGCCGCAGCGAACGATTCTGATCGGTGGTGAAGGTCGCCATGCTGAAGCTGTCGGTGAGCAGCACGCCGGTCAGGCGCAGGGCAGCACTGCCCGCCGGTTCGCTGCCGCCCAGCAGGTAGGGCCGGGGCCGACGGTCTTCGGCGAACAGCGGGCGTTCGCCGATGGCGCTGAAGCTGTCGGCAGCGGACATGCGCTCGGCCGCCATTGGCGGCAGGGCGGGCAGTACGGCCTGCGCGGCGGCATCGCTGTCGGCGGCCGGCAGGCGGCTGCCCAGGCCGAAGCCGGTGGCCAGCCAGATCGCGCCGACCCAGCCGGCCAGGGCCAGCAGGAAACCGGTGCGCAGCGTGATCGGGTCACGTTTCATCGGTGCCCTCCGCTTCCACCGGCGGTTCGGCCGGTGCAGCGCCGGCATCGGCAGCTGGCGTCGGTGCCGGCGCCGCGGCTGCCGCTGGCGCGGCGGCATCAGCACTGGTCGCGGGCAGCAGGTAGCCGGCCAGCTCGAACGACACATCCAGGCCCAGGCCCGATTCATTCGCCGATTGCTGGAAGCGCTGCGCGATCAGGTTGAGGTTGTCCACGAACAGGCGCGGGCTGCCGGTTTCCAGGCTGTGCAGCACGGTGGCCAGTTCGGCCACGCCACAGCGCAGGCGCACCTGCATGGCCACGCGCACGAACTCGGCGTCGCGGCGGTTGTCGGTGAGCGGCGTGCGGTTGCTGATGGTGCAGCTGCGGTTGCCCGGGCTGGCGTTGGCCACCGCGTCCTGCACGCGCGCGCCGAGGGCCGCGGCAGCCGCTTCGGCGGTCGCTTCGCGCAGGAACCCGGGGCGCTGCTGCAGGGCCTCGCGGGTCTGCTGCAGGCGCTGTTCGATCTGCGGCTGCTGCTGCAGCTGTGCCTGCACGCGCTGCTGGCGTTCGCGCAGTGCGGCCACGTCGGCATTGACGGCCAGCAGCGGCTGGGTGAACCACGGGTGCACCAGCAGCAGGTAGGCCAGGCCCAGCACCGCCAGCAGCAGCGCCAGCGCCAGCCAGCGGTCACGGCGCGGGTTTGGCATCGGCATCGGCCGCCTCCCTGGCTGGGGCGGCGGGCGCGGCGGGCATGGCCACCGGCAACGGCTGCAGTTCGGCGGTCAGGGTGAAGCGGTCACGGCCACTGCCGGCACCATCGGCCTGCAGCACGCCCGTCAGGTTGACCTTGCGCCACTGCGGCGCATCCTGCAGCAGCTGCACCAGCTGCGAGGCTTCGCTGCTGAGGCCGATCAGCTGCAGGTTGTTGTTTTCGATGGCCAGTTTTTCCAGGTAGGTGCCATTGGGCAGGCGCTGGGTCAGTTCGTTCCACAGCTCCACCGTGCTGGCACGCTGGGCACGCTGTTTTTCGAGGAACGCGGCACCGTCCAGCAGCGCCTGCAGCTCGCTTCGTTCGCTGGCCACGCCACGCGCACTGCGGGCGCTGCGCTCTACTTCAGCGCGCAGCGCATCGGCCGCCTCGCGGCGGTTGTCCAGCACCTGGGTGGCGGCCAGCACCAGCATCACCAGCGCGGCCAGGCCGAGCAGCAGGTTCCAGCGCCGTGTCGGGTCATGCCGTGGCTGGCGCTGGGCCTGCGGCAGCAGGTTGACCTGCAGCGGTTGGCCCTGCGCGTCGAGGGCGTCGAGACCGGACAGCGCATCGGCCCAGGCACCCACCTGGCCGCGCCAGGCATCGAGCTGGCGCAGCGGCCAGGCCACCAGTTCAACCTGCAGCAGGCCTTCGCCGGCACTGCCACGTTCGCGTACGTCATAGCTGACCTGGCTGGATTCGAACGGCGTCTGCCGGTCGATCTCGTAGCCGACCACCGCGCGCAGGCGGTCGCCAGCGGCCATGGGCAGGCGCAGGTTGCGGCGCAGGACCTGCGCGTCGGCCAGCAGCCAGACCCGCGGCAGGCGGCGCAGGCGCGCGTCCAGCACCCGGTCCAGATCGGCCGGCTGGGTCGGCCATGGCAGGCTCGCCACCGGCTCCAGGCCCTGCCCGGCTTCGCGCCAGACCTGCAGCAGGTCACCCTGCCGCTGCAGCAGCAGGCGGGTCTGCGACCAGCCCAGCGCCCATTGCCAACGCGCCGGCACCCAGGCCAGCAGGGACTGCCGCCACCAGCGCAGGAAACGGCCCGCACCTGGGCCGATCCGCCCCTGTACCTGCCGCAGGCTGTCCTGCCATGCCGTCATCTTGCTGCCATTCCCTGCTCCCAGCGAAGCACCGTGTAGGTTCGTCCGGGCACACCGCCCGATCCATTGCGTACCACCGCCTGCAGAACCGACAAGCGACCGCTGCCGTCGATGGCACGGGACTCGATACTATAGGTGCCGCTGCCGCTGGCAAGCATTGACGGCATCGCTCCGGAACCTTCGTCACGCTCCAGCTGGGCGCGCTGCGCCAACACCTGTTCGGCATCCAGGCCCAATGCGGTCAACACCGGTGCACCTGCGACGCGCGGATCGGGACGCGCCTGCCGGCTGTAAAGCGTCAGGTATGGCAGCATCGCCGAGTACAGCGACGCACGCATGCCGAGCACGCGCTGCAGTTCACCCAGGGTCTCGAAACGCTTGTTGCGCGGGCCGTACCGCAGGCCCGCAGCGGCGTAATCGGGTGCCTCGGCACCGCCGCCCGGCTGCAGCAGGCTGTCTTCGTCGCGCCAGTCGATGATGGCGCCGGCCAGCTGCCGGGACTGCTCGGGCGATTCGCCCAACGCCTGCAGGAACGCGTCCAGCAGCGTCGCGTCGGCCAGGTTCAGGTTGATCTTGCCGTTCTCGTCCACCACCCGGATCTCGACGGGCACATCATCGTACTGCCAGCGGTAGGTGCGCCCGTCCGCCTGCCAGGCCGGCCGCTGCGGGTCCGGGCGCAGGCGCAGCAGCGCGTACTCCAGCCCGGCACGGGCACGCTCCTGGCCGCGCGCATCATCGTCGAGCACGCGCTGCTGCAGGTGCTCCACGCGTGCGGTCAGCGCGAAGGCACCGACCAGCGCGGTCATCAGCGCGATCAGCCACAGCACCAGCACCAGGGCGGCCCCGCGCTGTGCCTTCATCGTGCACCGCCCATGCCGCCGCTGCGCGGTGCAACCACCAGCGGCGGCCACGGCGCGCCACGCTGCGGCACGATCTGCACTTCCACCAGCAGCGGCAGCCGCCGGGTGTCGTCCCAGCGCGGCAGCCAGTCGCTCATCTGCCCGTTCGCAGGATCGACGCCGCGGTAGCGCAGCGTCACGTCCTTCAAGCCGTCGGCGAGCACTTCGGGCGGACGCGGCGGGGTTTCCGGCAGGCGTTCGCCTTCCTGCAGCATCACCAGGTCCAGCAGCAGCCGGCGCTGCCCGGGGGCGCCGTCCACCTGCAGGGTATGCAGGTACGGGCCACCGCGGCCGAGGTAGCCGGGCAGGTCGGCGACGAACTGCATGCCTTCGCCATCGCCCTGGAAATACACCGGTTCGCGGGTGGGATCGGGTACCTCGATCGGGCTGCGCATTGCACCGCCCAGCTGCCGCCGCAGCAGCGCCTGCACCGCGCGCATGCGCTCGCTGTCGGCGGCGATCTGTTCGCCACGCTGGCTGACCGCCATCGCCGCGCGCACGCTGGCGAACGCCAATGCGAGGCCACCGGCCAGCAGCACGGTGGCCAGCATCACTTCGACCAGGGTGAAACCGGCGGCGCGACGCTTCATCGTGCGCTCTCCAGGTCCGGCGGCAACAGGCGCAGGGTGCGCCACTGCAGTCGCTCGCGTTCGCCATCCCCCCAGCGCACCTGCAGCTGCAGTTCGGCCAGCCACGGCGCACCCGGTGACTGCGTCGGCGCGACATCGCCGGCACGCGGCTCGCTCCAGGGCTGCACCTGCAGCTGCCAGTGGTAACGGCCCTGTTCCCACTCACCACTCTGGCTGCCGGCCTGCAGCGGCGCGTCGACACCGGCGCTGGCCAGCAGCGACTGCGCGTGCAGTACCGCGCGGGTGCGCAGCTCGGCCTCACGCACCTGGCGCGCGCCGCCGGACAGGCTGCCCAGCAGCAGGGTCAGGGCCAGGCCCAGCAGGGCGAAGGCCACGATCACTTCGAGCAGGGTGAAGCCACGCACCGACTGTTTCATTGCGCCCGCCATGGACCGGAACGGACCTCGCCGGTCAGCCAGCCGACATCGATGCGCCATTCGGCGGCATCGCGCTGCAGGCGGATGCGGCCGCCACTGGAGCCGCCGTCGGGATGGAACTCGATCACGCCCTGCCCCGGCGCATCGCTGAGCTGCGCGGCGCCTTCAAACACCACCTGCACCGGTTCGGGCACCGTGCCGTGGCGCTGGTTGGCGCCCTGCCAGCGATGCTCGGCCGGCTCGATCACGAAGCGCTGCGGCTCACCACGGGCAATCGCCTGCGCACGCACCATGCGCAGCTGGTTGGCGATGTCCTTTCCGGCGCTGCGCAGCTGCATGCCGGCAAAGCCACGCGACAGGCCGGCGGCCGTGATCAGGCCGATGGCCGCGATCAGCGCGATCACCAGCAGCATCTCCAGCAGCGACATGCCGGTGGCGCGCCTGCCGTGCAGGCGCGGGCTGGGCAGCCGGCGCGGCAGGGACAGCCTCATGCGGGTTTACGGCTCGTAACGGATATCGGCGTCGACGCTGCTGCCGCCGGTCTTGCCGTCCTTGCCCAGGCTGACCAGGTCGTAGGCCTGGCCTTCGCCCGGCGCGCGGTATTCCAGCGCATGGCCCCACGGGTCGTTGAGATCGGCGGCCTTGGCATACGGGCCCAGCCAGCCACCGACGCCGGCCGGTGCGGTCACCAGGTCATTGAGCGAACCGGGCAGCTTGCCGGTGTCGATCTGGTAGTTGTCGATCTTCGAGGCCACGGTCTGCACCTGGGCCTTGGCGATGTTCGCCTTGCCACGGTCGGCGCCGCCGAGCACGCGGCTGGCGACCAGGGTCAGCACCGCACCGATCAGCACGATGACGATGATGATTTCCAGCAGGCTCATGCCGCTCTGGTGGCGTGCGCTGGCGAAGGACAGGCGGATCGGTCGACGGGAAGCAAGCATGGTCGGTCCTTTCAGTTGCGGTGAGTCGGGGTTGCAGGGAAGGCCATCGTCAGCCGATGGCGTTGGTGAGGTCGTACAGCGGCACCAGCACGGCGACGATGACCGCGCCGACCACCGAGGCCAGCACCAGGGTGATGGCCGGCACCATCGCCGCCAGCAGGCGGTCGATGCGGCGGGCGCTGTCCTGTTCGAAAGTATCGGCGGCCTTCAGCAGCATGGTGTCGAGTGCGCCGGATTCCTCGCCGACCTGGATCATCTGCAGGGCCAGGCGCGGGAAGCGCTTGCCGCGCGACAGTGCCAGCGACAGGCCGGCACCGTTCTTCACTTCGTCGGCGGCGGTATCCAGATCGGCGGCCAGCGCGCGGTTGCCCAGCACGTTGCGGGCGATGCCCAGTGCGCCCAGCAGCGGTACGCCGTTGCGCAGCAGCGTGCCCAGGGTTCGGGCCAGGCGTGCGGTTTCCAGTTCGCCGAGCAGGCGGCCGATGCCGCGCCGCTGCAGCAGCCAGCCATCCAGCGCCAGGCGCGCGGCGGGCTGGCGGAACTGCCGTTCCAGCAGCAGGGTGAACACGCCCGGCACCACCAGCAGCAGGATCCACCAGTCGCGCACGAACAGGCCCAGCTGCAGCACCGCGTTGGTGAACCACGGCAGCGCCACGTCCAGGCTTTCGTACATCTGCGCGAACTGCGGCACCACGTAGCCGAGCAGGAACAGCAGGGCACCACCGACCACCACCAGCAGGATGGCCGGGTAGACCAGCGCGTTGATGACTTTGCCCTGCAGCGCGCGGCTGCGTTCGAGGTAATCGGCCAGGCGCTGCAGGGTTTCGTGCAGGCTGCCACCGGCCTCGCCGGCGCGCACCATGTTCACGTACAGGCGCGAGAACAGGCCGTGCTGGCGCTCCAGCGCCGTCGACAGCGGCGCACCGCCACGCACCACGTCGCGGATGTCGGTGATCGCGCGCCGCGAACGTTCGTCCTCGGGCAGGCCGAGCAGGATCGACAATGCGCGGTCCAGCGGCTGGCCGGCACCGAGCAGGGTCGACAGCTGCTGGGTGAACTGCAGCAGCGCCGCGCCCTGCAGGGGCCGCGGGCGGAACAGGCTGGCCAGGCTGCTGCCACCTGCCGCGCCGCCTTCGGCCAGGCGCGTTTCCATCGGCAGATGGCCCTGGTCCTGCAGGCGTGCGATCAGCTCGGCCTCGCTGGCCGCTTCCATCTGCCCGTCGAAGACTTCACCGTGCGGGTTCAGTGCCTTGTAGCGGTACGTGGGCATGTCAGCGTCGATCTCCCGCGCGCATCAACCCTCCTCGGTCACGCGCAGGACTTCCTCGATGGTCGTCTGCCCGCTCAGGGCCTTGGACAGGCCGTCTTCGTACATGGTGCGCATGCCAGCCTCGCGGGCGATGCGTTCGAGCTCGCCCATGCCGTCGCGCCGCATCACCGCGCGCCGCAGCGCGTCGTTCATCACCAGGAATTCCATGATGGTGGTGCGGCCCAGGTAACCGGTCGGTGCCAGTGCCGAGGGCTTCGGGCGGTACAGGTGGATCGGCCCCTGCGGCTGCAGGCGGCGCAGTTCGAAACGTTCGATTTCCTCCGGCGAGGCTTCGTAGCGCTCGGCGTGGGTGGGCTCCAGCCGGCGCACCAGGCGCTGGGCGAGGATGCCGTTGATGGTGGACGTGAGCAGGTAATCCTCCACGCCCATGTCGAGCAGGCGGGTGATGCCGCCGGCCGCGTTGTTGGTGTGCAGCGTGGACAGCACCAGGTGGCCGGTCAGCGCCGACTGGATGGCGATGCGCGCGGTTTCCAGGTCGCGCATTTCGCCGATCATGATGATGTCCGGATCCTGGCGGACGATGCTGCGCAGCGCGTTGGCGAAATCCAGTCCGATCTGCGGCTTGGCCTGGATCTGGTTGATGCCTTCGATCTGGTACTCGACCGGATCCTCGACCGTGATGATCTTGACGTCGGCGGTGTTGAGCTGGCTCAGCGCGGTGTACAGCGTGGTGGTCTTGCCCGAGCCGGTCGGGCCGGTGACCAGCAGGATGCCGTGCGGCTGCTCGAGCACCTTGCGGAACTGCGGCAGGAACGCATCGGTGAAGCCGAGCCGGTGGAAATCGAACACCACGGTCTCGCGGTCCAGCAGTCGCATCACCACGCTTTCGCCGTGCGCGGTCGGCACGGTGCTCACGCGCAGGTCCAGTTCCTTGCCCTGCACGCGCAGCATGATGCGGCCGTCCTGCGGGAGGCGGCGTTCGGCGATGTTGAGCCGGGCCATGATCTTGATGCGGCTGATGACCGCGGCGGTGAGGTTGGCCGGCGGGCTTTCGCCTTCCACCAGCACGCCATCGACGCGGTAACGCACCTTGAGGCGGCTTTCAAACGGTTCGACGTGGATGTCCGAGGCGCGCAGTTCCACCGCACGCTGGATGACCAGGTTGACCAGGCGGATGACCGGGGCTTCAGAAGCGAGGTCGCGCAGGTGTTCGATGTCATCGACCGCGCCGCCTTCGCCATCTGCGGTTTCCACGATCGCACCCATCGCGCTGCGGCCCTGGCCGAACCAGCGCTCGACCAGGTCGTCGATCTCCGCGCGCATGCCCAGCACCGGGCTGACCGGTACGCCCAGCGCCAGCTGCACGGCCTGCTGCGGATAGGCATCGTGGGCATCGGCCAGCCACAGGCGTACGCCGTGTTCATCCAGCGCCAGCGGGCACACGTGGAACTGCTTCAGGAAACGCAACGACAACGGCAGGCCTTCGGCCAGCGACTGCGGCGGTGCTTCGGGCAGCTGCTTGCCTTCCAGCAGCGGCAGGCCCAGTACATCGGCACTGGCCTGCGCCTGGTCACGCTCGGACACCAGCCCCAGCCGCACCAGCAGGCCCAGCAGGCTGCCACCGGCTTCGGCGTGCAGCGGCCGTGCGCGCGCCAGGTCCCCTTCCTTGAGGCGCCCGCGCGCCAGCAGCGCATCGAGGATGCGGCCTTCGGCGTCGTCGATGGCAGTGGCAGCGAGCGCGTTCACATGACTCTCCTGTCGATCCTCCCGACTTTAGCAGTTCAGCCCGGACTTCCGCTGCCTTGTGCGCGCAGGACCATGAAAGACGACGCCCGTCACCTTCCGGTAACGGGCGTCGCCAATTCACTTACGACATTCCGTGCAACCGTGGCCCTTACTGGGTGGCCAGGATGGTCACGCCGCTGAAGGCCGCTTCGCCCACCACCTTCACGTAGTAGGTGCCTGCCACCGGCTTGGCAACACGCACGGTCTCGGTGTTGCCCGGGCGGCTGGACTTGGCATCGTTGTCGGTGGCGGTCGGCACGCGGCCCTGCGCCACGTACACCGACACGTTGCCGGTGCCACCGTAGGTCAGCACGCTCAACTGCTTGCCGGCGACGGCTTCGAAGGTATAGACCGTCTCGCTGCCGGTGGCGCCGGCCACGCCGCTGAGGGCGACCCTGTTGGTCAGCGGGATGCCTTCAGGCTCGCAGTTCTCGGTGCACGGCTCGGCCAGGGCCTTGGCCAGCGCGGCCTTGGCATCGACGATACCGGTGCCGATCGGCGTGGAAGCCGGGATGGTGACCGGGAACGGACGCGCGGTTTCCTTCAGCAGCGCACGCAGGGCCGCCGGGGCCAGCGGATCCTTGCCGTTGGCGATGAGCGCACTCTGCACCAGGGCAGCAACACCGGCCACGTGCGGCGATGCCATCGAAGTACCGCCCATGCCCATGTAGCTGTAGGTGCCGGAGTCCGGCGTGGTGGCCGCATTCGAACCGGACTGCCAGATGAAGCCACCCGGGTTGCCGTCCACGCTGCCACCGCCGCCCGGGCCGGACAGATCCACGCGCGTGCCGTAGTTGGAGTAATAGGTGATGCCACCGGTGATGCGGGTCGCACCCACGGTCACCACGCCTTCGCAGCTGGCCGGGCGGTAGTTGGCGGCATTGTCGGTTTCGTTGCCGGCGGCCACCACCACGGTCGTGCCACGCGAGATCGCGCCGCTGATCGCATCCTGGTAGGCGCCTGCGCACGCACCACTGCCACCCAGGCTCATGTTGATGATTTCAGCCGGGTTGGTGTTGGCCGGAATGCCGGCGACGGTGCCACCCGACGCCCAGGTGATCGCATCGGTGATGTCGGAGAGGTAGCCACCGCACTTGCCGAGCACGCGCACCGGCAGAACCTTGGCCTTGTGTGCGACACCGGCCATGCCGACGCCGTTGTTGGTCTGTTCGGCGACGGTGCCGGCCACGTGGGTACCGTGCCAGGAGCTGTCTTCCGGCTGCGAGCCGTTGTAGCACTCGTTGGCGTTTTCCACCCAGTCACCGTAGTCCTGCGCGCCCGGCACGCGGTCGTCGGTGGCACGGCGCGAGGTCTCGGCGTCGCTGATGAAGTCGTAGCCTTCCAGCAGGTTGCCGACCAGGTCCGGATGCTGCGGAAGGATGCCGGTGTCGAGCACGGCGACGACCACGCCTTCGCCCTGCGAAACGTCCCAGGCCGACGGTGCGTTGATGCCGCCGGTGGGGTTGCTCAGGTGCCACTGGTACTGCGCGTAGAGCGGATCGTTCGGCACCAGGGCCGGCTTGACGTCGCCCGCGCGCAGTTCGGTGCGGCGCAGCTTGACGTCGGCTTCGGCGTACTGGACCGACGGGTCGGCCTTGAGTTCCTTCAGCACGCGCTGCAGTTCGGCCGGGGCCAGGCGGCCCTTCAGGCGGATCACGTCGGCACCGATGCCGAGCTTGCGCACCACCTGCGGGCCCAACGTGCTTGCACGGCTGGTGCCACCGGACAGGCTGGCGCGGGTGAGTGCGGACTGCACCGTGGACAGCTTGGCCGAGCGGTCGCTGGCAGCAGCGGTACCGGCGCGATACTTCACGATGATGCGCTCGGCGCCCGCTTCGGTGGTGCTGGCCTGGCGCACCGGCTCGCGGGTCGGCAGGCCAGCGGCGTGGACCGCGCCTGCGGCGGTCATCGACAGCATGGCGGCAGCAAGCACGTTGATGCGAAGGTTCTGCTTATTGATCACGTCACATTCCTCTTCTGGGTCATGGTTGGATCCAACACTGCGGCCATCAATCCTTGACGGTTCCCGGCTGGCCGAGCCGGGTTTGCCGAGACCTCCCCTCAGGCCCTGTTGCAGAAGCAGCGCCGGCAGCGTGGCCGCCGGCGCGGTGTTGCCTTACCAACCGAAGCCGGCACCGACGCCGACCGAGGCGTCATCACTGCTGAACGCACCGCCGAGGGTGACCGTGGCGCGATCGCTGATCGCACGCTGGTAGCCCAGCGACATCGCCGATTCGCCGCCCTGGAAACCGATGCCGACGCCGACCCGGTTCTGGGTGCGGATGCCAGCGGCACTGGTGGCCATGTTGAGCATGGCCGCGCTCATCGCGCCCTGGCGGTCGATGCGACGGTCCATGTGGCGCAGGCGCCCATCCACTTCGCCCTTGAACACGTCGAAGCTGTCGGCGACTGCCTGCACGCGGCTGTCGGTATAGCTGTTGGCGGTGGTGATGCCGCGGTCCAGCTGGCCCTTGTTGACCGCGTCGGTGGCGGCGGTACCGGCCGCCACGTTGGTCACCTGGCGTTCGTTGCCTTCGCTGCCCACCGAGACCGTGTTGGCGCGGTCGGCGACCGAACCCTGGCCCAGCGCGACGGCATTGGCAGCGGTGGCGGACGCACCCTGGCCGATGGCCGTGGACGACGCCCCGCTGGCCACGGCACCCTCGCCCATGGCGACGGCGTTGGCACCGACGGCCGGCTGCGCGGCAGTAGCACCCTCCACGCTGGGCTTGGCCACCACGTTGGACCGCGAGGCCACTGCATCGGCCTCGGCCACGGTGGCCACCTGGGCGGTAGTGGCCTGCACGCTGGCGCTGCGCAGGCTGGCCGTGGCAGTACGGCTGGTGCCACCGGCGGTGCGCTGGTCAAGCTCGGTCACCTTCTTGTCCAGTGCGCCCAGTGCGTCGCCGACGTTGTTGTAGGTGCTGCCCTGGATGACGTAGTTCGGCGCGATGAACACCCCCTGCATGCCGACGCTGGCACCGCCGCCGAGGATGCTGGCGGCATCGCTGAGCGACTGGAACAGCTGGCCGCCGTTGATGGCCTGGTGGCTGCCCGAGGCGATGCTGCCCGCGCCGACGTTGTCGATGACCGTGCCGTCGATGCCGGACAGGGTCAGGCGGTCGTGGCTGGCATCGTCGTAGCCGATGGCGTTGGCGGTGCTGCTTTCGACGGTGGAGATGCGCGAATCGAAATCACCGACGCGGGTCTCGACCGCACCCACGCGCTGGTTGGTGACGTTGAGCTGCGAACCGGTGACGGCATCGCTGCTGCCGGCGGCAATGCGGCCCTCGGCCACGTTGACGATGCGTCGGGTGGCCGGACCATCGGTGCCGTTGCCGCCACCGACCGAGACCACGTTGGCGTCCACCGCACGCGCACCGGCACCCAGGGCCACCGAGTTGTTGCCGGTGACCGCACTGCCGGCACCCAGCGCCAGCGATGCGTTGCCGACCGCCCTGGCGCCGCTGCCCACCGCATTGCTGCGGTTGCCGCTGGCGGTGGCGTTGGAGCCCACGGCCACCGCATCGGTACCGCTGGCGGTAGCCACGCCGCTGCCGTTGGCCTGGAAGCGCTGGCCGACCGCATCGGCGGTGGCGGCCACGGCATCAAGCTGGCCCTTGTTCACCGCATCGGTGGTTTCCGTACCGGCAGCCACGTTGGTGATCTGCCGCTGCGCGGCCGTGTTGCCCACCGACACCGTGTTGGCGCGGGTGGCCTGCGAACCGGTGCCGAGCGCAACGCTGTTGGCCGCGCTGGCGGTGCTGTTGGCACCCAGCGCAGTCGCATCGGCAGCGCTGGCCCAGGCGTTCCAGCCGATGGCGCTGGCGTAATCGCTGGTTGCCCAGGCACCGGCACCGAAGGCCGCCGCGCCGGTGCCGCTGGCACGCGCCGTGATCAGACCGGAGAAGGTGCTGCCACCGATGGCCACGCTTTCATCACCGCTGGCGTCGCTGGACTGGCCCAGCGCCACCGCGTTGGCACCGGCCGCAGTAGCACCGAAGCCCACCGCCGTGGTGTTGGCACCGGTGGCGGCCGAGCCGTAGCCCAGTGCGGTACCAAGGCGGCCGCTGGCTTCGCTGTAGCCACCGACGGCGGTGGTGCCATCGGCGCTGGCCGAGGCGCGGAAGCCGCTGGCCAGCGACTGTGCGCCGCTGGCGATGGCTTCGGCACCGTTGGCCGTGCTGTAGACACCCGTGGCCTGCGCGGCGTTGCCGGTGGCGGTGCTGCCGATCTCGCTGGCGACCGCAGCGCTGCCATACGCGGCACTGTTCTCGCCGGTGGCCTGCGCCGCGTTGCCGACGGCCGCCGCATTGACGCCGGTGGCCAGGCTGTTGAAGCCGACGGCCGTGGCATTTTCAGCCAGGGCGGTGGCGCCGCTGCCCAGCGCGGAGGTGCCGTTGCCGATGGCATTGGAGGCTTCACCCGCAGCCAGTGCGTTGTCGCCTTCCACGTAGGCACCGGCATCGCTGTCTGCGCTGCCGCTGGCCTGGAAGTACCTGCTGGTGGTCTCGGCGGTGGCGGCAACGGCATCCAGCTGGTTCTTGTTCACCGCGTCGGTGCCTTCGGTACCCGCTGCCACATGGGTCACCTGGCGTTCGCCGCCCTCGCTGCCGACGGCCACGGTGTTGTCACGGTCGGCCTGGGAGGCGGCACCGAGCGCAACACTGTTGATGCCGTTGGCGGTTGCACCCGCACCGAGCGCGGTGGACTGCGCGGCGCCGGCCCAGGAGTTCCAGCCGATGGCGGTGGCGTAGTCGTCGGTCGCCCACGCACCGGCACCGAAGGCCGCCGCGCCGTAACCGCTGGCACGCGCCGGGATCAGGCCGAAGAAGGTGCTGCCGCCGATGGCCACGCTTTCATCGCCGGTGGCTTCGCTGGAATCGCCCATGGCCACCGAACTGGCACCGCTGGCGGTGGCGAACACGCCGGCGGCGGTGCTGTTGGCACCACTGGCCAGGGTGCCATACCCCAGCGCCGAACCCAGGCGGCCGCTGGCTTCGCTGTAGCCGCCCACTGCGGTCGTGCCATCGGCCGAGGCCGCCGCACGGAAGCCGCTGGCCAGCGACTGCGCGCCGCTGGCGTTGGCTTCGGCACCGCTGGCCGTGCTGTAGACCGCCGTGGCCTGTGCGCCGGCACCGGTGGCGGTGCTGCTGGTTTCGCTGGCGACGGCACCGCTGCCCAGGGCAGCGCTGTCCTCGCCAGTGGCCTGGGCGTTGTTGCCGATGGCCGCTGCGTTGCCGCCGGTGGCCAGGCTGTTGAAGCCGACTGCAGTGGCATTGGCGGCCACCGCCGTGGCACCACTGCCGAGCGCGGTGGCACCGTCGCCGATGGCGTTGGCGGCCTCACCGGCAGCCAGTGCGTTGTCACCTTCCACGTAGGCGCCGGCATCGCTGTCGTCGCTGCCGCTGGCCTGGAAGTACTTGCTGGTGTTCTCCGCGGTGGCGGCGACTGCATCCAGCTGGTCCTTGTTCACCGCATCGGTGCCTTCGGTGCCGGCGGCGACGTTGGTGATCTGGCGGGTATTGCCAGCGCCGCCGACGGAGACCGTGTTGTCGCGGTCTGCAATCGAGTCGGCACCCAGGGCGACGCTGTTGGCACCCTGTGCTTCGGCCGCGTTGCCCAGCGCCGTGGCGTTGGTGCCCGGCGCCCAGGCACCGCCACCGACTGCGGTGGAGTAATCACCCGACGCTTCGGTGGCGAGCAGGCCGAACAGCGAACCGCCGATGGCCACACTGTTCACGCCGGTGGCCAGGCTGCCCTGGCCGGTGGCCGTGGCGTAGGCACCGGACGCTTCCGAATCGCCGCCCAGGGCCACGCTGTTGGAACCGGAGGCGTTGGCGAAGTTGCCGAAGGCGGTGGCGTTGAACGCCGATGCGCTGGCATAGCCGCCGATGGCGGTGCTGTAGCCGCCGGTGGCTTCGGCACCGATGCCGAACGCCGCCGAGGCCGTGCCACTGGCCACGCTTTCGCTGCCCACTGCGGTGGCCGCTTCGCCGCTGGCGCTGCTGAAGTAACCCACCGCCACGGCTTCCTCGCCGCTGGCTTCGGACAGCACGCCCGTGGCGGTGCTGCCGGCGCCACTGGACACGGCGGCGGCACCGAAGGCGGCACTCTGCTCGCCGCTGGCTTCGCTTTCCGCACCCTGCGCGGTGGCGTATTCGCCGGTGGCCTGCGCGTTGGCGCCGATGGCGCTGGCGTTGTCGGCACTGGCCAGGGCATTGAAGCCGATCGCCTGTGCGTTGGTGCCGATGGCATTGGCGCCGCTGCCCAGTGCGATGGCGCCGTCACCGATGGCGTTGGCGGCTTCACCGGCGGCCAGTGCGTTGTCGCCTTCCACGTAGGCGCCGGCATCGCTGTCGTCGCTGCCGCTGGCCTGGAAGAACTTGTTGCCGGTGCCTGCGCTGGCGGCCACGGCATCCAGCTGGGCCTTGTTCACCGCATCGGTGGCCTGGGTGCCGGCGGCGACGTTGGTGACCTGGCGTTCGCTGCCGGCGCTGCCGACCGACACGCTGCGGTCGCGGTCAGCCACCGAGCCTGCGCCCAGCGCCACTGCATTGTTGCCGTTGGCGGTGCTGCCGGCACCGATGGCGATGGCGCTTTCGCCATCGGCCACGGTATTGGTGCCCACCGCGATGCTGTTGATGCTGTTGCCCAGTGCCTGGAAGCCCAGTGCCAGGCTGTAATCCCCGTAGCTGAAGGCGCCGCGGCCGACCGCGGTGGAGCTGACGCCGTTGGCCCAGCTGTTGTAGCCGATGGAAGTCGCGCCATTGGCACTGGCCCAGGCCGCCGGGCCGAAGGCCGAGGCGTTGGTGCCGGTGGCCCACGCGCCGGCACCGAAGGCGGTGGCACCTTCTTCGCTGGCGGTGCTGTAACCGCCGACGGCGGTGCTGTCGTCGGCCTTGGCGAAGGCGCTGTCGCCGATGGCGACGGCATAGCTGCCGTTGGCGCGCGACTTGCCGCCAGCAGCGAAGCTGTTGTCGCCGGTGGCCTGCGCCGCCGTGCCGAACGCGCTGCTGCTGGCGCCGGTGGCCAGCGCGGCATTGCCCACGGCAGTGGAGCCGGCCGAGGCGGTGGTGCCGACCAGCACCGGATTGCCTTCGTCATCCAGCAGCGGCTGGTTGTACTCGTCGTAGGCCTGGCCGAGGCCACCGATGGCAACCGCACCGTCGCCATTGGCGAAGGTGTTGCGGCCCAGGGCGACGGTATCGGCGCCGATGGCACCCGCGCCCGCGCCCTGTGCGAGCGCGCCTGCGCCGATCGCATTGCTGGCCGAACCGGCCGCCACCGCACCTTCGCCTTCGGCGTAGGCACCGGCATCGCTGCCCTCCTCGCCCTGCGCCTGGAAGAAGCGCGCGGTGGTGTCTGCCGTGCTGGCCACCGCATCGAGCTGGCCCTTGTTCACCGCATCGGTGTCTTCGGTACCGGCGGCCACGTGGGTGACCTGCCGTTCGTTGCCGTCGCTGCCGACGGCCACGCTGTTGTCGCGCACCGCTTCGGAGTTGGCACCGAGGGCGACGCTGTTGGCGCCCCGCGCGGTGGCGTAGTAGCCCACGGCGGTGCTCTGCGCGCCGCTGGCCCAGGTCTGTGCACCCAGCGCACTGGCGTTCTCGCCGGGCGCATAGGCGAAGTAGCCCACGGCCACCGACTCGGCACCGGAGGCTTCGGTCAGGCTGCCGTTGGCGACGGCGTAATCGCCGCTGGCGATGGCACCGGCACCGACGGCGGTGGCGGCTTCGCCGCTGGCCTGGGTCTGCACGAAGAAGCCCAGGCCGGGGATCAGGTCGGCCGGGCCACCGACGGCCACGCTGCTGGTGCCGGTGGCGTTGCTCTGCGTGCCCACGGCGGTGGAGTAATCACCGACCGCGTTGGCCACTGCACCGAACGCGGAGGACTGTGCGCCGGCCGCATAGGCACCGACGCCATACGAAGATGCCGCGAAGCCACTGGCTTCGGCACTGGCGCCGACGGCGGTACCACCGACACCGGCACTGGTCGCACCGGTTTCCACCGGCACGCCACCGCTGGTGATCAGCGGGTTGCCTGCTTCATCGACGGCGGCACCACCCACGGCCACGCTGCCCGGGCCGGCGGCCTGTGCGTTGTTGCCGAAGGCGGCGCTGTTCTGGCCGCTGGCCAGCGCGTTGTTGCCCACCGCGGTGGCGTTCTGGGCGACGGCGGTCGCGCCGGCACCGACTGCGGTGGTGCCGTTGCCGATGGCATTGGCGGCCTCACCGGCGGCCAGTGCGTCATCGCCGTCGGCCAGTGCACCGGCATCGCTGTTGCTGCTGCCGGTAGCCTGGAAGCGCTTGGCGGTGGTGTCGGCCACCGCAGCCACGTCCTTCAGCTGGCCGACATTCACCGCGTCGGTGTCTTCGGTACCTGCGGCGACATGGGTCACCTGGCGTTCGTTGCCGTCGCTGCCGACGGCCACGGTGTTGTCACGGTCGGCCTGCGAGGCCGCACCGAGGGCGACGCTGTTGCTGCCATTGGCGGTGGCGCTGGCGCCGAGCGCGGTGGACTGCGCGCCATCGGCCCAGGCGTTCCAGCCGATGGCCGTTGCATAGTCTTCGGTGGCCCATGCGCCGGCACCATAGGCCGATGCACCGTAACCGCTGGCGCGCGAGGTGATCAGGCCGAAGTAGGTGCTGCCGCCGATGGCGACGCTCTCGTCGCCGGTCGCTTCGCTGGCTTCACCCACGGCGACCGCACCGGCACCGGTCGCGGTGGCGAACACGCCGGCGGCAGTGCTGTTGGCGCCGCTGGCGACGGTGCCGTAGCCCAGTGCCGAACCCAGCCGGCCACTGGCTTCGCTGTAACCGCCGACGGCGGTTGCACCGTCGGCCGAGGCCGCTGCGCGGAAGCCGCTGGACAACGACTGTGCGCCGCTGGCGACGGCTTCGGCACCGTTGGCAGTGCTGTAGACCGCGGTTGCCTGTGCGCCGGCGCCGGTGGCGGTGGTGCTGGTTTCACTGGCCACCGCACCGCTGCCCAGTGCGGCGCTGTCGCTGCCGCTGGCCTGCGCGTTGGTGCCGACGGCCGAGGCATTCTCGCCGGTGGCCAGGCTGTTGTAGCCGAGTGCGGTCGCCTGCGCCGCGATGGCGGTCGCACCGCCGCCGAGCGCGGTGGCGCCATCGCCGATGGCATTGGCCGCTTCACCGGCCGCCAGCGCGCTGTCGCCTTCTGCCAGGGCGCCGGCATCGCTGTCCTCGCTGCCGCTGGCCTGGAAGTATTTGCGGGTGTTTTCTGCGGTCGCGGCGACCTCGTCCAGCTGGTCCTTGTTCACCGCGTCGGTGCCTTCGGTACCGGCAGCGACGTTGGTGATCTGGCGCGTGTTGCCGGCGCCACCGACGGAGACGGTGTTGTCACGCTCGGCAATCGAATCGGCACCCAGTGCCACGCTGTTGGCGCCCTGAGCTTCTGCGGCGTTGCCCAATGCGGTGGCATTGGTGCCTGGTGCCCACGCGCCGCCACCGACGGCGGTGGAGTAATCGCCCGAGGCTTCGGTCGGCAGCAGGCCGAACAGTGCGCCACCCACGGCGACCGAGTTGGTGCCGGTGGCCAGGCTGCCCTGGCCGGTGGCGGTGCTGTACGCGCCGCTGGCTTCGGCATCGCCGCCGACGGCCACGCTGTTGGAGCCGGTGGCGTTGGCCGCATTGCCGACCGCCGTTGCGTTGAAGGCCGAAGCGTTGGACAGGCCGCCCAGTGCGGTGCTGTAACCGCCGCTGGCTTCGGCACCGACGCCGAAGCTGGCCGACGCGGTGCCGCTGGCGGTGCTGCCTGCGCCGACGCTGGTGCTGCCACTGCCCGAGGCCTGCGCCTGCGCGCCAACGGCGGTGGCGCTGTCCGCGGTCGCCTGCGCGTTGTGGCCGAGCGCCGTGGTGTCATCGCCATCGGCGGTCGCCGAAGCGCCGGCGGCCAGTGCGCCTTCGCCATCGATCTGCGCCGCATCGCTGTCATCACCAGCGCCGTCAGCCTTGAAGTAGCGGCTGCCCTGCGCGGCGGCGGCGGCCAGCGCGGCCTGGGTGGCCTGCGCCTGGGCGTCGAGCTGGGCGCGGTTGACCGCATCGGTGGCCGCCGTGCCTGCGGCGACGTTGGTGATCTGTCGTTCGTTGCCCGTTGCGCCGACCGACACGGTGTTGGCGCGGTTGGCGTTGGAGCCGGCTCCCAGGGCGACGCTGTTGGCGGCGCTGGCGGTGCTGCCGGTGCCCACGGCCACGGCGTTGCGGCCGCTGGCATTGGCGCTGCCGTCAACCACGCACTGGTCGATCAGGCTGCTGCTGAGGGTCACGCAGTTGGCGTTGCCACCCACTTCCACCGACTGCGCGGCGGCGAGGCCTGAGCCTCCCAGTCCCATGGCCAGGGCAAGGGCCGCGGCCAGCGTCACCGGCCGTACGTGGTCGGCATCGCGACGCTGGTCGACGACCCCGCCGCGCGTGTCGGAAGAGGCCAGTTCCGAGGCCACCACCAACTGACCCAACGCTTTGTTCCAGACCTTGCGATAAATCCGATTCATCGGTACGGCTCCTGATTTTTTGGACTGGTTTTGGGCAAAGCAACGCCAGCGCCGGACCTTCTGGTCCAACGTCCCCTGGGGGCGTTATTCGCGTGATTTACTGCGGGTATTGCCGAACGCCGCGCAGCGACAGAAAACCGAGCGCAAGCGACGTGCGGTTACTGCGGTATGAACAGATTTGAAACAGGCCCCAAGTGTTAACGGGAACTTTCCGGGTCGTCAAGACTTTGACGCAGAAAATGCAATTGCCGTGAACCAGTTCACTTTTCCGCCTATTTATTCGGCGATTTTGTTATTTGCATGTGACGAAATGTCGGCGCCATGTAAATGCATGTAACTGATGGCTGCGGCAGGATTTTCTGCCCATATACAGAAAAACCCGACAGTCGCCTGCCGGGTTTTCCGTACTTCATCGCACTGCAGCCTGCGCGGCGGATACGCCGTCAGCCGCACCACACCCGCGCGTTGCGGAACATGCGCATCCACGGCGAGTCACCCTGCCACTCGGCCGGGGCCCAGCTCAGGTTGAGCGCGCGCGGGGTGCGTTCCGGATGCGGCATCATGATGGTGACGCGACCGTCGGTGCTGGTCAGGCCGGTGATGCCGTCCGGCGAACCGTTCGGGTTCAGCGGGTACTGGCTGGCGACGTTGCCGTTGCCATCGACGTAGCGCAGCGCCACGCGGGCGGTCGCCTGGTCCACGGTGTTGTCGAACACGGCCTGGCCTTCGCCATGCGCCACCGCCACCTGCAGGCGCGAACCGGCCATGCCACGCAGCAGGATCGACGGCGACTCCACCACTTCCAGCAGCGCCGTACGGGCTTCGAACTGCTCGCTGGCGTTGCGGCGGAACTGCGGCCAGTGCTTGGCACCGGGGATGATGTCCTTCAGCTGGCTCATCATCTGGCAGCCGTTGCACACGCCCAGGGCGAAGCTGTCTTCGCGGGCGAAGAACGCGGCGAAGGCATCGCGCAGCGCGCTGCGCTCGAGGATCGAGGTCGCCCAGCCGCGGCCGGCACCGAGCACGTCGCCGTAGCTGAAGCCACCGCAGGCCACCAGGCCGGCGAAGTCCTGCAGCGCCACGCGGCCTTCGATCAGGTCGCTCATGTGCACGTCGAAAGCGCTGAAGCCGGCACGTTCGAAGGCGTTGGCCATTTCGATCTGGCCGTTGACGCCCTGTTCGCGCAGCACGGCCACGCGAGGACGCGCGCCGGTGCTGATGAACGGCGCAGCCACGTCCTCGTTGAGGTCGAAGCTGAGCCTGGGCTTCAGGCCCGGCGCGTTGAAGGCGCGGGCGACGTCACGCTCGGCATCGGCATTGTCCGGGTTGTCACGGCGCTTCTGCATGGCATGGGTGACCGACCACCAGGCATCGAACAACGCTTCCCAGCGCCACTCGGCCAGGTTTTCGCCGCCCAGCGACACGCGCACCACCGGTGCAGTGGTCGGCTTGGCGATGCGCTGCGCGCATTCGATCAGTGCATGGCGCTCGACCAGGTCGGCGAAGGCCGCACGGTCTTCGCGGGCGATCTGCACCACCGCGCCCAGCTCTTCGTTGAACAGGCTGCGGAACGGATCATCGCCCCAGGCATCGAGGGTGATGTCCAGGCCCAGGCGCGAGGTGAAGGCCATTTCGCACAGCGCGGCGAAGGCACCGCCATCGCTGCGGTCGTGGTAGGCCAGCAGCAGGCCGGCCTGGCGCGCATCACGGATCAGTTCGAAGAAGCCACGCAGGCGCTGCGGGTCATCCAGGTCCGGTGCGGCACCGGCAAACGCCGGCAGGTCGCCATGGTCGGCATGCACCTGGGCCAGGATCGAACCGCCCAGGCGCTGCTTGCCGGCACCGAGGCCGATCAGCCACAGCTCGCTGTCCACGTCGCGGTCGAGCAGCGGGGTCAGCTGCTGGCGCACGTCGGCCACCGGCGCGAACGCCGAGATGACCAGCGACACCGGCGACACGCTCTTGTGGGCTTCGCCCTGGTCGTGCCACTGCGCCTGCATCGACAGCGAGTCCTTGCCCACCGGGATGCTGATGTCCAGCTGCGGGCACAGTTCCATGCCCACGGCCTTCACCGCGTCGTACAGCAGCGCGTCTTCGCCCGGGTGGCCGGCGGCGGCCATCCAGTTCGCCGACAGCTTGATTTCATCCAGCGCGTCGACCGGCGCCGCGCACAGGTTGGTCAGCGCTTCGCCGACCGCCATGCGTGCCGAGGCGGCGGCGTCGAGCAGGGCCAGCGGGGTGCGCTCGCCCAGCGACATGGCTTCGCCTGCCACGCCGTCGAAGTCGGCCAGGGTGATGGCCACGTCGGCCACCGGCAGCTGCCAGGGGCCGACCATCTGTTCGCGTGCGGTCAGGCCGCCGACGCTGCGGTCGCCGATGGTGACCAGGAAGTTCTTCGAGGCCACGGTCGGATGCGCGAGCACGCGCAGGCCGGCTTCCTGCAGGTCCAGGCCACCGGTCTTCAGCGCCGGCCAGCGCGGTGCCGGCGGGTGCGCGGTGTCGCGGTGCATCTTCGGCGGCTTGCCGAACAGCACGTCCATCGGCAGGTCGATCGGTGCATCGGCCGGGGTGTGGCCGGGCACGGCGCCGTAGGCCACCACCAGGTGTTCCTCGGCGGTAGCCACGCCGACGGCGGCGAACGGGCAGCGCTCGCGGGCGCACAGCGCGGCGAACTCGGCTAGGCGCTCCTGCGCCACGCCCAGCACGTAGCGTTCCTGCGACTCGTTGCACCACAGCTGCATCGGCGACAGCGAGGGGTCATCGGTGGGCACCTTGCCCAGGTCGATGACGCCGCCGACATTGGAGTCGTGCAGCAGTTCGGGGATGGCGTTGGACAGGCCACCGGCACCGACGTCGTGGAAGAACTTGATCGGGTTGTTGGTGCCCATCGCCACGCAGCGGTCGATGACCTCCTGGCAGCGGCGTTCCATTTCCGGGTTGTCGCGCTGCACGCTGGCGAAGTCGAGGTCCTCGGCGCTTTCGCCGGAGGCCACCGAACTGGCGGCACCACCGCCCAGGCCGATCAGCATCGCCGGGCCACCCAGCACGATGACCGCATCACCGGCCTGCAGCGGGATCTTGTCGACCTGGATGCGATCGATCGCGCCGAGGCCGCCGGCCAGCATGATCGGCTTGTCGTACGCACGCACCAGATCGGCGCCTTCCGGCAGCTCGAAGCTGCGGAAGTAGCCGAGCAGGTTCGGGCGGCCGAACTCGTTGTTGAACGCGGCGCCGCCGAGCGGGCCGTCGGTCATGATTTCCAGCGCCGGCGCCATGCGCGGGTTCAGCGCGCGCGGCGCTTCCCACGGCTGCGGCAGCTCGGGAATGCGCAGGTGCGAGACCGAGAAACCACTCAGGCCGGCCTTCGGCTTGCCGCCGCGACCGGTTGCGCCTTCGTCGCGGATCTCGCCACCGTTGCCGGTCGAGGCGCCCGGGAACGGCGCGATCGCGGTCGGGTGGTTGTGCGTTTCCACCTTGATCTGGAAGGCGCTGGGCACCTGCGGTTCGCGGCGGTACTCGCCGCTGGCCGGATCGGGGCGGTAGCGCGAGGCCGGGTGGCCTTCGATCACCGCGGCATTGTCGCTGTACGCGCTGAGCGTGTGCTGTGGGGTCTGCTGGTGGGTGTTCTTGATCATCCGGAACAGCGAACGGTCCTGTTCCTGGCCGTCGATGGTCCAGCTGGCGTTGAAGATCTTGTGGCGGCAGTGTTCGGAGTTGGCCTGCGCGAACATCATAAGTTCGACGTCGGACGGCGAGCGGCCCAGCGCGGTGAAGCGTTCGCGCAGGTAGTCGATCTCGTCCTGGGCCATGGCCAGGCCGAGGCGCCGGTTGGCGGCCTCCAGCTGGTCCACCGGCACGCGTTCCAGTTCACCCCGGGCCGGCGTGGTGAACAGGGCCTGGCCCTGCTGCACGGTCTCCAGCACCGACTGCGTCATCGGGTCATGCAGGGCCTTGACCAGCGCCTGCTGGGCGGCGGCATCGGTCGGCCAGCCCTGCACATCGATGCGCAGGCCGCGCTCGACCCGGCTGACCGGCTGGCCGGCACCGCGGACCAGTTCGGTGGCCTTGCTGGACCAGGGCGACAGGGTGCCCAGGCGGGGCACGACGATGCGGCTGACGGCGCCGTCGGCGACGGCCTCGGCCTGCGGCTGGGCTTCCAGGATGCGGCACAGGGTGGCCACGTCGGGGGTGGCCGTGCCTTCGGGCTGGACGAAGTAGACGTGCCAGGCACCGCTGATGCGCAGGGAGGGAGCGATGGACTGCAGGCGGGATTCAAGGCGTTCGCGGCGGAACAGCGACAGGGCGGGCGCGCCCTCGAGGACCATCATGTCCGGGGAACCGTAGTTGGGAAACGGGCCCGACATTGTACCGGAACCGGGGGGAGGGTCTTTGGACGGGCGGCGCCCGGCACCCGCAGAGGCCAGGGCAACGGCCAGAGCCAGAGCCAGAGCAACAGCGGTCCTGGACTGCTGCGGGTTGGGCGGGGCGGTGTGGGCTTGCAGGACCGCAGGCGCCATGGATGGCGCCTACGAGCCCCCATGGACGGGTTTACGGCGTGT
>NZ_JBYSZR010000045.1:0-25217 GCF_058787375.1 Stenotrophomonas sp. FW305-3-2-15-E-LB1
TCAAACGTCTGCAAGATGGACAGTCATCCTTCCTGCAGGCGCCTTCACAAGATACCTGCGCATACTTTCAAAGATCCGGGGAAGTGGCCTCAGCGCCGTTCCCGTGTGCTGCGAAGTTTCCTTCGAAGCGAGCCGCCCATTATGCCAGACTTTTTCAGTCCGTCAACACCTTCGTTCGATCATCTCGTTCGGCGGTGCTGGGGCCCTGTTGTCGCTGAAGCCCCTTGGTGGCGACCCCTGCGACGGGGGAGGAGAAGTATGCCCCCATTCACAGGGTTTGTGAAGGGGGTGTGGCGATTTTTTTCAACGGATGTTGCATCCGTTCATCCATCACGCCCGTGGAGGCATTCCGCGAGGAGCAGCCGAGCATGGGCTCGGCTCTACATCTCTATAAGGGAGGTGTCAGGCAGCAACCAGGCGCACGCGGGCGAAGGTGCGCTTGCCTACCTGCAGCAGGCCTTCGAAGCCGGGCTGCAGGACCTGCTGTCCATCCTCGACCACTTCACCGTCCACCTTCACCGCGCGCTCCTTGAGCTTGCGGTTGGCCTCGGAGTTGCTGGGGGTCAGCCCGGCAGCGGTCAGCAGAGCGGCAATACGCAGGCCTTCGGCGGGAATGGCCACGTCCTGCAGCGGCAGCTGGGTGATGTCGCCCTGCCCGGTCACCGCCGCTTCCCAGCCAGCAATGGCCTGGTCAGCCGCAGCCGCGTCGTGGAAACGGGTGGCCAGTTCACGCGCCAGGCGCAGCTTGACCACGCGCGGGTTGAGAGTGCCGGCGGCGACCGCTTCACGCAGCGAAACTGCTTCGGCCTGGCTGATGTCAAAGGACAGCAGCTCGATCCAGCGCCACATCAGGGTGTCGTCGACCTTCATGGTCTTGGTGACGATCTCGATGGCCGGTTCGCTGATACCAATGTAGTTGCCCAGCGACTTGGACATCTTGTTGACGCCGTCCAGGCCTTCCAGCAGCGGCATGGTCAGCACCACCTGCGGCTTCTGGCCGTGGTGTTCCTGCAGGCCGCGGCCCATCAGCAGGTTGAACTTCTGGTCGGTACCGCCAAGTTCGACGTCCGCTTCCAGGGCCACCGAATCGTAGCCCTGCACCAGCGGGTACAGGAACTCGTGGATGGCGATGGACTGCTGGGCGGCGTAGCGCTTGGCGAAATCGTCGCGCTCGAGCATGCGGGCTACGGTGTGCTGGCTGGCCAGGCGGATCATGTCGGCCGCGCCCATCGTGCTGAACCACTCCGAGTTGAAGCGCACCTGGGTCTTCTCGCGGTCCAGCACCTTGAAGACCTGCTCCTCATAGGTACGGGCGTTGGCCAGCACGTCCTCGCGGCTGAGCGGCTTGCGGGTCAGGCTCTTGCCGGACGGGTCGCCGATCATGCCGGTGAAGTCGCCGATCAGGAAAATGACCTGGTGGCCAAGGTCCTGGAACTGGCGCAGCTTGTTGAGCAGCACGGTGTGGCCCAGGTGCAGGTCGGGCGCGGTGGGGTCGAAGCCAGCCTTGATCCGCAGCGGACGGCCTTCCTGCAGGCGCGCACGCAGATCCTCGATCTTGAGGATCTCGTCGGCACCACGGCCGATCAGGGCAAGGGCTTCTTCAATCGAGGACACGGTGACTACTCCCGGCTATGCCGTTTCTTGTGTGGGGTGTTAACGCCAAGTTAACCCATCCGGCTTCACAAAAGCCAATAGGCACAAGGGTTTGACGCGGTTTTCTCAGGTGTCTATGGTAACCGGCGATCAGGCCCGCGCTCCCGGGCCGCAGGAAAAAACCACTGATGCAAAATTCCGAACAAGGGCGCGCACGCAAGCAGCGCTTCCAGGAACGTCTCCACGTCCTGCACGACAACGCCCTGCACCGGAAGCTCAGGCAGCACCTCCCCGCCGCATTCAATGAACGCTGGACGCGTCGCCATTGGGTGCACGCGAGCCTGTTCGCCACCATCGGCGCCCTGGTGGCGACGATCGTGCCGGGTTTCTCGCACACCATCGATTCGCCCTATCAGGAAAGCCACACCAGCCTGGCCCTGCCCTTGCCGCCGCTGTCGCTGGCACGCCAGCAGCAGACCCCGGGCGACAGCTGGCAGGTGCTGCGGGTGCAGCGCGGGCAGACCCTGAGCGATCTGTTCGACCAGGCCGGCATCCCGGCCAGCACCCTGCACCGGGTGCTGGACCATCCGGGCGCGCGTGATTCGCTGACCAAGCTGCGCCCCGGGGCCGAGATCGCCTTCGACATGCCGCTCTCGGGCGACCTGCGCAGCATCCGCTTCGACCGCGATGGCGACAACCGGGTGGAACTGAGCCTGGCCGGCGATGACATCAAGGAAAAGGTGACCAAGCGCGAGACCTCCACGCGCACGGTGGTCACCAGCGGCGAGATCACCAGCTCGCTGTATGCCGCGGCCCGCCGGGCCGGGCTGTCGCCGTCGGCGATCGCGACGATGACCGACGACATCTTCAAGTACGACATCGACTTCTCCAAGGACCTGCAGCCGGGCGACCGTTTCAGCGTGGTGATGGACGAGACCTGGCGCGAAGGCGAGAAGGTCGACACCAGCAAGATCCTGGCGGCGACCTTCACCACCGGTGGCAAGACCTACTCGGGCTTCCGCTTCGAGCGCGGTGGCAAGTCGGAGTACTACGACCTCAACGGCCGTTCGCTGAAGAAGAGCTTCATCCGCATGCCGATCCCGTTCGCGCGGCTGAGCTCG
This sequence comes from Stenotrophomonas sp. FW305-3-2-15-E-LB1, assembly GCF_058787375.1. Lineage (NCBI taxonomy): Bacteria > Pseudomonadati > Pseudomonadota > Gammaproteobacteria > Lysobacterales > Lysobacteraceae > Stenotrophomonas > Stenotrophomonas sp. FW305-3-2-15-E-LB1. Next base: position 2,715 of record NZ_JBYSZR010000045.1, read on the forward strand.
ACGTTCGGCGCGCGCAAGCACCCGGTGCTGGGCAAGATGCGCATGCACAAGGGCGTGGACTACGCCGCGCGCACCGGTACGCCGATCATGGCCGCCGGCGACGCCCGCGTGCAGTTTGCCGGCGTGCAGCGCGGCTACGGCAACGTGGTCATCCTCGACCATGGCCGCGGCCACACCACCCTGTACGGGCACATGTCGCGCTTTGCCAACATCAAGACCGGCCAGCGCGTAGCCCAGGGCACGGTGATCGGCTATGTCGGTTCGACCGGCCTGGCCACCGGCCCGCACCTGCACTACGAATTCCGCGTGAACGGCGAGCACCGCAATCCGCTGACGGTGACCATGCCGCCGCCGGAACCGCTGAAGGGCGCCGAACTGGTGGCCTTCCGTGCGCAGACCGCGCCGGCCATGGCCCGTATCCAGGGCATGGAGAAGCTGATCTACGCCGAGGCCAGCCCGGCCCCGAGCAGCCGCGAGGCCGCGCCGACCGAGGTGGCCAGCGCCAAGGCCAAGCCGGGCAGCAGCCACAAGCGCGGCTGACCCGCGCTGCGTTGACGAGGAAGGACGCGGCAGCCCAAGCTTGCCGCGTCCTTTTTTTATGCCCGCCATGAACACGACCGTCGACGTTGATGCCCCCCTTTACCTTGGCCTGATGTCAGGCACCAGCGCCGATGGCATCGATGCCGCGCTGGTGCAGTTCCCCGCCAGCGGCGGCTGCCGCTTCGTGCGTGGCCTGACGGCCCGCTGGGAGCCGGTGCTGCGCGCACGGCTGGTGGCGCTGGGCGAAGGCGGTCCGCTGGAGTCGGTGGAGGAGCTGGGCGAACTGGATGCGCGCATCGCGATCAACTTCGCCGCCGCCGCCAACCAGCTGCTGGACGAGGCCGGCGTGGACCGCGGGCAGGTGCGGGCGATCGGCTCGCACGGGCAGACCGTGCGCCACCGGCCGCTGGCTGACCCGGCCTTCACCGTGCAGCTGGGCGATGGCAACCGCATTGCCGAACTGACCGGGATCACCACGGTGGCCGATTTCCGCCGCCGCGACGTGGCCGCTGGCGGCCATGGGGCGCCGTTGATGCCGGCCTTCCACCTGGCGATGCTGGGCACGGCCGGCGAGGACCGCGCGGTGCTCAACCTGGGTGGCATCGGCAACCTGACCCTGATCCCCCGGCAGGGCGTGCCGCGCGGCTTCGACACCGGCCCGGCCAATGCGCTGATGGATGCCTGGTGCCAGCGCCATACCGGCCGCACCTTCGATGCCGACGGGGCCTATGCGGCCAGTGGTGCGGTGGATGCACCGCTGCTGGCCAGCTGGCGTGCGGACCCGTGGTTCGACCTGCCGCCGCCCAAGAGCACCGGCCGCGAGCAGTTCCACCTGGCCTGGGCCGAGGCGCGCATGGGCGAAGGCGAGTACGCCGCCGCCGATGTGCAGGCCACCCTGCTGGAACTGACCGCGGTGACCGTGGCCGATGCATTGCTGGCCCAGCAGCCGGAGACCCGCCGGGTGCTGGTCTGCGGCGGCGGCGTGCACAACCGGCAGCTGATGCGCCGGCTGGCGGCACTGCTGCCGGGCGTGGCAGTGGAATCCAGCGCCGTGCATGGGCTGGACCCGGAGTATGTGGAGGCGATGGGCTTTGCCTGGCTGGCACAGCGGACGATGGATGGGCTGGCCGGCAACCTGCCGAGCGTGACCGGGGCGAAAGGGCCGCGGATTCTCGGGGCGATCCATCTGGCGTGAGGTGATGCCATCGGCCGGGCGTGGCCCGGCGCTACCCCGTCGGCGCCATCCACGCATGGCGTGGATCTACCGGAAGCCCTGCCCCGCCGGCATGGCCTGCAGGGCGGCGATCGCCGCTGACAGGGCGTCCACTTCGGGATCGCCGAAGCCGGAGCGGACCTCCAGCTCGCTGCTCAGCAGGCCCTGTTCGAGCAGCACCGAACAGGCCTGCTCGTGGCTCCAGCCGCGCGCCACGGCCACCCTTCGGATACGTTCATACAGCAGCGGGTCCACGTCCCGCAGCACTACATCGGCCATGCTCACTCCCCGTTCGCAAGGCACCGCCCCCTCGGCGCGTCCCGGGCGATCATCCCGCAGGTTGCGCAGTCAGGCAATCACGGGGCGCTGCGGTCGTGGATGCGCGGCCACAGCCAGGCCAGCAGCAGCAGGGTCGGTACCACGGTGACCGCGCTGAGCATGAAGAAGGTGCTGTAGGAGCTGGCTTCGACGATATAGCCCGACACGCCGCCGACGAACTTGCCCGGCAGGTTGGCCAGCGACACCAGCAGGGCGTACTGGGTGGCGGTGAAGTTGCGGTCGGTGAGCGAGGACATGAAGGCCACCAGCACGGTGCCGGCGAAGCCCTGGAACAGGTTGTCGGCGCTGAGCGCGGCGTAGAACGCCCACAGCTGGCCCGGGTTGTGCGCCATCAGCAGGAAGGCGAGGTTGGACAGGGCCACGCCCAGCGCCGCCACCAGCAGCATGCGGCGGAAGCCGAAGGCGGCCACGGCGATACCGCCAAGGAAGGCACCACCGATGCCCATCCACACGCCGAACAGCTTGGAGACGGTGGCGATGTCGGCCTTGTCGAAGCCCGAATCCAGGTAGAACGGGCCGGCCATCACGCCGATGACCTGGTCGGGGAACTTGAACAGCCCGACGAAGGCCAGCAGGCCCAGCGCCAGGCCGATGCCGTTGTGGGTGAAGAAGCTGGTGATCGGCTTGATGAAGGCTTCGGCGACGTCGATCCGGCGCTGCACGGCCTGCGCCGGGCGATCCGGTTCGCGGCACACCAGGGTGGTGATGATCGGCAGCAGCATCAGCCCGGCCATGGCCAGGTAGGCGACGATCCAGCCTTCGAACTGGGCCAGGTAGAGCGCGCCGGCACCGGCCAGGATCAGGCCGATGCGGTAGCCCAGCGTATAGGTGGCAGCCAGCGCGGCCTGTGCGGTTTCCGGGGCGATCTCGATGCGGTAGGCATCGACCACCGAATCCTGGGTGGCGCCGGCGAAGGACGCCACCAGCACCCAGGCCACCAGCGGCCACACGCCCTGTTCGGGGCGGACGAAGGCCAGCGCGACCAGGCCGATCAGCACGGCCACCTGCGACAGCAGCAGCCAGGAGCGGCGGCGGCCGAGGAATGCCAGCAGCGGGAACGCGTAGCGGTCCAGCAGCGGGGCCCAGACGAACTTGAGCAGGTAGAAGAAGCTGGCCAGGCTGATCAGGCCGATGCTGCCCAGGTCCAGGCCGACATCACGCAGGCGGGTTGAAAGCGTCTGCGAGGCGATCAGCAGGAACGGCAGGCCGCTGCCGAAGCCCAGCAGGGCCATGGTCAGGGCCGAGGGCGTGCCGAAGGCGCGCTTGATCCCGGCCCAGCCTTTGTAGCTGGGCTTTGCAGCGGCTTCGCTCACAGGTCGTAGTCCACGGTGAACGGGGCGTGGTCGGAGAAGCGCTCGTCGCGGTAGATGGAGCAGCTGCGCAGGCGGTCACGCAGGCCGGGGGTGATGAACTGGTAATCGATGCGCCAACCGACGTTGTTGGCGCGGGCCGCGCCGCGGTTGCTCCACCAGGTGTAATCCTCGCCGGTGGGGTGCAGCAGGCGGTAGGCGTCGGCCCAGCCGCGGCCGGTGGCCACGTCGGTGGCCTGGCCGTGGTCGGCACACAGGCCGTTGAGCCAGTCGCGCTCTTCGGGCAGGCAGCCGGAATTCTTCTGGTTGGACTTCCAGTTCTTGATGTCCAGCGCCGAGCGGACGATGTTCCAGTCGCCGCACAGGACGTAGTCGCGGCCGCTGCGCGCCCACTCCTCCAGGATCGGCCGCAGCCATTCCATCACTTCGAACTTGAAGCCCTGGCGCAGGTCGCCCGAGCTGCCGGACGGGATATAGAAGGAGACCACGCTGAGATTGCCGAAACGGGCCTCGATGTAGCGGCCTTCGTCGTCGAACGGCGCCCAGCCCAGCGAGGTGATGACCTGGTCCGGCTCGCGCTTGCTGTAGATCGCCACGCCGCTGTAGCCCTTCTTGGTGATGGCGTCGCGGTAGAAGCAGTGGTGGCCGTCGGGGCGGAACATCGGATCGGTGAGCTGGTCCTCCTGTGCCTTGGTCTCCTGGATGCACAGAACGTCGGCGTCCTGGGCCCGGAACCAGTCGAGGAAGCCCTTGGTGGCGGCCGAGCGGATGCCATTGGCGTTGAAGCTGATGATGCGCATGCGGATGAACCTACGGCGGGAAACCGGGCAAGCATACCGGTTGCCCGGCGGCCCGCGCAGCCCGCCGGCCGGGCCCGGCAGGGCCTTCACAGGGTCCCAGGCGAGCGCGGAACGCCCAGCTGGATTAGGATTTGTGCTCCAAATGAAGACGAATCGAGTTTGATGAGCGACCACCGCCACCGTTTCCTGCAGCTGGCCCTGACCGCCGACGCCCTGCGCTTCGGCCAGTTCACCCTCAAGTCCGGCCGGCTGAGCCCCTATTTCTTCAATGCCGGTCGTTTCGACTCCGGCTCGCTGCTGTCCCAGCTGGGCGCCTGCTATTCGGACGCCATCGACGCCAGCGGAATCAAGTACGACGTGGTGTTCGGCCCGGCCTACAAGGGCATCCCGCTGGCCACCGCGATGGCCTGCGAGCTGGCCCAGCGTGGCCGCGACCTGCCGCTGTCGTTCAACCGCAAGGAAGTGAAGGACCACGGTGAAGGCGGCCAGCTGATCGGCGCTGACCTGACCGGCAAGCGCGTGCTGATCGTCGACGACGTGATCACCGCTGGCACCGCCATCCGCGAAGCCCTGGCCATCATCCGCGCTGCGGGCGGCATCCCGGCCGGCATCGTGGTGGCGCTGGACCGGCAGGAAATCGCCTCGGAAGCCGACCCGCGCTCGGCCGCGCAGGCCGTGGCCGAAGAAGCCGGCATCCCGGTGATCGCCGTGGCGACCCTGGCCGACCTGCTTGATTTCGCCTCCGGAAACCCGGAACTTGTGGGCTACCGGCAGCCGCTGGAAGCCTATCGGGCCCAGTACGGCGTCCGTTCCGCACGCTGACCCAGGGGAAGGTCGCATGTTCCGAGTTCCTGCCATCGTTGCCACCAGCCTGCTGCTGGCGCTGCCGGCCAGCCTGCTGGCCCAGTCCGGCGCGCCGGGAAAGAAGCTGTACTGCTGGAACGAGGGCAAGGAGCGGATCTGCAGCGATTCGCTGCCGGCCGACGCGGTCAACAACGCCCGTGAGGAGTTCAATGCCAACAGCGGCGTGCGCAACGCGCAGGTACAGCGCGCGTTGACCGACGCCGAACGCGCCGCTGCCGCCACCGTGGCGGCGCAGGCGCAGCTGGACCAGATGGCAGCGCAGACCAAGCAGCGTACCGAGCAGGCCATGTTGTCCACCTACGGCAGCGAGGATGCACTGCGCAAGGTGTTCAACGAGCGCCAGGAGGTGCTCGACAACAACCTGAGCACCGCCCGCTACAACGTCACCAGCCTGCGGGATTCGCTGGTGACCCTGCTGGGGGCGGCGGGCGATCGCGAGCTGGCCGGCGGCAAGGTGAGTGACACGCAGGCCGAGGCGATCCGCCAGCGCCATGCCCAGCTGCAGGCACAGCAGCGCCTGCAGGCCAGCTTCGAGCAGCAGCAGGTGACGCTGAAGGCCGAGATCGACGCCAGCCTGCAGCGCTACCGCGAACTGAAGGGCATGGCCCCGGGCGGTTGAGGGCTGGCTGATCTGCCGTGGAGCCGAGCATGGGCTCGGCTCTACAACCGACGGCCTGCCGAGCATGGGCTCGGCACTACAACGGGGCGGGCCACCGAATTTATGCACTCTTTACGCGCCGGCCCCGTCCGGCGCGTAGTGCGTTTATGGGGGGCAGGACGACGATGGCGGCCTGAGGTGGAGGGGTTCCACCAGGACGCATTTCCCATGTCCCCCTGGCTGTCGTTGTTCTGTGGCGTGCTGGTGCTGGTTGCCGCCGCCTATCTCCTTTATGTCGTGCTGCGGCCCGAGTCGTTCTGAGCGGAGCCTGCCATGACTGAGATGCTTGTGATTCTTGCTGCCAGCCTGCTGCTGGCCTGGCCGCTGGGCCTGTACCTGGCGCGCGTGATGCGTGGCGCGCCGATGAAGGTGGACGTGCTGTTCCACTGGATCGAAAAACCGCTGTACCGGCTGTTCGGCGTGGATGCCGCGCGCTCGATGTCCTGGCGCGGCTACGTGCTGGCCTTCGTGCTGAGCAACGTGGTGGTGGCCGTGCTGACCCAGGCGGTGTTCATGACCCAGGCCTGGCTGCCATTGAACCCGGACCAGATCCCGAACATGCGCTGGGACACCGCGCTGCACACGATGATCTCGTTCCTGACCAACACCAACCAGCAGCACTACTCGGGCCAGGCGCAGCTGTCCTACCTCTCGCAGATGACCGGCATCACCGGCCTCCAGGTGGTGACGCCGATGATGGGCCTGGCGCTGGCGGTGGCGACGCTGCGGGCGCTGTTCGCGCGTGCGCCGCAGACCGTGGCGGCGCCCGCGGCCGGCGGCGACCGGCAGGTGCCGGTGGGCAACTACTACGTGGACGTGGTGCGCCTGTGCGTGCGCTTCCTGTTGCCGCTGTGCCTGGTCTGGACCCTGCTGCTGACCAGCCAGGGCGTGCCCTCGACGATGGCCGGCGGCCCGCAGGCCACGCCGATCGACGCCAGCGCCGGCATGGCGCAGCAGAAACTGCCGCTGGGCCCGGTGGCGGCGATGGTCGCGGCCAAGCAGCTGGGCGCCAACGGCGGCGGCTGGTACGGCCCGAACAGCAGCTTCCCGCTGGAGAACCCGACCCCGGTGTCGAACCTGCTGGAGGTGGTGGGCATCCTGCTGATCCCGATGTCGGTGATCTTCATGATCGGTGCGTTCACCGGCCGACGCCGCTTCGGCGCGCTGGTGTTCAGCTGCATGCTCGGCATGTCGCTGCTGTCCACCGGCGCGATGATGTGGAGCGAGGGCCACAGCGCCAGCGCGGCCACGCCGCTGCTGATGGAAGGCAAGGAAGTGCGCTTCGGCGCCGACGGCACCGCGCTGTGGGCGGCAGTGACCACCCAGGTCTCCAACGGCTCGGTGAACGGCATGCACGATTCGCTGGCGCCGCTGAGCGGTGGCATCGCGATGGTCAACATGCTGGTCAGCGCGATCTGGGGCGGTATCGGCTGCGGCCTGCAGCAGTTCATCGTCTACCTGCTGCTGGGCGTGTTCCTGGCCGGGTTGATGACCGGGCGCACGCCTGAGCTGTTCGGCCGCAAGCTGGAAACACCGCAGGTGCGCCTGCTGGCCCTGCTGGTGCTGCTGCAGCCGATCACCCTGCTGGTGTTCACCGCGATCACCCTGGCCGTGCCCGGCCTTTCCGGCACCTCCAACCCCGGCTTCCATGGCATCAGCCAGGTCTTCTACGAGTACGTCTCGGCTTATGCCAACAACGGCTCGGGCTTCGAAGGGCTGGGCGACGCCACGCCGTGGTGGAACCTGAGCTGCTCGCTGGTGCTGCTGCTGGGCCGCTTCCCGCTGCTGATCATCCCGCTGGTGGTAGCTGCACAGCTGGCGGCCAAGCGCCAGGCACCGGAGTCTGCCGGCAGCCTGCAGATCGAAACCCCGACCTTCGCCCTGACCCTGGTCTCGGTGATCGTCATCCTGACCGTGCTGCAGTTCATGCCGGCGCTGGTACTCGGCCCGATCGCCGACCACCTGAGCCTGGGACTGCACTAAGGACACCCTGATGAGTACCCACGCAAGTTCTTCCCGCAGTTCCCGCCCTGCCCTGCTCGATGGCGCCGGCCTGCGCCGTGCGCTGGTCGAAGCGGTGCGCAAGCTCGCTCCGATGCACCTGGTGCGCAGCCCGGTGATGGCGGTGGTGATGGCCGGCACGATCGTCGCCGCCATCGTCACCCTGACCGGCAACGCGCCGCTGGGCTTCGGCCTGGCAGTGACCGCGATCCTGCTGGTGACCGTGCTGTTCGGCAATTTCGCCGAAGCCGTGGCCGAGGCACGTGGCCGCGGCCAGGCCGCATCTCTGCGCCGGGCCCGCCAGGACCTGGTGGCGCGCCGCCTGGCCGCTCCGCAGCCGGGAGCCGCCGAAGCGCAGGTGCCGGCCGCCGAGCTGCGCCCGGGCGACCATGTGATCGTCAGTGCCGGTGAGTTGGTGCCGGCCGATGGCGAGATCGTGCAGGGGCTGGCCACCATCAACGAAGCGGCGGTGACCGGTGAATCGGCGCCGGTGCTGCGCGAGGCCGGTACCGACCGCTCCGGCGTGATCGGCGGCACCAAGGTGCTGTCCGACCAGATCATCGTGCGGGTGACCGCCGAGCCGGGCCACAGCTTCCTGGACCGGATGATCGCGCTGGTGGAAGGGGCCAACCGGCAGAAGACCCCCAACGAGGTCGCGCTGACCCTGCTGCTGGCAGCGATGACGCTGACCTTCCTGGTGGTGGTGGCGACCCTGCCGGCCATCGGTGCGGCCGTGGGCGTGCAGGTCGATCCGCTGCTGCTGATCGCGCTGCTGGTGTGCCTGATCCCGACCACCATCGGTGGCCTGCTGCCGGCGATTGGTATTGCCGGCATGAACCGTGCGCTGGCCGCCAACGTGCTGGCCAAGTCGGGCAAGGCGGTGGAAGTGGCCGGCGATGTGGACGTGCTGCTGCTGGACAAGACCGGCACCATCACCTACGGCGACCGCCAGGCCAGCCACTTCCACCCGCTGGCCGGCATCGACGCCAGCCAGCTGCGCGAAGCGGCACTGCTCTCTTCGCTGGCCGACCCGACGCCGGAAGGCAAGTCGATCGTGCGCCTGGCGCGCGAGCAGGGCTGCGCCACCGCCGAACCGGAGCAGGCCGACTACCTGGCCTTCAGCGCGCAGACCCGCATGTCCGGCGTTGACCTGGAACATGGACGCCAGATCCGCAAGGGCGCGCTGGATGCGATCCGCAACCACGTGCAGGCGCTGGGCGGTACGGTGCCGGCCGAGCTGGCCGGGCGCGTCGAGCAGGTGGCGCGCAACGGTGCCACTCCGCTGGTGGTGGCCGAGGGCCGCCACGTGCTGGGCGTGATCGAGCTGTCGGACGTGGTCAAGCACGGCATGCGCGAGAAGTTCGCGCAGCTGCGGGCGATGGGCATCCGCACGGTGATGATCACCGGCGACAACCCGCTGACCGCCGCGGCCATTGCGGCCGAGGCCGGCGTGGATGACTACATCGCCGAGGCACGCCCCGAAGACAAGCTGGCACGCATCCGCCAGGAGCAGGCCGGTGGCCGCCTGGTGGCGATGGTCGGCGACGGCACCAACGACGCGCCGGCCCTGGCCCAGGCCGACATCGGCCTGGCGATGAACTCCGGCACGCAGGCGGCGAAGGAGGCCGGCAACATGGTCGACCTCGATTCGGACCCGGCCAAGCTGCTGGCGGTGGTGGAAGTGGGCAAGCAGCAGCTGATCACCCGCGGCGCATTGACCACCTTCTCGCTGGCCAACGACGTGTCCAAGTACTTCGCGATCCTGCCGGCGCTGTTTGCCGCTGCGGTCCCGACCATGGCCGCCTTGAACGTGATGCAGCTGTCGAGCCCGCGCAACGCGGTACTGGCAGCGCTGATCTTCAACGCCCTGGTGATTCCTGCCCTGATCCCGCTCGCCCTGCGTGGCGTGCGCTTCCGCCCGGCCACCGCAACCGCGCTGCTGCGCCGGAACATGCTGGTGTACGGCCTGGGGGGCGTGCTGCTGCCGTTCGCGGCGATCAAGGCCATCGACCTCCTTCTTGTCCTGGTATCCGGCGCATGAACCGTTCTGTCTCCTCTTCCTCCCTGCCCCGCGAACACGCGGCCGAGGCCCGCGTGGCGCGCCTGCAGGACGATGCCACCTGGCGCCCGGCGATCGGCCTGGGCCTGGCCACCCTGCTGCTGGCCGGTGCGGTCTACGCCGGCATCGCCACCGGGTTCGCCGGCCTGAGCTACCCGACCCAGGCCGAAGGCAGCCTGCTGCGCGATGGCAGTGGCCAGGTGCGTGGTTCGGCGTGGCTGGCGCAGCCGTTCACCGGCGATGGCTACTTCCAGGCGCGCCCATCGGCGGCCAACTACGACCCGATGGCCGCGGCCGGTTCCAACCTGGCCCGCAGCAACCCGGCACTGGCCGAGCGCGTGGCGGCCAGCACCGCTGCGGTGGCAGCGCGCGAGGGCGTGAGTCCGGCGCAGGTGCCGGCTGACCTGGTCACCCAGTCCGGCGCCGGCCTGGACCCGCAGCTGTCGCCGGCTGCCGCGCAGGTGCAGGTGGCGCGCGTGGCGCGTGCGCGCGGCCTGCCGGTGAAGCGCGTGCAGGCGCTGGTGCAGGCGCACACCGAAGGCCGCCAGTGGGGCCTGTTCGGGCAGCCGCGGGTGAACGTGGTGACCCTGAACTTCGCCCTGGACCACGCTGCACGGGCGCCGTGATGCCAGCCTGCACCGGCGGCGCGCACAATGGCGGCCATGACAGCAGCTGCGATGAATGATGCACGTACCCGCCAGGCCGATGCCCTGGTGGAAGGCCTGCAGCGCGAAGCCGGCGGCAAGCTGACGGTGTTCCTGGGCGCGGCGCCGGGCGTGGGCAAGACCTACACCATGCTGACCCGCGCGCAGGAACAGCTGCGCCGGGGCGTGGACCTGGTGGTGGCGGTGGTGGAAACCCACGGCCGCGTCGATACCCAGGCCCTGCTGGAAGGCCTGCCGCAACTGCCATTGAAGGGCGTGGCCTACCACGGCCATGCCCTGCAGGAAATGGACCTCGATGCGGTGCTGGAGCGCCATCCGGCGCTGGTGCTGGTGGACGAACTGGCCCATCGCAACGCGCCGGGCAGCCGCCATGAACGGCGCTGGCAGGACGTGATGGAACTGCTGGACGCCGGCATCGACGTCTGGACCACGGTCAACATCCAGCACCTGGAAAGCCTCAACGATGTGGTGATGCGCATCACCGGCGTGCGGGTGAGCGAAACCGTGCCCGACGGCGTGCTCGACCGCCTGCATGACATCGTGCTGGTGGACCTGCCGCCGCGCGAACTGATCGCGCGCCTGCAGCAGGGCAAGGTGTATGTTCCCGAACAGGCTGCGCAGGCGCTGCAGGCGTTCTTCTCGCCGGCCAACCTGACCGCGCTGCGCGAACTGGCGATGCAGGAGGCCGCCGACCGGGTCGACAGCAGCCTGCGCGAAACCCGCGCCGCCCGCGGCGAAGGCAACCTGCCGCTGCGCCGCGGCGTGCTGGTGGCCATCGATGGCGGCGGCCAGAGCGAATACCTGGTGCGCGTGGCGCGGCGCATCGCCGAACGCCGCGATGCGCCGTGGACGGTGGTGACCGTGCAGGGCCGGCGCCAGGACGAGGCGACCCGGCGCGAGATCGATGCGGCCTTCGCGCTGGCCCGGCGGCTTGGCGGCGACGCCGAACTGCTGCATGGCTCGAGCATCGCCGATGCCCTGCTCGACCATGCCGCGCACAACGGCGTGTCGACGCTGGTGCTGGGGCGGACCCGCGAGCGGCCGCTGGCACGGATGTTCAACCGCACCCTGACCCAGCAGCTGATCCAGCGCGGCGCGCACTACGAGATCACGATCATCAGCACGCCGCAGGCGCGTGCGCGCGCGCGACGCGAAGGCCTGCTGCCACCGATGCGCGGCATCAGCCACGAGCCGCTGCAGGCACTGCTGGCCACGGCGCTGGCCTGCGGCGTGGCGTGGCTGGGCGAACGCTGGGTGGGGATGGCCGACCTGTCGATGGTGTTCATCGTGGCGGTGGTACTGGTGGCCGCACGCACCCGTGCCAGCGTGGCGGTGATGGCAGCCATCCTGTGTTTCCTGGCCTACAACTTCCTGTTCATCGCGCCGCGCTTCACCTTCGCCATCGGCGCGCGGCAGGGCGTGATCACCGTCTTCCTGTTCCTGGCGGCCGCGCTGGTGGCCGGGCGCCTGGCCTCGCGCCTGCGCATGCAGGTGATCGCCCTGCGCGCGGCCAACCGGCATGCGCGCGCACGCCAGCAGCTGGGCCGGCAGCTGGCCAGCGCGGCCGGCAACGGCGAGGTGGCGCAGGCCGGCCGGCAGGCGCTGGAACAGGCCATGGACGTGCCGGCCTGGCTGCGGATCGGCGCTGACACCGCCACTGGCGGCGGCGCCCAGCCCGGCGACACCGACCTGGCCGCCGCCGACTGGGCCCTGCGCCATCGCCAGCCCAGCGGCCGCTTCACCGATACCCTGGCCGGCGCGCAGTGGTGGTTCCTGCCGCTGCTGGATGGCGAAGACCGCGCCGTCGGCGTAGCCGGGCTGTACCTGCCCGGTGCGCAGGCCCGCCTGCTGCCCGAGCAGCGCCAGCTGGCCGAGGCCATGGTCGACGACATCGCCCAGGCCGCGCTGCGCACGCAGCTGGTGGCCGAACTGGAACAGGCCCACGTGAGCAACGAGACCGAGCGGCTGCGTTCGGCCCTGCTCTCTTCGGTGTCGCATGACCTGCGCTCCCCGCTGGCGGCGATGATCGGTTCGGCCGACAGCCTGGCCAGCTATGGCACGGCGATGGACGCGGCCGACCGGCGTGCGCTGCTGGACACCATCCTGGTGGAAGGCGAGCGGCTGGACCGCTACATCCAGAACCTGCTGGACATGACCCGGCTGGGCCACGAAGGGCTGACCATCCACCGCGACTGGATCGGCGTGGACGAGCTGATCGGTTCGGCCGCGCGCCGCCTGCAGCGCTACCAGCCCAAGGTGCGGCTGGAACTGGATATCCCGGCCACGCTGGCGCCGATCTGGGTGCACCCGGCGCTGGTGGAACAGGCGGTGTTCAACGTGATGGAGAACGCGGCCAAGTTCTCGCCGCCCGATGCGCCGGTGCAGGTGCTGGCGCGCGAGCTGGATGGCCAGCTGCGCATCGACGTGATCGATGCCGGCCCCGGCATTCCCGATGACGAGCGCGCGCGCATCTTCGACATGTTCTACAGCGTCGAGCGCGGCGACCGCGGCCGCCACGGTACCGGCCTGGGCCTGACCATCTGCCAGGGCATGATCGGCGCCCATGGCGGCAGCGTGCAGGCGCTGCCGGGACGCGACGGTCGCGGTACCCTGATCCGCATCACCCTGCCCCTGCTCAAGCCAGCCGCCCACGATGAGCCCGACCCCGATTGATGCCAGCGTGCCAGCCGCGCGCGTGCTGGTGATCGACGATGAAACCCAGATCCGCCGGTTCCTGGACATCAGCCTGCGCGCGCAGGGCTACCAGGTGCGCCAGGCCGCCACGGGCCAGGAAGGCCTGGACATGGCCGCCAGCGAGGACATGGATCTGGTGATCCTGGATATCGGCCTGCCGGACATGGAAGGCCACGAGGTGCTGGCGCAGCTGCGGCAGTGGAGCCAGGTGCCGGTGATCATGCTGACCGTGCGCGCGGGCGAGCACGAGAAAGTGCGGGCGCTGGATACCGGCGCCAATGACTACGTGACCAAGCCGTTCGGCACGCAGGAACTGATGGCGCGGGTGCGGGCGCTGCTGCGCACCCGCAGCGTGCCCAGCGATGGCACCCCGCCGGTGTTCGACGATGGCCACCTGCACGTGGACCTGGTGCGCCGCGAGGTGGCGATCGACGGCGAGCCGGTGGCGCTGACCCGCAAGGAATACGCGCTGCTGTCACTGCTGCTGCGCAATGCCGGGCGGGTGGTGACCCAGCCGCAGATCCTGCAGGAGATCTGGGGGCCGACCCACCAGCAGGACACCCACTACCTGCGCATCCTGGTCGGCAAGCTGCGGCACAAGCTGGGCGACTCGGCGCTGGATTCGCGCTACCTGTTCACCGAGCCGGGGGTGGGGTTGAGGTTCAAGGGGTGAGCCGTGCCGACCAACGGTCGGCACCCACCAGAGCGGTCGGCACCCACCAGGACGGTCGGCACCCACCAGCACCGGTCAGAACCCCAGCGGGGTGTCGCCCAGCAGGCCCTGCAGCTGGCTGCGGAACAGCGCCTGGATGCGTTCCAGCGCGGCGGTGTCGTTGCCTTCGAAGCGCAGTACCAGTACCGGGGTGGTGTTGGAGGCACGTACCAGGCCCCAGCCGTCGGGGTAGTCCACGCGCAGGCCGTCGATGGTCGACAGGCGGCCACCGGCGTACGGGTTGTCCTCCGACTGCGCCGCGGCCACCAGCATTGCCACCAGCGCATGCGGCGTGCCGGACGCCACCGGCACCTTCAGTTCCGGCGTGGACACCATGTCCGGCAGTTCCTCCAGCACCTCGTGCGGGGTCTCTTCGCGCTGGGCGAGGATTTCCAGCAGGCGGGCGGCGGCGTACAGGCCATCGTCGAAACCGAACCAGCGCTCCTTGAAGAAGAAGTGGCCGCTCATCTCGCCAGCCAGCTCGGCATCGGTCTCGCGCATCTTCGCCTTCATCAGCGAATGCCCGGTCTTCCACATCAGCGGGCTTCCACCGTTGCGCAGCACGTGGTCGGACAGCTTGCCGGTGCACTTCACGTCGTAGATCACCATCGCGCCGGGGTTGCGCATCAGCACGTCGGCGGCGAACAGCATCAGCAGGCGGTCGGCGTAGATGATCCTGCCTTCGCCGGTGACCACGCCCAGGCGGTCGCCATCACCATCGAAGGCCACGCCGAGGTCGGCACCGAAACGCTTGACCGTCTGCACCAGGTCTTCCAGATTCGCTGGTTCGCTGGGGTCGGGGTGGTGGTTGGGGAAGGTGCCGTCGACATCGCAGTACAGCGGGATGACCTCGGCGCCGATCGCTTCCAGCAACTGCGGGGCGAACGCGCCGGCCACGCCGTTGCCGGCGTCGGCCACCACCTTCAACGGGCGGTCCAGCTGCACGTCGTCGGCAATGCGCTGGATGTAGTCGGCCGCGACCTCGCGCTGCTGGTAGTCGCCCGGCGCAGCGGCCTGTGCCAGGCGTCCTTCGCTGATGCGCTGGTAGAGGTCGGTGATCGCGTCGCCGGACAGCGTTTCGCCGCCGATGACCACCTTGAAGCCGTTGTACTCGGGCGGATTGTGGCTGCCGGTCACCGCCACGCAGGTGCCCGTGCGCAGGTGGAAGGCAGCGAAATAGACCAGCGGCGTCGGCGCCAGGCCGATGTCGATGACCGAACAGCCGGCACGGCGCAGGCCCTCGGCCAGGCTGGCCGACAGTTCCGGGCCGGACAGGCGGCCATCGCGACCGACCACCACCTCGCGCAGCCCCTGTTCCAGGGCGACGGTACCGATGGCCTGGCCGATCAGCGCGGCGTTGCGCGCGTTCAACTCGGTGCCCACCACGCCGCGGATGTCGTAGGCGCGGAAGATGCCGGCCGGCAGATCCACCGGCGGCGGCGGCGGCACGGCCGGCGGGGTGCCGGCTCCAGCATCGTCCGCATCGGCGGCCGGCAGGGCCGGTGCAGCCATCTGCAGGCTTTCGCGCAGGGTCGGGCCGTGATCGGCCTCGGCCGCAGCAGCACGACGCGCCGGCAACGGCAGCGACTTCGGCAGGCGGCCCCGGCCCACCACCAGCAGCACGGCGATGAAGGCCAGCAGCAGCGCCACGATGGCACTGGGCAGGGCGCCCAGGCCCAGCGGGCCCGGCTCGATGTTGGGTGCGCTGGCGGTCAGCCGCAGCGGGGTGCCCTTGATCGGCCGCGCCATTGCCTCGGCACTGTCGGACAGGCTGGTGTTGCCCTGGGCAACGATGTCATGCGCGCCCTGGCGCAGCGACAGGAACCCACTGGATGGCGTGCGCAGCTGGTCCAGCGGGCTGGTCAGGCGCAGCAGCGGCTGCCGTACATAGACCACGGCCGGGCCCAGCGAGCCCAGCTGCACCGGTGCCGCCAGGCCGAGGCGGTTGCCACCGCCGTCACGGACCACGCGCAGCCCCGGCTTGCCGTCGGCCAGGACCGACTCCAGCAGCGCCAGGCGGGCATAACCGAAGGTGGCGGCATCGGCGTAGGCGTCGGCCAGTCCGGCCGTCAGCACGTCCACCTGCTCCACCCCGGACCAGCTTTCACGCAGGGCCTGCGCGGCACCGGCGGCGTCGCCGGCCTGCAGCGACTGCTGCACGCGGTCACCCTTGAGATGCTGCTGCAGCTGCTGCAACTGGCCGGATGCGGCCTGCTGCACGCCCAGCACCGCCTCGTCGCGTACCTGCGCCAGGGTGTCCCCGCTGGCCTGCTGCCGCCACTGCTGCACCGCGCTCCAGCCGAACCAGCCGGCCAGCAACAACAGCGCTGCACCGAGCAACGGCGCATTGCGCCCCAATGACTGCTTCTGCCGTCCTTCCCCGCTGCCGCTCATCAGTTTCCCCCGTCAACGCACCCCGGTATGGCCGAATCCACCCGTTCCCCGCACGCTGTCGGTGAAAGTATCCACCACCTGCAGGCTGACGCGGGCAATCGGTACGACAACCAGCTGGGCGATGCGGTCGCCCGGCTCGATGGTGAAGGCTTCGCGGCCGCGATTCCAGACGCTGATCAGCAGCGGGCCCTGGTAATCGGCATCGATCAGGCCGGTGCCGTTGCCCAGCACGATGCCGTGGCGGTGGCCCAGGCCCGAGCGCGGCAGGATCACGGCGCACAGGTTCGGGTCGCCGATGTGGATGGCCAGGCCGCTGGGCACCAGCGCGGTGTCGCCCGGCTGCAGGGTCAGCGCGGTTTCCAGCGCCGCGCGCAGGTCCATGCCGGCGCTGGCTTCGGTGGCATAGGCCGGCAGCGGCCAGCTGTCGCCGAAGCGCGGGTCGAGCAGCTTCACCTGCAATGCCTGCAGAGGGGCCACCGGGGTGGATGTTGCCTGGGTCATGCCTGGAGTCTCCGCGCGATCAGCGCCAGCAGTTGTTCGGCCAGCTCGCGCTTGGAGGTGGCCGGGAATACCTGTTCGCCGTCCTGCCAGAAAGCAGTGGCGGCATTGTTGTCGCTTTCAAAACCGCCGCCGCTGATGCCCACCTGGTTGGCGATCACCAGGTCCAGGCGCTTGTCGACCAGCTTGCCACGCGCGTACTTCTCCACGTCGTGGGTTTCGGCGGCGAAGCCGACCACCAGCTTCAGCGACTGGGTCTGTGCGGCAACCTCGGCCAGGATGTCCGGCGTGCGCACCAGCTCGATCACCAGCGACTGGCTGTCGGCGGTCTTCTTCAGCTTCTGCGCGGCCACCTGGCGCGGGGTGTAGTCGGACACCGCGGCCGCGCCGATATAGATGTCCGCCGGCAGCGCATTCAGCACGGCCTCGCGCATCTGCGCGGCCGAGCGCACGTCCACCCGCTGCACGCCCGGCGGGGTCGGCAGCTGCACCGGGCCGCTGACCAGCACTACCTGGGCGCCGAGGGCGGCGGCGGCACCGGCCAGGGCGAAGCCCATCTTGCCGCTGCTGCGGTTGCCCACGTAGCGCACCGGGTCGATGTCTTCATAGGTCGGGCCGGCGCTGATCAGCAGGCGCAGGCCCTGCAGCGCGCGGGTTTCCGGCGCGGCGGGCCGGGCGGCCGGGGCGGTGCCGCCCAGGCTGGCCAGCGCGGCGACGATGTCGCCCGGCTCGGCCAGCCGGCCGGGACCGGATTCGCCCTCGGCCAGCGGCCCGTCGACCGGGCCGATGACCTGCGCGCCACGCTGGCGCAGCAGGGCGATGTTGGCCTGGGTGGCCGGGTGCAGCCACATGCGGTGGTTCATGGCCGGGCATACGGTGAGCGGCGCGGTGCTGGCCAGGCACAGGGTGCTGACCAGGTCATCGGCGTGGCCCTGGGCCAGGCGTGCCAGCAGATCGGCGGTGCCCGGCGCGACCACGATGCGGTCGGCCCAGCGCGCCAGTTCGATATGGCCCATGGCCTGTTCGGCAGCACTGTCCCACAGGGTGGTACGGGTGGGCTGGCCGGACAGGGCCTGGAAGCTGAGAGGGGTGACGAACTGCTGGGCACCGGCGGTCATCGCCACCTGGACCAGGGCCCCGGCGTCACGCAGGCGGCGGACCAGTTCCAGTGCCTTGTAGGCCGCGATCCCGCCGCCGACGCACAACAGCAGTTTCTGACCTTCCAGCGCGCGGGCCGGCGCGGGGAGGGCGTTGGGGGAATCAGCCACCTGGAAATCCTGTGCAAACGAGGGCGCTAGCTTACCCGATGGCCGGTAACGTCCCGGTACACAACGCACATAGCGCGCAGCTATCAGCAGATGGAGCTGCGACTACTTCATTTTCCGAATTGTCGCGCTGAGGTTTCAGAACATTCCTATACCTGTAACGGGCGCGGCTTCCGCAGAATCAATGCTGGCCCCCTCGGGTGCGCCATCTGCTATCCGAGGAGCCCACCGTGCCACCGCGCATCATCATCGCCGACGACCATCCGGTCGTACTGCACGGCATCCGCATCGTGCTCGAACGCCACAACATGTGCGTGACCGGTGCCGCCTCCGACGGAGCGGCATTGCTGGACCTGGTGGCCCGCCGACCCTGCCATGCGGTCCTGACCGACCTGGCGATGCCCGGCACCGGGCCCGATGGCCCCGAACTGCTGGGCACGCTGCGGCACCGCTACCCGGCGTTGCCCGTGGTGGTGCTGACCAGCGCGCGCCATCCCGGCCTGCTCGATGGCCTGCTGCGCGACGGCGTGCAGGGGCTGATCGACAAGCGCGCCGATTTCGCCGAACTGCCACGGGCCCTGCGCGCCGCCATCGCCGGGCGCACGTTCGTTTCCAGGCAGCTTCGCCGCCTGCTGGAATCCCGCGACCTGCTGCTGCAGCGGGTGCCCTGCGCGCCGTCGGCACGCGAACAGGAGGTGCTGGACCTGCTGGGCGACGGGCTGAGCGTGAACGCCGTGGCCGAACACACCGGCCGCAGCGCCAAGACCATCAGCCGCCAGAAGGCCGAGGCCATGCGCAAGCTGGGCCTGGACAACAACCAGGAGCTGTACGACTACCTGCAGGCCCAGCGCGCTTGAGGCATCGACTGACCGCCGCAGGCGGCAAACGCCGATGGCTGGCGCGGGCGGGGGCAGCCACCATGTGGCCATGCCCATCCATGACTGGCCCATCGACGAACGCCCGCGCGAGAAGCTGCTGACGCGCGGCCCCACAGCCCTGTCCGATGCCGAACTGCTGGCCCTGTTCCTCGGCTCCGGCTTCGGTGGCCGCGATGCGGTGCAGACCGCGCGCGATCTGCTCGGCAGCCACGGCCCGCTGCGGGTGCTGCTGGACCGCCCCGCCGCCAAGCTGGCCCGCCTGCCCGGGCTGGGGCCGGCGCGCAGCTGCACGCTGGCAGCCGGCCTGGAGCTGGCCCACCGCTACCTGGCCGCCGAACTGGCCCACGGCGAGAGTGTGGGCGACAACCCGCTGGCGGTCGGCCGCTACCTGCAGCACCGGCTGCGCGGGCAGGCGCGTGAACTGTTCCTGGTGCTGTTCCTGGACAACCGGCACCGCCTGATCGCCTGCGAGGAACTGTTTGCCGGCACCATCAACACCGCCCCGGTCTACCCCCGCGAGGTGGTGCGGCGGGCCCTGCTGCACAACGCCGCGGCGGTCATCCTCAGCCACAACCACCCCTCCGGCGACCCTGAACCCTCCGGCGCCGATGCACGCATCACCGAGGAGTTGCAGCAGGCCCTGGCCCTGGTCGATATCCGCCTGCTGGACCACTTCGTGATCGGCGAGGGGCGGCCGGTTTCATTTGCTGAACGCGGCCTCCTGCCGCAGCTGCAACCGCGCCTGTTCGGATGACGCCCGGGCCCGGGGCGCCCGGCCGGCGGAGGCCGCGCGCGTTCACATGGGCAGGCCCCGGTCAGCGTACGCGCCGGCATCTGCGCTAAAATGGGCGATTCCGCCGCTCATTCTCACAGCAGGCCTCGTGAAAAATCTCCTCCGCGCCCTGATCAGCCAAGGCATCGAAGCCTTGCGCGCCAATGGCACCCTGCCCGCTGACTCCCTGCCGCCGGACTTCGTGGTCGAGCGCCCGAAGACCCGCGACCACGGCGACTTCGCCACCAATGCCGCCATGCTGCTGGCCAAGGCCGCGCGCAGCAACCCGCGCGCACTGGCCCAGGCGCTGGTTGAAGCGCTGCCGCGCAGCGAGGACGTCAGCAAGGTCGAGATCGCCGGCCCCGGCTTCATCAACTTCCACCTGGCCCCGGCCGCGTACCAGCGCGAAGCCGCCTCGGTCATCAAGGAAGCCCACGACTACGGCCGCAACCTGTCCGGCAATGGCCGCACGGTGGGCGTGGAGTACGTGTCGGCCAACCCGACCGGTCCGCTGCATGTCGGCCACGGCCGCGCGGCGGCGATCGGCGACTGCGTGGCCCGCGTGCTCGATGCCAACGGCTGGAACGCCAAGCGCGAGTTCTACTACAACGATGCCGGCGTGCAGATCGAGAATCTGGCGCTGTCCGTGCAGGCCCGCATCAAGGGCATCGCACCGGACCAGGACGGCTGGCCGGAAGGCGGCTACCGCGGTGAGTACATCGCCGACGTCGCCCGTGCCTACCTGGCCGGCGCCAGCGTGGACCTGGAAGGCACCATGGTGGTCGGCGCCAAGGATCCGGACGACCTGACCGCGATCCGCCGCTTCGCCGTGGCCTACCTGCGCAACGAGCAGAACCTGGACCTGGCTGCGTTCGGCGTCGACTTCGACATCTACTTCCTGGAAAGCTCGCTGTACGCCGACGGCAAGGTCGCCGAAGCGGTGGCCAAGCTGCAGGCCTCGGGCCACACCTACGAGGAAGGCGGCGCGCTGTGGCTGCGCAGCACCGACTTCGGTGACGACAAGGACCGCGTGATGCGCAAGTCCGACGGCACCTTCACCTACTTCGTGCCGGACGTGGCCTACCACCTGTCCAAGTGGCAGCGCGGCTACGAGCGCGCGATCACCGAGCTGGGCGCCGACCACCACGGTTCGCTGGCGCGCGTGCGTGCCGGCCTGCAGGCCATGGAAGTGGGCATCCCGCAGGGCTGGCCGGAATACGTGCTGCACCAGATGGTCACCGTCATGCGTGGCGGCGAGGAAGTGAAGCTGTCCAAGCGTGCCGGCAGCTACTTCACCCTGCGCGACCTGATCGACGAAGCCGGCCGCGATGCGACCCGCTGGTTCCTGATCGCGCGCAAGCCCGATTCGCAGCTGACCTTCGACATCGACCTGGCCCGCCAGCAGAGCAACGACAACCCGGTGTTCTACGTGCAGTACGCGCATGCCCGCGTCTGCAGCCTGCTGCGCCAGGCGCAGGAGAAGGGCCTGGTGTACGACCAGGGCAACGGCCTGGGCAACCTCGGCCGCCTGGCCGACGACGCCTCGCTGCTGCTGATGAACGAGATCTCGCGGTACCCGGAAGTGGTGGAAGCGGCTGGCGTGGCGCTCGAACCGCACCTGGTGGCGCAGTACCTGCGTGAATTGGCGCACGCCTTCCACACGTGGTATCACGGGACGCCGGTGCTGGTGGACGACGCCACCGACCGCAATGCCAAGCTGACCCTCGCCTGCGCCGCGCGCCAGGTACTGGCCAATGGCCTCGACCTCCTGGGCGTCAGCGCCCCGGAAAAAATGTAAGTCTCAGGAGACGCAGTACACATGGCAGCACGACGCGGCAAAAGCCAGGCACGACGCAACAGCAGCAGCCAGGGCACACCCGGATGGGTGTGGCTGGTCGCGGGCGTGGCGATTGCTGCGGTGGTGTTCCTGGCGGCGCCGAACCTGTTCAAGGGCGAAGGCGATGGCTTCCTGCGCGCGGGACCGCAGCCGAACCCGAACGCGCAGCCGGCCCCGGTTGCCGATGCCGACAGCGATGTCGGCAGCCAGCCGGTGGAAGCACCGGCTACGCCGAAGCCGGCCGAACCGGCCAAGCCTGCAGCCACCCAGTACGACTTCTACACCCTGCTGCCGGGCAAGGAAGTGGAAATGTCCGACGCCGAGCTGGCCGCCAGCACGCGCGCCGAGGAACTGCGCCGGGCCAAGGCCGAGGCGCAGCGCGCGCAGGCCGCACTGGAAGGCAAGCCGGTTCCGGCGGCGGCGGCTGCAGCACCGGCGGCGACCCCCAGCGTGGCCACCGCGACCCCGGCCACCCCTGCCGCACGCCCGCTGCCGGCACCGCTGAGCGAACGCCCGGCCACGCCGTCGGCATCGGCGGCGGCACCGGCCAGCACCAGCACCGCTGCGACCACGCCGGCCGCGCGTGCGGAGGCTGCGCAGGCGGCCGCTGCCGCACCGGCCGCTGCCGCCGACAACGCGCGCTACATCCTGCAGGCCGGCGCCTTCGGGGCGTCCGGCGATGCCGAAGCGACCAAGGCCAAGCTGGCGATGATGGGCCTGGCGGCACGGGTGGAATCGGCGCAGATCAACGGCAAGACCGTGTACCGCGTGCGCATGGGGCCCTACGGCAGTGCCGGCGAGCTGTCCGAAGCCAAGCAGAAGCTGGATGGCACCGGGCTGCAGGCGATGGCGATCAAGGCGCAGTGACGTTCTGCGGGTCTGCATGAAAAAAGCCGGGCATTGCCCGGCTTTTTTTTGCTTCGGTAGAGCCGAGCATGGGCTTGTATGTTCCCCCCGGCTCCTACGAGGTATGTAGGAGCCAGGGTGGAGGGACCGACAAGCAT
>NZ_JBYSZR010000046.1:0-22701 GCF_058787375.1 Stenotrophomonas sp. FW305-3-2-15-E-LB1
AACTCGGAAGTGAAACGCAGCTGCGCCGATGGTAGTGTGGCTCAAGCCATGCGAGAGTAGGTCATCGCCAGGGTTTACACCCAAAACCCCGCTGCTGACGCAGCGGGGTTTTTCTTTGCGCGCGGATAATCACGATGCCGGCGTCGCCGCGCGTTGCGCGGTGCCAACCAAGGTTGGCAGCTACCAACAGCCCCCCGGTAGATCCACGCCATGCGTGGACTGCCCACCCGCCCACAAAAAAAGGCGGCGCCCCGTGGGGCGCCGCCTGGACCTCAAAGCCCATCAGTCGAGCAAGCTCGACTCTACGGGGCCGGAGCCTTGTTCTTCATCATCTCGTCGCGGGCGGCCTTGAAGGGATTGCCTTCATACCAGTTCGGCCAGCGATCACCGCCGGCCAGTTCCTTGCCCACGCCGTACATCAGCTCCAGGTCTTCCACGGTGCCATCCAGCTTCCACGTGGTGGCATCGAACTCATCCTTCGGCCCGTGGTAACGGTTGTTGCCGTAATCGGCAGCCGCCTTGCGGCCCGCTTCGACGCCGCCGTCGCGCAGGTCCTCGCCACCGTCGGCATACAGCGCCGGCACGCCGGCCTTGGCGAAGTTGAAGTGGTCCGAGCGGAAGTAGAAGCCACTCTGCACCGAGGTCTCACCGTGCAGGGTGCGGTCCTGTGCGGCGGCCAGCGGCTTGAGGATGTCCTCCAGCTCCGAGCTGCCGAAGCCGGTCACCGTCACGTCCTTGGCACGGCCGGCCACCGACATCGCATCGATGTTGATCACACCGGCGATCTTGTCCAGCGGGAAGGTCGGGTGGGCTACGTAGTACTTGGAACCCAGCAGGCCGGACTCTTCCAGGGTCACCGCCAGGAACACCACCGAACGCTCCGGCTTGGGATCCTGGTGGGCCATGGCTTCGGCCACTTCGAGGATGCCCGCCACGCCGGTGGCGTTGTCCACGGCGCCGTTGTAGATGTTGTCGCCTTCTTCGCCTTCATGCTTGCCGAGGTGGTCCCAGTGGGCCATGTACAGCACGGCTTCGTCGGCACGCTTGCTGCCCGGCAGCACGCCCACCACGTTGCGCGACTGCTTCTGCGCGATCTGGCTCTTCAGGTCGACGGCGGCCGTGGCCTTCAGCGGCACCGGCTTGAAGCCGCGCTTGCTGGCGTCCTTGTAGGCCTGCGCCAGGTCCAGGCCGGCACCGGCGAACAGCGCCTTGGCTGCCTCCGCGCTCAGCCAGCCCTGCACCGGGATGCGGGTTTCCGGATCATCCTTGGCCGGCAGGTCGTACTGCGGGCCGGCCCAGGAGTTCTTCACCACGTCCCAGCCATAGGACGCACCGGCAGTGTCGTGCACGATCAGCGCGGCGGCAGCACCCTTGCGTGCGGCCTCCTCGAACTTGTAGGTCCAGCGCCCGTAGTAGGTCATGCGCTTGCCGTCGAACAACTTCTCGTCGTCGACGTGGAAGCCCGGGTCATTGACGAACATGACGACCGTCTTGCCCTTCCAGTCCTGGCCGGCGTAATCGTTCCACTTCTGTTCCGGCGCATCGACGCCGTAGCCGACGAACACCAGGTCGCTGGCATCGACCTTCACCTCAGCCTGGCCGGTACGGGTGCCCACCACCATGTCGGTACCGAACTTCAGCTCGGTGGTCTTGCCGCCCTGGGTGATCTTCAGCACGGTCGATTCGTCGGCCGTGGTCTCGGTCATCGGCACGTCCTGGAACCAGCTGTCACCGTTGCCCGGCTGCAGGCCGATGCGCTGCATCTGGTCGCGGATGTAGTTGACCGTCAGCTCTTCGCCCTTGCTGCCCGGGGCGCGGCCTTCGAACTCGTCCGAGGCCAGCGTCTTGACCATCTCGCTGAAGTCGGCGGCGTTGATGCCGGGCGAGAAGGTGTGGGCCGCCGGGGTGGCCGCAGCGTCGGGGCTGGCGGCCGGTGCCGGGGTGGAAGTGTCTTCGCCTTTGCAGGCGCTGAGCGCGGCCGCGGCGGCCAGGCACAGGAGGAGTTTGCGGGGCATCGTCGTTTCCTGGATACACGAGGGATGGCCACGCCGGGCGCGGCCGGTGAAGGGGAACATTCCCCGTACTGCAGCGCCGGGGACTCAGTCCGCCGGCGCGGTATCGGTGTCGAACGGGATCGGCTCGGCACCGGTGATCGGTCCGACGCGCGCGGTGCGGTGCACGTACAGCACCACCTCGCGTTCGAACAGCAGGGCGCCTTCGACCACGGCGTTCGGGCCGATGATCACGCGCGGCTTGCGGCTGGCGGTGAGCGAAACGCTGAAGTTCGGCTTGCGCACGCGCAGGCCACCATCGACCTGCGAGCCGATGCCCACGGTGATGTCGCCGTTGACCGTCTCCACGTCCTGGCGCACGCGGCTGTTGACCAGGCCGATGCCACCGTTGACTGTTTCCACGCCGCCCTCGATCTGGCTGCCGTGGTCGCTGAAGATGCTGCCGTTGACCGTGCTGACATCGCCGCGGGCGATGACCTCACGGCCCAGGCGCACGCTGCCGTTGACCGTCTCGATGCTGCCGGTGTGTGCGCGGTCGGCCACGGTGACGCCGCCGTTGACGGTGTCGATGCTGCCGGTCTCGACGCCATCACCGACGCGGATGCCACCGTTGACGGTGTCCAGCTTGCCGTAGCGCTGGCCCGGATCGGCGCTGATGCTGCCGTTGACCTTGCTGATGTTGTCCTGCGCGCCGAGCGGGCCGGCGACCAGCAGCGCGCCCAACAGCAGCGGAATGGAGAGCGTTTTCATGGGGGACCTCGTTGTTGTGCGGCTGGCAGGCCGCGTGCGTTGATGTCACCATTCCCGGGCACCCCCTGCAACTGCCTGAAGTCACTGGAAAGCCCTTGCGCGACAACGTCTTCCCCTCACGCCGACATCACACCGCCGCTGCCCGCGCCGGGCGTTGCCTGTTGCTGGGGCTGGCCTTGGCCCTGGCGGTTCCCCTGCCGGGCAGCGCGCAGACCGCCTCTACCCGCGAGGCCGAGCGCAAGCTGCAGAAGCTGCGCACCGAACTGAAGGGCGTTGCGCAGGAGCGCCGGCAGATCGAAGGCCAGCGCGGGCAGGCCTCGCGGCAGTTGCGCGATGCGGATGAAAAGGTCGCGCGCAGCGGCCGGGCGCTGGCACAGACCGAAACCGCGCTGCGCGAGCAGAACCAGGCCCTGGCCGAGGCCGAGCAGCGCCGCGCGACCCTGCAGGCCAACCTGGCCCAGCAGAACCGCGAACTGGCCGGGCTGCTGCGTGCGGCCTACCAGCTGGGCAACCATGCCCCGCTCAAGCTGCTGCTGTCGCAGGACACGGTGGCCGATGCCAACCGCGCCCTGGCGTATCACCGTTACCTGCAGCGCGAGCGCGCCCAGCGCATCGCCACCCTCACCGGCGACCTGAAGGAACTGGAGACGCTGCAGGCCCAGATTGCCGAGCGCAGACAGACCCTGCAGGGCGCGCAGCGCGACCAGAAGCAGCAGGCGGCCACGCTGGCCGCCGATCGCCGCGATCGCGCGCAGACCGTGGCCTCGCTGGAAGAACGGTTCAAGGACCGGCGCGAGAAGGAACAGGCGCTCGGCCAGGATGCCAAGGCACTGGAAACGCTGCTGGCCAACCTGCGCGCAGCGGCGGCCCGTGCCGAGGCCGAACGCCGCGCCGCCGCGCGCAAGGCAGCCGCCGAGAAGGCCGCTGCCGAGAAGGCGGCACGCCAGGCCAAGGCCGAAGGCCGCCCGCCGCCGCCGACCAAGGTGCCGCCGGCCGTGGCCTCTGCGCCTGCGCCGAAGGTGGGTG
This sequence comes from Stenotrophomonas sp. FW305-3-2-15-E-LB1, assembly GCF_058787375.1. NCBI lineage: Bacteria > Pseudomonadati > Pseudomonadota > Gammaproteobacteria > Lysobacterales > Lysobacteraceae > Stenotrophomonas > Stenotrophomonas sp. FW305-3-2-15-E-LB1. Next base: position 3,789 of record NZ_JBYSZR010000046.1, read on the forward strand.
GGCTGGGCTGGCCGCTGTCCGGCAACCTGCTGGCCCGCTATGGCGCCAAGCTGCCCGACGGGCGCACCAGCAGCGGCGTGCTGATCGGCGCGCCGGCCGGCAGCACCGTCACCGCCGTGGCCGATGGCACCGTCGTGTTCTCCGACTGGATGACCGGCTACGGCATGATCCTGATCGTCGACCACGGCAACGGCTACATGAGCCTGTACGCACACAACGACACACTGCTGAAGGATGCCGGCGCGCGGGTCAGCCGTGGCGATGCGGTGGCCAAGGTCGGCAATTCCGGTGGCCAGGGCGTCACCGCGCTGTACTTCGAGCTGCGCCGTGGCGGGCAGCCGGTCAACCCGGACAGCTGGCTGCAGCGGCGCTGAATCGAAGGCACTGCGGGCAGGGCCGGATTCAACGGGAATTTAGCTACGCTTCGCGCATAATCGGGGAATGTGCCTTGGGCACGATGCCACCGTCGACAGGAGTGATCCATGCGCGCAGCCCGTACCGCCACCCTCTTGCTGGCCCTGATGCCAGCGCTGTCCTGGGCGCAGCAGACTGCGCCGGCCGCCACCGATACCTCCGGCCAGGCAGCGAGCAACGAGGAGGCGGTGACCTCGAAGGTGCCGCTGGAAGACATCCGTCGCTTCGTCTCGGTGTACAACGCGGTCCGCGCCGCCTATGTCGATCCGGTCGATGACAACAAGCTTATGCAGTCGGCGGTGCGCGGCCTGCTGCTGGACCTCGATCCGCACAGCACCTACTTCAACAAGGAAGACGCCGAGGCCTTCGACGAACAGGCCAACGGCGCCTACGAAGGCATCGGCGTGGAGCTGCAGCAGCAGCCGGACAACGCCAGCATGAAGGTCATCTCGCCGATCGACGACACGCCGGCGGCCAAGGCCGGCATTCTTGCCGGCGACCTGATCATCGCCATCGACGGCAAGCCGATCAGTGCCATCGATGCCAGCGAACCGCTGCGTGGCCCCGCTGGCAGCAAGGTGGTGCTGACCATCGTGCGCGACGGCAAGCCCAAGCCGTTCGATGTCAGCCTGACCCGCCAGACCATCCGCGTGACCAGCGTGAAGAGCCGCATGCTCGAACCGGGCTACGGCTACATCCGCCTGAGCACCTTCCAGGCCGATACCGGTTCTGATTTCCAGAAGCACGTGCAGCAGCTGCAGAAGCAGGCCGGTGGCCAGCTCAAGGGCCTGGTGCTGGACCTGCGCAGCAATCCCGGTGGCCTGCTGACCGCTGCGGTGCAGGTGGCCGATGACCTGCTCGACAAGGGCAACATCGTCAGCACCCGCGGCCGCATCAGCATCAGCGATGCGCGCTTCGATGCGACCCCGGGCGACCTGCTGAAGGGCGCACCGGTGGTGGTGTTGACCGATGCCGGTTCGGCCAGCGCATCCGAAGTGCTGGCCGGTGCGCTGCGCGACAACAAGCGCGCGCGCGTGGTCGGCAGCCGCACCTTCGGCAAGGGCTCGGTGCAGACCGTGCTGCCGCTGGACAACGGCGATTCGGTCAAGCTGACCACCGCGCGCTATTACACGCCCAGCGGCAAGTCGATCCAGGCCACCGGCATCGTGCCCGACGTGGAGCTGAAGCCGGCGCCGACGCCGGAGGAAGATGCACTGCCGGCCAGCCTGAGCGATTACAGCGAGGCGACCCTGCCGGGCCATCTGCGTGGCGATGATGAAGGCACCGAGGGCTACCGCGCCGGCGCGGTGCTGCCGGGCGATGCCCCGATCAACGATGCCCTGGCCGAACTGAAGAACCCGGGTTCGGTGGCTGCGCGCCTGAAGGCCGAGGCGGCCAAGGCCGATGCGGAGAAGGCGGCGAAGGCAGCGGCGGCAAAGCCGGCGCCGAAGCCTGAGGCGACGCCCGATGCGAAGGCAGAGCCGAAGCCCGAACCGAAGCCTGCGGCCAAGCCGGCCGAAACCCCGGCCAAGCCCTGAGGTAGCGCCGGGCCACGCCCGGCGACGAACTGCAGTCGAGCAAGCTCGACTGCGTTTCAGGTGCTCAGAAGCCGTGGCGCTTGCGCAGCTTGCGGGCGATGGCCGCGCGCACGTACACGCCGTAGAGCAGGCCGAACACGAAGCCGCCGATGTGCGCCCACCAGGCCACCATGCCGAAGCTCGGGCCGATGTGGGCGAACACCACCTGCAGTGCGGCCCAGACGCCGATCAGCAGGTAGGCCGGTGCGCGCACGAATTCCAGGAACAGGCCCAGCGGGATGACCACGCCCAGCCGGGCGGCCGGGAACAGGGCCAGGTAGGCGCCGATCATGGCCGACACCGCGCCGCTGGCGCCGATGATGATCTGGTCCGGGCTGCCCATGGTGTAGATCGCCACCAGGTTGGACACCGCGCCCCCCACCAGGAACAGCAGCATCAGGCGCCAGGGCCCCAGCACCCGTTCGGCGGGCAGGCCGAAGATGAGCAGGAACACCAGGTTGCCCAGCAGGTGTGACCAGTCAGCGTGCAGGAACAGGGCGGTGAACAACCGCAGCACGCTGCCGTCCTGCAGGGTCGCCCACCAGTCCAGCGGGTGGGTCAGGCCGGTGGACAGGGCGCCCCAGTCCAGCCAGAGGCTGTTGCGGGCGTCCCCCGGGCGCGAGATCGACCACAGGAACGCCAGCCACAGTGCCGCAAACAGCACGGGTGTAGCCCAGCGCAGCGTGGCCTTCTTGCGGGACGGGAGAGACACGAACATGGGCGCTAGCCTAGCGTGCCGGGACTATGCGCGGGCGTGGCGCCTGTTCAGTTTTCGCACCGGAATTACGGCCGCTGCTGTTATTGTTTCATTAACGGCTCTGGGTAATACTCGCATACGGCGTCGTATGTCGGGAGGGGAATCCGGCGCGTTCTGGCGGACCTTTGCGGGTCCGGTAGGCGCAGGCGCACTCAGAGCACCATCACCGCTTACCGGAGAGAGAACACGATGCAAACTGCTTCCACCATTGCCCGACTGACCCTGCTGGCCGTCGGCGTTGCCGGTGCGCTGGCCGCCGCCGATGCCAATGCCGCTGCCTTCCAGCTGAAGGAAAACAGCGCCAAGGGCCTGGGCCGTGCGTTCGCCGGCTCCACCTCCGCCGAAGGCGATGCCTCGGTGGTTGCCACCAACCCGGCCTCGATGCGCCTGCTCGACGGCACCCAGTTCCAGGGTGACGTCAGCGCCATCAGCTTCGGCGCCAAGTTCCGTGGCGAAGGCCAGTACGGCAACGGCGCCCCGATTTCCGGCGGCAACGGCGGCGACGCCGGCATGATCGCCCCGGTTCCGGCCGCGTACTTCCACGTGCCGTTCGGCGAAAAGGACAACATGCACTTCGGTGTGTCGCTGTCGGTGCCGTTCGGCTTCAAGACCGAATACGACCGTGACTGGGTGGGCCGCTACAACGGCGTGAAGACCGAACTGCAGGCCGTCGACCTGGGTGCCGCGTTCTCCTACGACGTGAACCCGTACCTGTCCTTCGGTGCGTCGGTGTTCGTCGAGCGCCTGGACGTTGACCTGACCAGCGCCGTCGATGCCGGCACCGCCATCAACGCCAGCGCCCAGCAGCGCGCCTCCGCCGCCGTGCTGGCTGCCGGTGGCACCGCCGCCCAGGCCGCTGCGGCTGCCCGTCAGGCCGCTGCCCAGGCGGCCCAGCTGGGCTTCGCCCCGGGTACCGCCGATGGCTACCTGCGCATCAAGGGCGACGAAGTGTCCGTGGGTTACACCCTGGGCATGACCGTCAGCCCGGTGGAAGGCACCAACATCGCCTTCAGCTACCGCTCGGAAGTGGAACACAAGATCACCGACGGCAAGGCTGACTTCACCATGACCCCGGCGGCGCAGACCTTCCTGGCCAGCGCTGCCCCGGGCACCTTCGTGGACAGCAACGGTCGCGCCACCATCACCCTGCCGGCCAGCGCCACGGTCAGCGTCAGCCACCGCGTGAACGACCAGTGGAAGATCATGGCCGACGTCTCGCGCACCGCGTGGAGCAAGTTCGACCAGGTCACGGTTGACTACGATTCCAACCAGCCCGACAGCGTGCTGCCGTTCCACTACCGCGACACCACCTTCGCGTCGATCGGTACCGAGTACCGTCTGAACGAGCAGCTGACCCTGCGTGGCGGTGTGGCGTACGACCAGACCCCGACCACCGATGCCCACCGCGACGTGCGTGTGCCGGACACCACCCGCAAGTGGCTGTCGCTGGGTCTGACCTGGGCCCCGTCGGAGAAGATGGAGTACAGCGTGGGCTACACCCACCTGTTCACCAAGGACCCGAACATCACCTCGACCTCGGCCACCGGCAACACCGTGACCGGCAAGTACAAGGTGACCGGCGACGTGCTGGCCGCTTCGATGCAGTACAAGTTCTGATCCAGGCCGCGGCCTGAAGCAGCACGAGGGAGCCCCGCGCAAGCGGGGCTTTCTTTTTGTGGGAGGAGCCATCCACGCATGGCATGGATCTACCGCACAGGCACAATCACGGTGGATGGATTCCTGCTGGAGGCAACGATGGCGCTCACGCGCAAGGGCAAGTACTGGTACGGCGACGAGGACGGCGACATCGCCGCGGTGATCGGCAACTACAGCAGGGCGGCGGGCTACCCGGCCACGTTGTTCCGCGCGGCGCTGTGCAGCTGTGGTTCGGCCCGCTTCCATCTGTTTGACGACGAGGTGGAAGGGGTTGCTCGCCGCGACTGCGTGGCGTGCGGGGAATCGCACCTGATGTTCGACAGCGCAGAGTACCTGGCGGACGCCAATCTGGATGAGCACGTCTGCATGTGCGACAACGCGGCGTTGTCGATCCACTGCGGCGTGGCGCTGTATGAGGGGACGCAGGACGTCCACTGGCTCTATATCGGTTGCCGCTGCGCCGAGTGCGGGATGGTGGGCGTGTATGCGGATTGGAAATGCGAGGGTGGGGCGGTGGAAGCCTTCATGGCCCGCGTGTAAGGCCCATCCACGCATGGCGTGGATCTACATGCAGCATTTACGCAGGGCGTGCACGGAACGGGTACCTGTGCCATCCACGTTCGGCGCGCGGATCAACGACAATGGCGCCATGAACCTGACCGATCCGAACTTCCAGCTGGAGCTGGCTGCCAACATTGCCGTCGCCGGCTCGATCCTGCTGGCCGGGCGCAACAACGTGCACACGTGGTGGATGGGCATCGTCGGCTGCGCCTTGTTCGCGGCGGTGTTCGAGCGTTCGCACCTGTATGCGGACATGGTGCTGCAGTTCTTCTTCATCGCCATCAGCGTGCTGGGCTGGTGGCAGTGGCTGCGCGGCGACCACGGCGCGCCCCTGCCGATCACCCCGGTGCGCCCGCGGGCGTGGGCCTGGCTGCTGCCACTGGCGGTGGTGGCCACCGTTGCCTACGGCTGGATGCTGACCCGCCTCACCCATGCCTACGCGCCCTACATCGATTCGGCGGTGCTGGTGCTGAGCGTGATCGCGCAGATCCTGATGATGCGGCGCAAGCTGGAATCGTGGTGGGTGTGGCTGCTGGTCAACACCATCGCCGTGCCGCTGTACTACAGCCGCGGCCTGCACCTGACCTCGATCCTCTACATCGGCTTCTGGATCAATGCGCTGGTGGCGCTGCGCCATTGGCGCAACCTGATGCGTGCCGAGGCCAGGGCGGCCGATGCCGCTGCCTGAGCGCGTCGAGCGGGGGCTGGTGGTGGGCAAGTTCTGCCCGCTGCACCGCGGCCACGAACGCCTGATCGACTTTGCGGCCTCCCGCTGCCGGACCTTGCTGGTGATCAGCTGGTCGCAGCCCGGCTTTGCCGGCTACAGCGCTGCGCGCCGCGAGCGCTGGCTGCGTGCGCGCTTCCCGCAGGCGACGGTTGCGGTGCTGGACGATGCACGCCTGGCGGCGCTCTGCGAACAGCACGGTCTGCCACCGCGCGTGCTGCCACGGGACGATGACAGCGAGCAGGCGCAGCGCGATTTCACCGCCTGGCTGTGCCTGCACCTGTTGGGTGGGCCGGTGCAGGCGGTGTTCACCGGCGAGGACTACGGCGATGGCTTCGCGGCTGCGCTGGCCGGGCATTTCAACGCACCCGTGCAGCACCAGCGGCTGGAGCGCAGCGTCGATGTCGGCCAGGCCAGTGGCACCCAGCTGCGCGCCGATCCGCATGCACACCGGCAGAGTCTTTCAGCGGAGGTGTACGCGGCCTACGTGCAGCGCGTGGCGTTCATCGGCGGCGAGTCCACCGGCAAGACCACGCTGGCGCGCGTGCTGGCCGAACGCATGGGTACGCAGTGGGTGCCCGAGTACGGTCGCACGCTGTGGGAAGCGCAGGGCGGTGAGCTGCAGGCGCAGGATCTGCTGCGCATTGCCGAGGAGCAGCCCCGGCGTGAGGAGGCAGCCGCGCTGGCGGCGCAGCGCTGGCTGTTCTGCGATACCACGCCGCTGGTGACCTTGGGCTACAGCGGCTGGATGTTCGGCACGGCCCCGCAGGCGCTGCTGCAGGCGGCGCTGCGGCGCTACGACCTGCTGTTCCTGTGTGCGCCGGACATTGCGTTCGACCAGGATGGCACGCGGGTGGGCGAGTCGTTCCGTGCGCAGCAGCATGCGTGGTACGTGCGCGAACTGCAGGCGCGGGGTGTCGCGTACATGCTGCTGGAAGGCGATCTGGAAACGCGCATCGCGCGGGTGCAGGACGCGCTGGCCGAGCGTGCGGACAACCGGTTCAGCGTGGTGGCGTGATGGCACAAAAAACCCCGCTTTCGCGGGGTTTTTCGTTCACCGCATGACGCAGGCGATCAGTCGCCCAGGGTCAGCAGCGAGGCGTTGCCACCGGCAGCGGTGGTGTTCACCGTCACCGTCTTTTCAGTGGCGAAGCGCAGCAGGTAGTGCGGACCGCCGGCCTTCGGGCCGGTGCCGGACAGGCCCTGGCCGCCGAACGGCTGCACGCCGACCACCGCACCGATCTGGTTGCGGTTGACGTAGACGTTGCCGACGTGGACGCCGTTGCTGATGCGGTCGACGGTCTCGTCGATGCGCGAATGCACGCCCAGGGTCAGGCCGTAGCCGGTGGCATTGATCTGGTCGATCACCGCATCCAGCTGGTCGCCCTTCCAGCGGATGACGTGCAGCACCGGGCCGAACACTTCCTTCTGCAGCTGGCCCAGGTCCTTCAGCTCATACGCACGCGGTGCGAAGAAGGTGCCGTTGGCCGCTTCGGCCGACAGCTCGGCAGCAGCGATCAGGCGCGCTTCGCGGTCCATGCGCTCGGCGTGGTCCTGCAGGATCTTCAGCGCATCGGCGTCGATCACCGGACCGACGTCGGTGGACAGCAGGCCGGGGTTGCCGACCTTCAGTTCCTTCATCGCACCAGCCAGCATGGTCATCACCTTGTCGGCGATGTCGTCCTGCACGAACAGCACGCGCGCGGCCGAGCAGCGCTGGCCGGCGGAGGTGAAGGCCGAACCGATCGCGTCCTTGACCAGCTGTTCCGGCAGCGCCGAGGAGTCGGCGATGAAGGCATTCTGGCCGCCGGTCTCGGCGATCAGCACGCCGATGGCGGCGTCACGTGCGGCCATCGCGCGGTTGATCGCACGGGCGGTGTCGGTGGAACCGGTGAAGGCCACGCCGGCCACGCGCGGGTCGGCGGTCAGCGCGGCACCGACGGTGGCGCCGTCGCCCGGCAGGAACTGCACCACTTCAGCCGGCACGCCGGCGTCGTGCAGCAGCTTCACCGCGTAGTAGCCGATCAGGTTGGTCTGTTCGGCCGGCTTGGCGATGACGCTGTTGCCGGCGGCCAGTGCGGCAGCCACCTGGCCCAGGAAGATCGCCAGCGGGAAGTTCCACGGGCTGATGCAGACGAACACGCCGCGGCCGTGCAGCTGCAGTTCGTTGGATTCACCGGTCGGGCTGGGCAGCTTCTCGGCGTGGCTGAACTGCTCGCGCGCCTGCTTGGCGTAGTAGCGCAGGAAATCCACGGCTTCGCGCACTTCGGCGATGCTGTCGGGCAGGCTCTTGCCGGCTTCCTTCACGCACAGCGCCATGAATTCCGGCATGCGCGCTTCCAGCTGGTCGGCGGCGTGCTCGAGGATGGCGGCGCGGCTGGCGGCCGGGGTGCGGTTCCAGGCCGGCTGCGCGGCCACGGCATTGGCCAGGGCCTTCTGCACGGTGGCGGCATCGGCGGCCAGCCACTGGCCGACCACCTCGCGGGTGTCGGCCGGGTTGGTCACCGGCAGCGCAGCGTCGGCCGGGTTGGCACCCGGTACCAGCGGAGCGGCCTGCCAAGGTTTCACAGCCGCGTTGATCTGCTCGGCCAGGGCGCGCAGTTCGTTGTCGTTGGCGAGGTTGGCGCCCATGGAGTTCTTCCTGTCGTGGTTCTGGCTGCACAGCAGGTCAACCGGCAGCGGGATCTTCGGGTGGGGGATCGAGGCGAACGAGGCGACCATCTCGACCGGATCGCGGATCAGGTCGGCGATCGGCACGCGTTCGTCGGTGATGCGGTTGACGAAGCTGGAGTTGGCGCCGTTTTCCAGCAGGCGGCGCACCAGGTACGGCAGCAGGTCTTCATGCGAACCGACCGGCGCATACACGCGGCACGGCAGGCCCAGGCGGTCGGCCGGCACCACTTCGGCGTACAGGTCGTCGCCCATGCCGTGCAGCTTCTGGTGCTCGTACACGCCGCCGTTGGCGATGCTGCGCACCGCTGCGATGGTGTGCGCGTTGTGCGTGGCGAACATCGGGTAGATCGCGTCGGCATGGGTGAACAGGCGCTTGGCGCACGCCAGGTAGGACACGTCGGTGTTCTGCTTGCGGGTGAACACCGGGTAGCCCGGGTAGCCTTCGATCTGCGCGCGCTTGATCTCGGCATCCCAGTAGGCGCCCTTGACCAGGCGCACCTGCAGGCGGCGACCAGCGCGGCGCGCCATGTCGGCCAGGTGGTCGATCGTGTACGGGGTGCGCTTCTGGTAGGCCTGCACGACCACGCCGAAGCCATCCCAGCCCGCCAGCGAGGCATCGCCGAACACCTGTTCGATGATGTCCAGCGACAGTTCCAGGCGGTCGGACTCTTCGGCGTCGACGGTGCAGCCGATGCCGTAGCTCTTGGCCAGCTGTGCCAGTTCCAGCACGCCCGGCACCAGGTCGGTCAGCACGCGCTCGCGCTTGGCGTGCTCGTAGCGCGGGTACAGCGCCGACAGCTTGATGGAGATGCCCGGGGCGTTGTTGACGTCGCCGTCGGGACGGCCGCCGCGTGCCTTGTGATCGCCGCCGATGGCGTGGATCGCACGGCGGTAGTCTTCCAGGTAGCGCAGCGCGTCCTTCATGGTCAGCGCGCCTTCGCCCAGCATGTCGAACGAGTAGCGGTAGCTGGCGTTGTCGCCCTTGTGCGAGCGCGACAGCGCTTCGCTGATGGTGCGGCCCATGACGAACTGGTGGCCCATGATCTTCATGGCCTGGCGCACGGCCAGGCGCACCACCGGCTCACCGACGCGGCCGACCAGGCGCTTGAAGGCGCTGGGGGCGTCGGCGCGGGTGGCGTCGTTCATCTGCACCAGCTTGCCGGTCAGCATCAGGCCCCAGGTGGAGGCGTTGACCAGCACCGAGTCGCTGCCGCCGAGGTGCTTTTCCCAGTCGGCGTCGGCCAGCTTGTCGCGGATCAGCTTGTCGGCGGTGTCCTGGTCCGGAATGCGCAGCAGCGCCTCGGCCACGCACATCAGCAGCACGCCTTCCTCGCTGCCCAGGTCGTACTGGCGCATGAAGGCTTCAATCGCCCCCTGGTCCTTGGCGCGCACGCGCACCCGGCCGACCAGGTCGGCGGCCAGCGCCTGCACGCGGGCCTGCTCCTCGGCGGGCAGCCGGGCCTGCGCCAGCAGCTCGCGCACGTGGCTGGCCTCGTCCTTCAACCAGGCATCGGTGATGGCCTGGCGGAACGGGTTGGGGGACGCCGGCAGTTCCGGCGACAGCAGCGCGCCCGGACGCGGGGCGTCGTGGGCGGCAGGGGAGGAGGAGGGTGCGTTCATGCCGATCCGGCCTATGGAAAACTTGGCGATTTTAATCATTTTTGCGCCCTGCGGAAGTGCCCCGCAGACACCTTTGTAGAGGGCTGATAGCCCCTAGCGGTGGTGGATTCAGCGTGTTCAGCAAGCTCGACAGTATTTGTGCTGAATTCGTCATTCGCACCGCCGGGGTCATGCTGTATTGCAACATGGGAAAAAGTGTGAATGGACCCTTGCTACCGGTGAGAGGGCGGGGCTACCATCGAGACGTTTCCCGCGGCAGGAACGCGGTTGCGACATGATCGAGGTGCTTCTAGCTCCGGATGGGTCAGGTACGCAGCTGCGGCTGCGTCCCCCACGGGCGCTCGATGCCCGGCAGTTCATCCTGTTGTTTGCCGTGTTGTCGGGTGCGATGTGGCTGGTCTCCGCCCTCGGGTGGTTGGCCGGCAATGCATTCGCCCCCCTGTTCGCGCTGCTGTACAGCCTGTTGCTGGCAGCCGCCTTGCGCGCCTTGTGGCGCAGCGGTGAACGGCAGGAGGAGATCCGAGTCGTGCCGGCGTGCGTGGAGGTCATCCCCGTACCTGGTGGATCGCCGGTGTTCCGGGCCCACCCCCATTGGGTGCGCCTGCTCACCGACGACGAGAGGGTCCGGCTGGCATCCAGCGGACGGCAGGTGGAGGTGGGGAGTTTCCTCGCGCCGGCCGAACGCCAGACGCTCGCTGAAATGCTTGAAGGCTTGCTCGCCGCCAGCGATGGCGGCAACCGACGACGCTAAGGGTCTAGGCAATGAAGCAAAGCAGCAGGTGGGGCACGAAGTGCGTTGCAACGGTCGCCAGCCTGGTGGCCGGGGGACTGGTTCCGGCATGGGCATGGGCGCAGGCCGCCGATCCCAAGCCGTGGCAGCTGAACATGGGCAAGGGAGTGACCCAGACCTCACGCCTGGCCTGGGAGTCGAACAACCTGTCGTTGATCATCTGCACGGTGATCGGCGTCATCGTGTTCGGGGCGATGGCCTACGCCATCTTCAAGTTCCGCAAATCCAAGGGCGCGGTGGCCGCCACCTTCAGCCACAACACCAAGGCCGAGGTGATCTGGACGGTGATCCCGGTGATCATCCTGATCGTGATGGCGTGGCCGGCCACGGCCAACCTGATCAAGATGTACGACACCCGCGATGCCGAGATGACGGTGAAGGTCACCGGCTACCAGTGGATGTGGAAGTACGAATACCTCGGCGAGAACGTCACCTTCACCAGCCGCCTGGACCGCGAGTCCGACCGCGTGCGGCAGAGTGGCGTGGTGCCCACCCGAGAAAGCCACCCGCATTACCTGCTGGACGTGGACAACCGCCTGGTGCTGCCGGTGGACACCAAGGTGCGCTTCGTCATCACTTCTGATGACGTGATCCATGCCTGGTGGGTACCGGCGCTGGGCTGGAAGCAGGACGCCATCCCCGGCTTCATCAACGAGGCCTGGACCAGCATCGAGCAGCCCGGCGTGTACCGCGGGCAGTGCGCCGAACTGTGCGGCAAGGACCATGGCTTCATGCCGATCGTGGTCGAGGCGGTGTCGAAGGAAGACTTCAAGCAGTGGCTGGCGCAGCGCAAGCCGGCACCGGCTGCGCCTGCCACGCCTGCGGCACCGGCCGAACCGGCGGCACCGGCAGGCGAGGCGCCGGCAGCGCCGGCCGCACCGGCGGCGGCCGAAGCCGGCGATACCCCTGCCACCGCAGCCAGCGGCGCGTGATGTAAAGCCCGCGGCCGTTCGCGGCCGTGGCGACAACCGATTCTGAGAGGTGTTTTGCGATGGCGCACTCGGCAGTTGGGCACGACGATCACCACCACCACCAGAGCTTCTTCGAGCGTTGGTTCTTCTCGACCAACCACAAGGACATCGGCACGCTGTACCTGGGCTTCAGCTTCATCATGTTCATCATCGGTGCGGCGATGAGCGTGGTGATCCGGGCCGAACTGGCGCAGCCGGGCCTGCAGTTCGTCAAGCCCGAGTTCTTCAACCAGATGACCACCGTGCATGCGCTGGTGATGATCTTCGGCGGCGTGATGCCGGCCTTCGTCGGCCTGGCCAACTGGATGATCCCGCTGCAGATCGGCGCGCCGGACATGGCCCTGCCGCGCATGAACAACTGGTCGTTCTGGCTGCTGCCGGTGGCCTTCAGCCTGCTGCTGCTGACCCTGTTCCTGCCCGGTGGTGCGCCGGCCGGTGGCTGGACGCTGTACCCGCCGCTGTCGCTGCAGGGCGGCTACAACGTGGCCTTCAGCGTGTTCGCCATCCACGTCGCGGGCATCAGCTCGATCATGGGCGCGATCAACATCATCGCCACCGTGCTCAACATGCGCGCGCCGGGCATCGACCTGCTGAAGATGCCGATTTTCTGCTGGGCCTGGCTGATCACCGCCTTCCTGCTGATCGCGGTGATGCCGGTGCTGGCCGGCGCGGTGACCATGCTGCTGACCGACAAGTTCTTCGGCACCAGCTTCTTCAACGCCGCCGGTGGCGGTGACCCGGTGATGTACCAGCACATCTTCTGGTTCTTCGGCCATCCCGAGGTCTACATCATGATCCTGCCCGCCTTCGGCGTGGTCAGCGAGATCATCCCGACCTTCAGCCGCAAGCCGCTGTTCGGCTACCAGGCAATGGTGTACGCCACCGCCGCGATCGCCTTCCTGTCGTTCATCGTCTGGGCCCACCACATGTTCACCGTGGGCATGCCGCTGGGCGGCGAGATCTACTTCATGTTCGCCACCATGCTGATCTCGATCCCGACCGGCGTGAAGGTGTTCAACTGGGTCAGCACCATGTGGCGTGGCTCGCTGACGTTCGAGGCGCCGATGCTGTGGTCGGTGGCCTTCGTCATCCTGTTCACCATCGGTGGCTTCTCCGGCCTGATGCTGGCGATCGTGGCCGCCGACTTCCAGTACCACGACACCTACTTCGTGGTCGCCCACTTCCACTACGTGCTGGTGACCGGCGCGGTGTTCGCGCTGATCGCCGCGGTGTACTACTGGTGGCCGAAGTGGACCGGGCGCATGTACAGCGAGAAGTGGGCCAAGGTGCACTTCTGGTGGTCGATCGTGTTCGTCAACCTGCTGTTCTTCCCGCAGCACTTCCTCGGCCTGGCCGGCATGCCGCGCCGAATCCCCGATTACAGCGTGGCCTTCGCCGACTGGAACCTGATCAGCTCGATCGGTGCGTTCGGCATGTTCGCCACGCCGTTCATGATGGCCGCGATCCTGCTGTCCTCGCTGCGCAATGGCGAGAAAGCCGAGGCCCGTTCGTGGGAAGGTGCGCGCGGCCTGGAGTGGACGCTGCCGTCGCCGGCGCCGGCGCATACCTTCACCACGCCGCCGACCATCCGCCCGGGGGATCTGGCCCATGACGACATCACGCATTGAGGTGGGGCATGCATAACGAGAGCCCGCTTCCGATCGGTAGGGTCGACTGTCAGTCGACTCGCGAAGAGCAGCCGACCGGTAGAGTCGACCGTTGGTCGACTGGCGAGATGCAGCCGACCAACGGTCGGCTCTACCAGCAACGCCAGCGCGCCAGGCGCACCGCCCTGTGGGTCGGTGCCATCGCGGTGCTGGTCTACGTCGGCTTCATCCTCAGCGGGGTGATCGGCCGATGAGCGAGGCGCCGGCCACCGCTCCGTCCCGCAGTGCCGGGCTGCCGCGCCTGATCGGCGTGGCGGTGGCGGTGTTCCTGCTGACGTTCTCGCTGGTGCCGCTGTACCGCATCGCCTGCGAGAAGGTCTTCGGCGTGCGCCTGGAGCGCGGCCCCGGCAGCGAGGCCAGCACCGGCGCTGCGGCCGGCAAGCGCACCGTGCGCGTGGAGTTCGATGGCGGCGTCAATTCGCGGCTGCCGTGGTCGTTCCATCCCGAGCAGCTGACCATGGACGTGGTGCCGGGCGAACTCAACGAAGCGCTGTACTTCGCCCGCAACGACAGCGCCAACGCCGTGGTCGGCAGCGCGGTGCCTTCAGTGGCACCGGCGCGCGCGTCGGGCTTCTTCAGCAAGACCGAATGCTTCTGTTTCACCGCGCAGACGCTGCAGGCCGGCGAGAAGCGCGACATGCCCGTGCGCTTCATCGTCGATCCGGACCTGCCGCCGGAAATCAGGACGATCACCTTGTCCTACACCTTCTACCGCAACGACGCGCTGTCCGACCGGCTGGCACCTGCCGCCACCTCGGAAGGCGCGCACGCCGCTCCCTGACCCGGATACCGACATGGCCCAGACACCGACCGACGCCAACGTGTACTTCGTCCCGGCCCAGAGCCGGTGGCCGTTCGTGGGCTCCATCGCGATGATGGTGACCATGGTCGGCGTGGCCAGCTGGCTCAACGATGCCAGCTGGGGGCGCTGGACCTTCTACATCGGCATCGCGATGCTGGTGCTGACCCTGTTCTGGTGGTTCAGCGACGTGGTGCGCGAATCGCAGGCCGGCCACTACAACCGCCAGGTCGACGGCTCGTTCCGGATGGGCATGGTCTGGTTCATCTTCTCCGAAGTGATGTTCTTCGGGGCCTTCTTCGGCGCGCTGTTCTACACGCGCAACCTGGGCCTGTCCTGGCTCAGCGGCGAAGGCCGCGGGGTGATGACCAACGAGCTGCTGTGGCAGGGCTATTCCGCAGGCTGGCCGACCAACGGGCCGGCCGCCATCGGCGGTGCGTTCCAGACCATCCCGGCCTGGGGCCTGCCGCTGATCAACACGCTGATCCTGCTGACCTCCGGCGTGACCCTGACCATCGCCCACCATGCGTTGAAGGCCGGCAACCGCCGCCAGCTGCTGGTCTGGCTGGGCGTGACCGTGCTGCTCGGCCTGGGCTTCCTCACCCTGCAGGCGGAGGAGTACATCCACGCCTACAAGGAGCTGAACCTGACCCTGGGTTCGGGCATCTACGGTTCGACGTTCTTCATGCTGACCGGCTTCCACGGCGCGCACGTGCTGCTGGGCACGATCATGCTGATCGTGATGTGGCTGCGCTCGGCCAAGGGCCATTTCACCCGCGACAACCACTTCGCGTTCGAAGCCGCCGCGTGGTACTGGCACTTCGTCGACGTGGTGTGGCTGATGCTCTTCATGTTCGTCTACGTGCTTTGACCGCGCGGGCGACGGCGGCCTCAGCCGCCGATGCCGTGCGGCTTGATCCAGCCCATGTAGATGCACACGATCACCAGTACGATCAGGGCCACCGACACCCCGATGCGGCGTGTCAGTGCGTTGACCGTGCGCTTGGTCTGGCCGCGGTCGACCAGCAGGTAATACAGGCCGGCGCCCAGATTCCAGACGATGACGATCAGAAACGCGATTACCAGCAGGGTCTTCAGCGAATCACTCATGCGCGGCTCGAGGGCAGGATGGATGCGCCTATCTGACCGCGTTTGCGCGGACTTGTCATGATGCGCCAGCACACGCGCGTGATCGGCTGGTTGCTGGCGGTGCTGGCGATGGCCGCGTTCACCGCATTGGGGTTCTGGCAGCTGCAGCGCATGCACGCCAAGCAGGCGATGCTGGATGCGCAGGGGCCGGCGGTGGCGCAGGCGCTGCCACTGGCGCAGGCCCTGGCCGCGCCCGGTGCGCTGCATGGCGTGGCCGACCATGGCCGCTTCCTGCCCGGGGTGGTGCTGCTGGACAACCAGATGCGCCACGGCCGTGCCGGGGTGAAGATCTATCGGCCCTTCCAGAGTGACGGCGGCAGCGTGCTGCTGGTCGACCTCGGCTGGCGCGCGCTGCCGCCGGATCGCACGTTGCCGCAGCTGCCGGCGCCGCCTTCGCCGGTGGCGGTACGCGGGCTGCTGGCGCCGCCGCCCGCGGCCGGCCTGGCGTTGGGGTCGGCGCTGTCGCCCACCGGCGAGGCCGGGCGCTGGCTGGCCAGCCGCCTGCCGGCCGACGGCCTGGCCCGCGCGCTGGGGCTGGCCGCGCTGCCTGACCGGGTGCTGCGACTGGACCCGGCCCTGCCGTTTGGCGATGAGCGCGACCTCGATCTGCTGCCGAACACGCTGCCGCCACAGCGCCACCTGGGCTATGCCGTGCAGTGGTTCGGCCTGGCCCTGACCGTGCTGGTGGTGGCCCTGGTGCTGGAGCGCCGCAGGAAGCGCCCCATGGCCCGGTAGTGCCGGCCGCTGGCCGGCATCCCCCGGTTTCCTGCTGCCGGCCAACGGCCGGCACTACCGGCATCCCTTTCCCAACCGTGAGAAAATGCCCCGCATGAACACTGCTACGTCCCCGCAGGCGCGCGGTTCCGGCCGCCGGACCCTGGTGCTGCTGTTCGCCGTGTTCTTCGGGGCGATGGCGCTGGCCGCCGTGCTGCGCTTCACCGGCTGGCAGCCGACCGCGCACCGCAATGCCGGCCAGCTGCTGGAGCCGCCGGTGGACCTGCGCCAGCAGCCGCCGACCCTGGCCAACGGCCAGGCCTACCCGTGGAACCCCGAAGCGCGGACCTGGCGCCTGCTGGTAGCCCCTGCCGGCGCCTGTGACGCGCAGTGCGTCACTTTGTCGCAGGGACTGGGCAAGGTGTGGCAGCTGTTCGGCCATAACGCCGATAATGTCGAGATCCTGTGGCTGGGAACGCCACCGGCGTCGATCGCCTCGCTGCCCGCGCTGCGGCCGCTGGCCCCGTCGCCAGCCCTGCGCGCGGCCCTGCCGGGCGTCGATGATCCGGCGGGACTGCCGGTCTACGTGATCGATCCGAACGGCTTCGTGATCATGCGCCATGCCCCCGGTTCCGACCTGGGTGGCCTGCGCAAGGACATGGCCACGTTGCTGAAACTGAAGTGAGTCCTGTTTGATGAGCCTTTCCGCGCGCCCGGCGCTGCATCGCAACTTCCACCGCCTGGCGTGGTTCGCCATGATCATGACCGCCAGCACGATCATGTTCGGTGCCTTCGTCCGCCTGTCCGATGCCGGCCTGAGCTGCCCGGACTGGCCGACCTGCTATGGCCAGGCCACCTGGCCGCAGCACGTGGAAGAAACCATCGGCCACCCCGCCGCCGAGATCCGCCCGCTGGAAACCCACAAGGCCTGGCGCGAGCAGGTACACCGCTTCCTGGCCGGCGCGCTGGGCATCGAGATCCTCACCCTGGCCCTGCTGGCCACCCGCAAGCGGCGCTTCGGAAGCACGGCGGTGGTGACCGCCTGCGTACTGGTGGCCGCCGGCATACCGCTGTACATGATGGGCTGGCACGGCACGGCCAGCGCCCTGGCCCTGGTGGGCGAGGCGATCCTGCTGCTGGCAGCACTGCGCTGGAGCAACATCGACCTGGCGCGTGCGGCCCTGCTGACGCTGGCCGTGGTGATCTTCCAGGCGCTGCTGGGCATGTGGACCGTGACCCTGCTGCTGAAACCCATCGTCGTGATGGGCCACCTGCTGGGCGGCATGCTGATGTTCGCGCTGCTGGTGTGGATGGCCTGGCGTGCGACCCACCTGCCGATCACCCTGGCCGAAGCGCCCAAGCTGAAGTGGCTGCTGCGCATCGGCGTGGCAGTGCTGGTCACCCAGATCGCTCTCGGTGGCTGGGTCAGCGCCAACTATGCGGCGCTGGCCTGCGGCGGCGGCAGCGCTTCACTGGATAATTTCCCGCGCTGTGCCAACCAGTGGTGGCCGCAGCACAACTTCGCCGAAGGCTTCACCCTGTGGCGCGGCATCGGCGTGGATTACGAAGGCGGCGTGCTGGATGGCGCCTCGCGCATCGCCATCCAGATGGCGCACCGCCTGTTTGCGATCGTGGTGGCGGCCTACCTGTTGTGGCTGGGCCTGCGCCTGTTCCGCGTGCCCAGCATGCGTGGCTGGGCCAGCGCGCTGGTGGCGCTGCTGGTGCTGCAGATCACCCTGGGCATCCTCAACGTGAAGCTGGCCCTGCCGCTGGAAGTGGCCGTGGCCCACAACGGCGTGGCCGTCGCCCTGTTGTTCGTACTGGTCAGCCTGCTGGCCCGCCTGCGTGCCCCGGACTGATTCCATGTTTTCCAATTACCGCCAGTACTGGGACCTGACCAAACCCAAGGTCGTGGCCCTGATCGTCTTCACCGCCCTGGTCGGCATGGTCCTGGCCATTCCGGGCGTGCCCAGCTGGGAACAGGTGCGCGCCGGTGCGCTCGGCTTCCTCGGCATCTGGCTGGCCGCTTCGGCTGCCGCCGCCATCAACCAGCTGCTGGATGCGCACATCGATGCGCAGATGGCACGCACCTCGTGGCGCCCGCTGGTGGTGGGCAAGGTCAAGCCGTGGCAGGTGCTGGTGTTTGCCGGCGTGCTGATCGTGCTGTCGATGGCGATCCTGCTGCTGTGGGTGAACTGGATCACCGCGGTGCTGACCTTCGCCTCGCTGATCGGCTATGCGGTGATCTACACCGTGTACCTGAAGCGCGCGACCTCGCAGAACATCGTCATCGGCGGCCTGGCCGGCGCGATGCCGCCGATGCTGGGCTGGGCGGCGATCACCGGCATGCAGGGTTCGTCCGACTGGGCGTACTCGTCGCTGCTGGTGCTGATCATCTTCATCTGGACCCCGCCGCACTTCTGGGCGCTGGCGATCTTCCGCCGCGAGGACTACGCCAAGGCGAAGATCCCGATGCTGCCGGTCACCCATGGCGTGGTGCACACGCGCAAGCAGATCATGGTGTATTCGGTGGTGCTGGCGCTGGTGTGCGTGGTGCCGTACCTGGTGGGCATGAGCGGCCCGTTCTACCTGGGCGGCGCAATCGTGCTCAATGCCGTGTTCCTCTGGTACGCCTGGCGCATGCTGAACCCGCCGGACGAGCTGTTCTCGATGAAGATGTTCCACTACTCCATCGTGTACCTGATGGCGCTGTTCGCGTTCCTGCTGGTGGACCACTGGATCCTGCCCTGGTTGTGATGCGCCACCTGTAGAGCCGAGATCCTATGTTCGTGGTCAAGCCTGCTGGAAGCAGGCTTGACCCACTTTCAACATGGCTGGGTC
>NZ_JBYSZR010000047.1:0-21051 GCF_058787375.1 Stenotrophomonas sp. FW305-3-2-15-E-LB1
TCTGTCAGATATCGAATGAATTCATCCGTGCCGACCAACGGTCGGCACCCACCAAAGCAGAACGCCGTTCCGGCAGATCGCGGAAGTCTGTCGAAGGCGGGGTGGGTCCGGTTGAGGGGGCGTGAGCGCCATGGATGGCGCGACCGAGCCTACATGGACGTATTTACGGTGTCCCCCTCAACCGGACCCACCCCGCCAACCCACGGAATGCAGGCATTTGACGTTGACGTTGCTGTGGCTTGAAGCAGGTGCAGGGCTGCAAGCCCTGCCCAGAACACCCCCCTCGTGCACAATGGGCCGACCCCGCCTGGACGTTCCCCGATGTCGAGCAAGCCGTATTCAGAAGCCTGCGAACGCAACCGCGAACCCATCGCGGCGGCGCTCGACCCGTGGATAGGCGACCGGCATCGGGTGCTGGAGATCGGCAGTGGCACCGGCCAGCACGCGGCCTTCTTCGCCGAGCGCTGGCCGTGGCTGCGCTGGCAGCCCAGCGACCACCCGGATCATCTGCCCGGCATCGAGGCCTGGCGCGCCGAGGCCGCGCTGCTCAACCTGCTGCCGCCGGTGCCGCTGCAGGTGGAACTGCCGCCCGCACCCGGCCTGGTGCTGCCCGCAGGCAGCACGTTCGATGCGGCGTTCAGTGCCAATACCCTGCACATCATGGGCTGGCAGCACGTGCAGGCGTTGTTCGCCGCGCTGCCCGCGCTGCTGCGCCATGGTGCGCTGCTGGCGGTCTACGGGCCCTTCAACTACGGCGGCCGCTACACCAGCGACAGCAACGCGCAGTTCGATGCCTGGCTGAAGGCACGCGACCCGCGCAGCGGCATCCGCGACAGCGAAGCGGTGCAGGCGCTGGCCGAGGACAATGGCTTCACCCGCCTGCGCGACGTGGCGATGCCGGCCAACAACCGCCTGCTGCTGTGGCGCCTGGGCTGAACCGCGGGTAGTGCCGGCCGCTGGCCGGCAACCGATTGCCTGGAGGGATGCCGGCCAGCGGCCGGCACTACCGTTTCTGCGGCCTTCAAGCCACCTGCACGATGTGCAGCGCCTTCGGGTTGCGCCACTGCGCCAGCAGCGCAGCTTCGCGTGCCTTGGCCTGCGCGTAGTGTGCTTCCTTGACGTGGCCGAAGCCGCGGATGTGCTCGGGCACGCTGGCGATTTCCACCGCCAGTGCCAGGCGGCCGTCTTCCAGGCCTTCCAGCAGCTGCTGCACGGTGGCTTCGTAGTCGGCGATCAGCTGGCGCTCCATGCGGCGTTCTTCGGTGCGGCCGAACACATCCAGACGGCCGCCACGCAGGAACTTCAGCTTCGCCAGCAGGCCGAAGGCCTTGAACATCCACGGGCCGTATTCCTTCTTCAGCAGGCGGCCCTGCTCATCCTTCTTCGCGAACAGCGGCGGCGCCAGGTGGAAGCGCAGCTGGTAATCGCCCTCGAACTGCTGCTGCAGGCGGCGCTGGAAATCGCCGCTGGTGTACAGGCGGGCCACTTCGTACTCGTCCTTGTAGGCCATCAGCTTGAACAGGTAGCGGGCCACGGTCTCGGTCAGCGCCGTGGAACCGCCGATGCGCTCGGCCTCGGCGGCGCGCACGCGCTCGACCAGGCTGCGGTAGCGGTTGGCATAGGCGGCATCCTGGTACTCGACCAGGAACGCGCTGCGGCGCTCGATCATTTCATCCAGCGAACGCGACAGCCGCGCGTCGTCCAGCGGCAGGAAGGCCACGTCGCCACCGTGCGAGGGCAGGCCGCGCAGTTCGCGTTCGTCGGCGGTGTTGCGCGGTGCGGCGGTGGCGCCCCATTCGTTGCCTTCCCATTCGCCCGGCGGCAGCGGGTGCAGCGGGCCCGGGGTGGATTCGGTATCGGTGTGGCGGTTGCGCACCAGGCCGGCCGCCTGCTGCACGGCCTGCGGGTCGACCACGGCCAGGCGGCCCCAGGCGAACGCCTGCTGGTTCATCGCCACGGCGGCGCCGTTCAGTTCGATGGCCCGCATCAGCGAGTCGAACGACAGCGGCACCAGGCCGTGCTGCCACGCGTAGCCGAGGATGAACAGGTTGGCGGCGATGGCATCGCCCAGCAGCGCGGTGGCCAGCTGGGTGGCGTCCAGCTGCAGCGGTTCCTGGCCGCCCAGCGCCACGCGCACGCCGGCCACGATGTCGGCGGCCGGGAACTGCATGTCCGGGCGGGTAGTGAAGGTGCCCGGCATCGCCTCATAGGTGTTGAGCACCACCTGCGAACGGCCGGCGCGCACCTTCGACAGCGCCCAGTAATCGTTCACCACCACCATGTCGCAGCCCAGCACCAGGTCGGCCTCACCGGCGGCGATGCGCACGGCGTGGATGTCGTCCGGGCGGCGGGCGATGCGGATGTGCGTGGTCACCGCGCCGCCCTTCTGTGCCAGGCCGGTCTGGTCGAGCACGGTCGCGCCCTTGCCTTCCAGGTGGCCGGCCATGCCCAGCAGCGCGCCGATGGTCACCACGCCGGTACCGCCGACGCCGGTGATCAGGATGTTCCAGGGCTGTTCCAGCGTACCGCGCACCACCGGTGCCGGCAGGTTGTCCAGCAGGGTGGAGGCATCGCGCTTGCTGCCCTTGCGCGGCTGGCCACCGTGCACGGTGACGAAGCTCGGGCAGAAACCATTCACGCAGGAATAGTCCTTGTTGCAGTTGGACTGGTCGATCTCGCGCTTGCGCCCGAACTCGGTTTCCTTCGGCAGCACCGACACGCAGAAGCTCTTCTTGCCGCAGTCGCCGCAGCCTTCGCAGACCAGCGAATTGATCAGCACGCGCTTCTGCGGGTCTTCCAGCTTGCCGCGCTTGCGGCGGCGGCGCTTTTCGGTGGCGCAGGTCTGTTCGTAGATCAGGATCGACACACCCTTCACTTCACGCAGGCGCTTCTGCACGGCATCCAGTTCGCTGCGGTCGTGGAACTCGACGTCGCTGGGGAAATGCTCGCGCTGGCCGGTCCACTTGCCGATGTTGTCCGACAGCACCACGATGGTGTGGATGCCCTCGGCGCGCATCTGCTTTGCGATGTCCGGCACGCTCAGCGGGCCGTCCACCGGCTGGCCGCCGGTCATCGCCACCGCATCGTTGTAGAGGATCTTGTAGGTGATGTTGACGCCGGCGGCGACCGCCTGGCGGATCGCCAGCGAGCCGCTGTGGAAATAGGTGCCGTCGCCCAGGTTCTGGAACACGTGCGCGGTGTCGGTGAACGGCGCCTGCCCGGCCCAGGTCACGCCTTCGCCGCCCATGTGGGTGAAGGTGTCGGTGCTGCGGTCCATCCAGGTCACCATGTAATGGCAACCGATGCCGGCCAGCGCACGCGAACCTTCCGGCACCTGGGTGGAGGTGTTGTGCGGGCAGCCCGAGCAGTAGTGCGGCACGCGCGGGAAGGTGGCGCGCGGCAACGCAAGCTCGGCTTCCTTCTCCTGCATCCACTGCAGGCGCTGTTCGATCGATTCGTTGTTGAAGAACTTCTGGATGCGGCGGCCGATCACGCCGGCGATGGTGGCCGGGGTCAGTTCGCCGGTGGACGGCAGGATCCACTCGCCGCTCTCGTCGTACTTGCCGACGATGGACGGGCGCTGGCCCCAGCTCACCGGCCAGTTGAAGAACTGTTCCTTCATCTGGCGCTCGATGAAGGCGCGCTTCTCCTCCACCACGATGATGTCTTCCAGGCCCTGGGCGAAGCGGGCGATGCCCTCCGGCTCCAGCGGCCAGGTCATGCCGACCTTGTACACGCGGATGCCGATGTCGGCGCAGGCCGCTTCGTCCAGGCCCAGGTATTCCAGCGCCTGCAGCACGTCCAGGTAGCTCTTGCCGGTGGTGACGATGCCCAGCCGCGCACGCGGCGCGTCCATCACCACCTTGTCGATGCCGTTGGCGCGGGCGAAGGCCTGGGCCGCCTTCACCGCATAGCGGTGCAGGCGCATTTCCTGGTCCAGCGGCGGGTCCGGCCAGCGGATGTTGAGGCCGCCGCTGGGCATGTCGAAGTCTTCGGGCAGCACGATGCGCCGGGCCAGCGGATCGACCTCGACCGAGGCCGACGATTCCACCGTCTCGGCGATGGTCTTGAAGCCAACCCAGCGGCCGGTGTAACGGCTCATCGCCCAGCCCAGCAGGCCCATGTCGAGGATGTCCTGCACGCCGGCCGGGTTCAGCACCGGCATCATCGCGCTGACGAATTCGTCCTCGCTGCCATGCGGCAGGGTCGAGCTGCGGCAGGCATGGTCATCGGCAGCCAGCGCCAGCACGCCGCCGTATCGCGACGTGCCGGCGGCATTGGCATGCTTGAACACGTCGCCACAGCGGTCCACGCCGGGGCCCTTGCCGTACCACATGCCGAACACGCCCTGCACGTTGGCGCCGGGGAACAGGTTGGTCTGCTGCGTACCCCACACCATGGTGGCGCCCAGGTCCTCGTTGAGGCCCGGGGTGAACTTCACCTTGGCCGCTTCCAGGTGCTGGCGCGCGCGCCACAGCTCCAGGTCGAAGCCACCCAGGGGACTGCCGCGGTAGCCACTGACGAAGCCGGCGCTGTCGATGCCCTCGTGCGCATCGCGCAGGCGCTGCATCAGCGGCAACCGCACCAGCGCCTGCACGCCACTCAGGTAGATCCGCCCCTCGTTGCGGGTGTATTTGTGGTCGAGCGTGTAATCACGGTCGATCAGGTCGGCGGAGGAGGGCGAAGTGAGTTGCGCGGTACTGGTCATGGCTGGCCCGGTAGGATCGGCTGGCACCGGCCGCGTGCGGGCACGCGGCGGGAAAGGCGCGGATTGTAACAGTGGGGCCCGGAAGGCCCGGCACTCGCATCGGTGGCCGTGCTGGGGTTAGGATCGGGGTGAGAGGGGAGGTTGGTGTTTCAACCTGGGGGATTTTTGATGTCAGTTGCAGGAAAGTTCGTGGCCGGCGTGCTGCTGGTCTCGGGCGCGGCGTGCGCGTGGGCCGCACCGGCGTTGCCGGTACCGCAGGAGTTCTATTTCGACAATGATGCTGCCGCCGCGCCGATCATCGTGGTGGCCGGCAGCGGCGAAGACCTGGTCGCGCAGCTGCTGAAGCAGCGCGAGCGTGGGCGCAAGACGCTGGAGGCCTCGGTGCAGCTGGCCTCGGTGGCCATCGCGCAGGGCCGTGCGGAGCTGGGCGAGCAGCTCTACCGCGAGGCCCTGGCCGAAGCCCCCGTGCAGAGCAGCCTGGGCCGCAGCGTGCGCTGGAACTACGGCTGGGACCTGCTGCGCCAGGGCCAGGCACTGGCTGCGCTGGAACAGTGGCAATCGGTGGCCAACAACCTGCGCAGCAACGCGGCCTGGATCCCGCCGACCTACGCGCTGGCGTTGTGGCGGGCCGGCCAGCAGCAGGAGGCGGTGAAGTGGTATGCCGCCGCCGTGCGCACCGAGCCTGGCCAGTGGAGCGACAGCAGCCGCTATGCGCAGCTGCTGCCGGGCTGGCGCGATGATGAGCGGGCCAGCCTGGCGGAAGTGCAGCAGGCCTGGGCCGCAGCGCCGCCGGCCTGGCCGTGAGCCACGACCGCAGGCGCTTGCCGCCTGCGGTGCTGCATCGCACAATCGAAAAGGTCGCAGGCATCTGCCTGAAGGGGAGATGCCCATGGCCTTCGATGCCTTCGCCCTGATCCTGGCCATGCTCGGGCTGGGCATGCTGTTCGCCCGCCTGCGCGCCTTGCCGGACAACGCCGCCGAGACGCTGAACAAGGTGGTGCTGTACGTCTGCCTGCCTGCGGCGGTGCTGACCTACGTGCCGCGCCTGCAGCTGGATGCCAGCCTGCTGGGGCTGATGGCCACGCCGTGGCTGCTGATGCTGGCCACCTGGGCGCTGGTCAGCCTGGCGACCCGCGTGTTCGGCTTCGCCCGCGACGTGCACGCGGTGCTGCTGATCTGCGTGGCCCTGGCCAATTCCAGTTTCATCGGCTACCCGATGGTGCGTGCGCTGCTGGGTGATGCGGCGCTGCCCTATGCCGTGGTTTACGACCAGTTCGGCACCTTCCTGTTGTTGTCGACCTTTGGCCTGCTGGTGCTGGCGCGCTACAGCGGCGACCGCCCGCCGACCGCCCTGCAGGTGCTGGCCCGCATTGGCCGCTTCCCGCCGCTGTGGGCGTTGCTGTTCGCCCTGGTGCTGATGCCGGCGCAGCCACCGTCGTGGATCGCCACCGCCCTGAAGCAGCTGGCCGATGCGATGTTGCCGCTGGTGATGCTGGCGGTGGGGCTGTCGATCCAGCTGCGCCTGCGCCGCGAGGAGCTGCGGCCGCTGGCGGTGGGCCTGCTGTTGAAGCTGCTGGTGCTGCCGGCGCTGGCGTTGCCGCTGTCGTGGGCGCTGGGCATGCAGGGCCTGATGTTGAAGGCCAACGTCCTGGAATCGGCGATGCCGACGATGATCACCGCTGCCGCGCTGGCGATCTCGCACCGGCTGGCGCCACGGCTGGCGGCGGCGCTGGTGGGGTATGGGATCGTGCTGTCGCTGGTGACGCTGCCGGCGTGGATGTGGGTACTGGGGTGATGGTTATTGGCAGGGCTTGCAGCCCTGCACCCGCTCAATGCAACGGCAAGAGCAAAAGCTGGTTTCCTGAGGGATGGCGGGGTGGGTCCGGTGGCAGGGGACGCCGTAAACCCGTCCATGGGGGCTTGGTCGCCGCATCCATGCGGCTCACACCCCTGCCACCGGACCCACCCCGCCTTCGACAGTTTCCCGCGGCTGTGGGTCGGTGCCGATCCAGATTCTGCTCTGGTGGGTGCCGACCGTTGGTCGGCACGGCGTCGGAATTCGGTCCTGCTCTTGGTAGGTGTCGACCGTTGGTCGGCACGGGGTCGGAACCTGCTGCTGATGGTGGGTGCCGACCGTTGGTCGGCACGGGGTCGGAATTCGGTTCTGCTCTTGGTAGGTGTCGACCTTGGTCGACACGGTAGATCCACGCCATGCGTGGATGAGAGCGAAGCGACCGGCTTCTGCTCCTGCTCTTCTTTTCTTCTCCGTGGCTGACCGCACACGGAAACGGTCAGGGGTCGGGCGGGTAGGTTGCGCGGGGGTGCGAGCGCCATGGATGGCGCTCACAAGCCTCCATGGACGGATTCACGGCGTCCCCCGCGCGGCCTACCCGCCCGGCCACGCGCATGACCCGCCGTTGGCGACCAACCGCCAGCCACGAGGGGCTCCGCCGTTGGCCGGAAACCCTCAGTCGTCCGCAGAAACCGTCCGCCCCGACGCCCACTCGCGCAATGCCGCCACCTGCTCGGCCATCAACACCGACAACGGCCGTGTCGCGCGGATCTCGGTCATCAGCAGCTCGGTATCCAGCGGCCGGCCTTCGGCATGCGCCGAATACAGCCCCGCCACGATCGCCTGCTCGATCTCCGCGCCGGAGAACCCGTTCGCCGCCGCGGCCAGCGCCGGCAGGGCGAAATCATCCGCGTTGAGCTGGCGCCGGCCCAGGTGCAGCCGCAGCAGCTCCACCCGTACGTCCGGCGGCGGCAGGTCGACGAAGAAGATCTCGTCGAAACGCCCCTTGCGCAGCAGCTCGGCCGGCAGCTCGTGCACCTGGTTGGCGGTGGCCACGATGAACACCGGCGCCTTGCGCTCGGCCATCCAGGTCAGCAGGTGGCCCAGCACGCGGCGCGATACGCCGCCATCGTCGCCACCGCTGGCCAGGCCCTTCTCGATCTCGTCCATCCACAGCACGCACGGGGCCAGCTGCTCGGCCGAGGCCAGCGCCTGGCGCAGGTTGGCTTCGGTCTCGCCGTGGTACTTGTTGTACAGCGCGCCCACGTCCAGGCGCAGCAGCGGCACGCCGAAGCCGGCCGCGGTGGCCTTGGCCAGCATCGACTTGCCGCAGCCCTGCACGCCCAGCAGCAGCATGCCGCGCGGCGGGTCCAGCCCGGCCGGGGCCGAGCCGGCGATGAAGGCCACCCGGCGCTGGTTGATCCAGCGCTTGAGCCGGTTGGCGCCGGCCACGTCGCCAAAGCGCGCACTGTCATGTTCGAAGAACAGGTGGCCACTGCGGTTGAGCAGCTCGAACTTCAGCCGCGCCAGCTGCGGCAGGTCGTCGTCGCGCAGCGCGCCATCGGCGTAGATCAGCTGGCGGGCGATGCGGCGGGCATCGACCAGGCTCAGGCCCTGCAGGTTCTTCAGGATCTTCTTGACCGCTTCGCTGTCCACTTCCACGCGCCGGCCGCCATGCTCGCGGGCATAGGCGTCGGCCTCCTCGCGCAGCATCTTCAGCAGGGCGTTGGCATCGGGCAGGCGGGGGTTGAACCGCACCGCCAGCGCTTCCAGTTCGGCCGGCAGCTCGACCTTGGCGCCGATCAGCACCAGCACGTGCGGCTGGCTGTGGCGGCGCTGGATCAGGTCGCGCAGCGCACGCTGGTGGCTGGCGTAGCCGAGGTAGGGGTGGAAATCGAGGAGCAGGTAGATGCCGCGCTGTTCGGCCTGGCGGATCATCTGCAGGGCGGCGCTGGCATCGGGCGGGCCGATCGCATCGTCCTCGCGTTCCAGGTCGATGCGGCGCAGGCCCTCGGTGATCGACCAGCGGTGCAGGGCACGCCAGACGTGCATGAGCGTCTGCCGGAACAGTTCGACGATGCGAGCCTCGTCCTGGGTCTCGATCACGATCAGGGGGGTATTGGCGCGGATCAACGCGCTCAGGTCCTGCAGTTCGCTCATGCCGGTTCGATCCTTCGGGGGCGCCACGATAGCAAAGCCGTGGCAGATTGATTCAGGCCGTCTCTACCTTCCGTCACCATCGGCGGTGTACGCTCGGGGCACGTACCCGGAAGCGAGGCTGGCATGAAGACGATCCTGGTGGCCGGTTCCAAGGGCGGGGTGGGCAAGACCACCGTCGCCACCCACCTGGCCGCTTACGCGGCATTGCAGGGCAAGGCCACGGTGATCGCCGATGCCGACCCGCAGGGCTCCAGCACCCGCTGGGCGCAGCGCCGGGCCGGGCTGGACAGCGCCGTCCTGCCCATCGACGTATATCGAAAGAAGCAGTGGGCGCAGAAGCTGCCCGACGGCACCGATACCGTCATCATCGATGCACCCGCCGGCGCGCTGGCCGACGATATCCCCCATTTCCTCGATGCCGCCGATGCCGTGGTGGTACCGGTGCTGCCCTCGGCGCTGGACATCGAAGCCATCGTCGGCTTCCTCAACAGCCTGGCGCAGAACCCGCGCGTGCACAGCCGCAAGCTGCCGGTGGGCCTGGTCCTCAACCGCACCAAGCCGTGGACCCAGACCTCGCAGCAGGCGCTGCAGATGCTGGGCGAGTGGCCCTACCCGGTGGTTGCCCAGCTGCGCGACAGCCAGAGCTACGTGGTGATGACCGGCCTCGGCCGCAGCCTGTTCGATTACCGCTCGGCCCAGGTGCGCGAGCACCAGGCCGACTGGGAGCCGCTGCTGGCCTGGTTGAAGCTGTGACGCGTACGTCACCCGTTTTACTGCACCCTCACTTTCATGGAACCTCGCGATGCGTGAACTGATCCTGCTGCGCCATGCCCATGCCGAACCGGCCACCCCCGGCCAGGCCGACCTTGATCGGCCGTTGTCGCCGGTGGGTCTTGCCGAAGCCGAGGCTGCCGGCAAGTGGATGAAGGAAAACAACCTGCTGCCGGACTGCGTGCTGTGCTCGCCGTCGCGGCGCACCCGCGAGACCCTGGAAGCGGTGCTGGCGACCATCGGCTATGTCGAAAAGCGCCTCGAAGACCGCATCTACGAAGCCACCCCCGGCACCCTGGCCGCGCTCGTGGATGAGCGCCGTGACCTCGACCGGGTGCTGATCGTCGGCCACAACCCCGGCCTGGAACGGCTGGTGGCGCTGATGACCGAAGGCACCAGCAGCGATTACCGGGGCATGCCGCCGGCCGCCGTGGCCGTGCTCGGGTTCCCGCGCGAGGCGGCGATCGAGCCGGGCGTGGCCAGCCTGAACGCCTTCTGGTGGCCGTGAGTCGATGATCCTGGCACGGCCCGGCCGCTGCCTGCTGCCGGTGCTGCTGGCCTGCAGCCCGGCCTGGGCTGCCCCGCCACCGCCCACGCCGCTGCCGCCGGTGGAAGCACTGGCGTCGGCCGCGTCGGCGCGCGTGCTGCACCTGGACCTGCAGCGTTCACGGATCGGCTTCGAGGTGCGCACCCGCTTCGGCCAGCGCATCGAAGGGCTGTTCCCGCATTTCGACGGGCGCGTCGAAGTGCTGTCCGATGGCCGCCACCAGGTGCACCTGAAGATGTTCACCCGTTCGGTGGAGATCCCGGGCAAGGAGCGCTACACCGGCTGGATGCGCGGGCCGGAGTTCTTCGATGCCGGGCGTTACCCGTCGGTGGAGTTCGACTCGCTGCCCTACTGGCCGGACACCATCGGTGACGGCGGCGACATCCAGGGCCGGCTCACCCTGCGCGGGGTCAGCCACCCGGAGACCCTGCGGGTGGAGAAAGCGGAATGTTCCCGACCCGGCTATGATTGCGACGTCGTCAGCCGCGGTACCGTGCAGCGAGGCCGGTACGGCATGGACAGCTGGCAGCTTGCCTTGAGTGACCGAGTGACCTTCGTACTACGAGCCCGCCTGAGCGAGGCGCCGAAACCGTGAACCTCCTGCTGCGTGTACTGGCGCTGGCAACCGTGTTGCTGGGCAGCGGCTGCGCGTCGCTGTCGCACGCCGAGCGCGACCGTGCCCAGGCGATCGCGGTGCAGGCCCGTTCGGCCCAGGTCGACTGCCAGCGCGCCGACCGCTGCGCCCAGGATTCGCCGCTGCGGGCCCTGGCCGGCCGCGCATTCAGCGAATCGACCGAAGCGCAGCCGCTGCATTACGCCACCCTGCTCGATGAAGGCGAGGGCGCCCTGGTCGCCCGCCTGAACCTGCTGCGCAGTGCCACCCGCAGCATCGACCTGCAGACCTACATCTTCGACAAGGACGACAGCGCCCGGCTGGTCATCGACGAACTGCTGGCCGCGTCGCGCCGCGGGGTGAAGGTGCGGGTGCTGATCGACCAGCTCTCGGCGATTTCCGACCTGGAGATCCTGGGGGCGCTGTCCGGCGCCCACCAGAACTTCGAACTGCGGGTCTACAACCCCACCTTCGGCAAGGCCCGGCTGAACTACTTCGACTATGCCGGCAGCGTGCTGTGCTGCTTCCGCCGCTTCAACCAGCGCATGCACAACAAGCTGCTGGTCATCGACGACGCGATCGGCGTGGTCGGTGGCCGCAATTACCAGGACGATTACTACGACTGGGACCGCGAGTACAACTTCCGCGACCGCGACGTGCTGATCGCCGGCCCGGAAGCGCGCGCGATGGCCGCCAACTTCGATGCGTTCTGGCGCGCGCCGCGAAGCGTGCCCGCCGAGCGCCTCAACGATGTCGGCCGTACCCTGCTCAAGCAGGGCGTGCCAACCATGCCGCCGGCGCAGTTCCGCCGCCCCGAGCGGGTGGAGCGGGTCAGCGAGGAGGCCAACGACAGCGATTTCGTCACCCGTTCGTTCGTCGATACCGCGCTGCCGGTGCACTCGGTGCGCTATGTGGCCGACCTGCCACGCAAGCACCGCCGCGAGCGCGCGGATGCACCGCTGGCCGGGCAGCACGTCACCGAACCGCAGCTGGATGCACTCATTTCCGGCGCGCAGAAGGAAGTGATCCTGCAGACGCCGTACCTGGTGCTGTCCAAGCCGGCGCAGAAGCTGTTCCGCGAGCTGCGCAAGCGGCCCGAGCCGCCGCGCGTGGTGGTGTCCAGCAACAGCCTGGCGGCCACCGACAACCCGATCGTGTATGCGCTGTCGTACAAGTACAAGCGGCGCAACATGCGCGAACTGGGCTTCAACATCTTCGAATACAAGCCGTTCCCGCTGGATGCGCCGGTGGACTACCGCAACCTGCTGCCCGACCCGCTGGGCAGCAGTGGCAGTGCCACGGCCGGCCAGGGCGTGCGCAACCCGCTGATCGGCGGCAGTGCGGCCGGCAGCAATGCCGGCGGCGGCGATGACGCGGCACCGGCCCCGCTGGCCGCCGCAGGCGATGACGTGGACGCGCAGGACACGCGCCCGGCAGTGGAGCACCCGCGGCTGGGCAGCGCCTACGAAAACAGCCGCGCGCGCCGCCGTGCCGCCGGCAGCGAAGTGGAAACGCGCCTGCTGCGTACCGAGACGCGACCGTCGTTCCTGGGCAGCAAGGCCGTCAACAAGCCGCTGCCGGTCACCCGCAAGGGCGCGCGCATGGGCCTGCACGCCAAGTCGCTGGTGGTCGATCGCCGCATCGGCGTGGTCGGCACGCACAACTTCGATCCGCGCAGCGAGAACTACAACACCGAAGGCGCGGTGATCATCGATGACCCGGTGTTCGCCGAACAGCTGGCGCAGAGCATCCTGCGCGATACCCACCCGCAGAACTCCTGGACGGTGGCGCCGCGCGCCAAGCCGCCGGTGCTGTCCGGGCTGAACTACAGCGTGGGCAAGGCCTCCGAGGCGCTGCCCATCCTTGATTTCTGGCCGTGGCGCTACGCCACCGATTACGAGTTCCAGCCCGGTGTGGACTGCCCGCAGCCGCTGCCGCGGCAGAGCCCGGATTTCCACCGCTGCTACGTGCCCGTCGGTGATTTCCCCGAAGTGAACGTCGGCCCGAAGTGGCTGCTGGTGCGCATGCTGACGGCATTCGGCGCCGGCCTCGTCCCCATTCTCTGAAGGTACCCGCATGACCCAGGTGTTCCGCGAAGCCGTCTCCATCGACCAGCTCAACACGCTCAGCCGTGGCACGGCCATCGATACCCTGGGCATCACCTTCACCGCCGCCGGCGATGACTGGCTGCAGGCCACCATGCCGGTCGACGAGCGCACCCGCCAGCCGTACGGCATCCTGCACGGCGGCGCCTCGGTGGTGCTGGCCGAGACCCTGGGCAGCAGCGCCGGCAATCTCTGCGTGGATACCGGCAAGCAGGTCTGCGTGGGCCTGGAGATCAACGCCAACCACGTGCGTGCCGTGCGCAGCGGCACCGTCACCGGCACCGCGCGTGCAGTGCACGTGGGCCGCAGCACCCAGCTGTGGGAAATCCGCATTGAAGACGAACAGGGCCGGCTGGTGTGCATCTCGCGGCTGACCCTGGCGGTGGTGGCCGCAGGCCACGGCTGAGGCCGATGCCCGGCCCGGCTGCCCCTGCTGCGCTGCCGCTGCGGATCATTGCCAGCGGCGCCTACCTGCCACGCCAGCGCGTGCCATCGGAGCAGTTCGACCGGCGCTGGAACAAGCCGGCCGGCTGGGTCGAGCGGCACAGTGGCGTGGCCAGCCGCGGACATGCGGCAGCCGATGAGCGCGCCTCGTGGATGGGCGCGCAGGCGGCACGGCAGGCCCTGCAGCAGGCCGCGCTGGCCGCCACCGATATCGACTGCATCCTCTCCGCCTGCGGGGTGATGGAGCAGGCCATTCCCTGCCAGGCCGTGCTGGTGCAGCGCGCCCTCGGCCTGGGCGACAGCGGCATCCCGTCCTTCGACGTCAACGCCACCTGCCTGGGCTTCGTGGTGGCGCTGGAAATGGCCGGCAGCCTGCTGGCGCTGGGCCGCTACCGCCGCGTGCTGATCGTCTGCAGCGATGTTCCCAGTGCCGGCCTCGACCCGGACGACCCGCTGACCGCACCGCTGTTCGGCGATGGCGCGGTGGCGATGCTGGTTGAACGCGCCGCCGACGGCCAGGCCTCGGCGCTGCTGGCGACCCGCCTGCGCACCTATGGCGACGGTGCCGGACTGTGCCAGGTGCCGACCTGTGGCACCGGCATGCGCCTGGTCGATGATGTCGATGCCTACCGCGCGGCCCACCATTTCCAGATGCAGGGCAAGGCGCTGTACCGCGAAGCCGCGCGGCGCCTGCCCGGCTTCCTGCAGGATCTGCTGGACAGCGCCGGCACCGCGCTGGACGCGTGTGATGTGATCGTGCCGCACCAGGCCAGCGGCCAGGCCCTGGACCACCTGCAGCGCGCGCTGGGCCTGCCGCCGCAGCGGCTGGTGCGCATCCTGCGCGAGCACGGCAACCAGCTGGCAGCGTCGTTGCCGATGGCCCTGCACCAGGCGCTCATCGACGGTCGCCTGCCGCGCGGCGGCCAGGCCCTGCTGATCGGCACCGGCGCCGGCCTGGCGCTGGGCGGCGCGGTACTGCGCTACTGATGCGCACGGTCCTGGTCACCGGCGCCAGTGGCTTCATCGGCCAGCATGTCGCGCTCGCGCTGGCGGCGCAGGGTTGGCAGGTGCGTGGCAGCGGGCGCGATGCGCGCCGGCTGCAGGCGCTGGCCGCGCACGGTATCGAGACCGCCAGCGCCGATCTCGCCGACGATGCGCTGGCGCCGCTGCTGCAGGGCTGCGACGCGGTCGTGCACTGCGCCGCGATGTCGCAACCCTGGGGCACGGCGGCCGCGTTCCAGCGGGCGAACGTGCTGGCCACCACCCGCCTGCTGCAGGCCGCACAGGCGGCCGGCGTCGCCCGCCTGGTCCACCTGGGCTCGCCCAGCATCTACTTCCGCTTTGCCGACCAGTACGGCGTGGATGAACGCTTCCAGCCGCCACGCCGCTGGATCACCGACTACGCCCGCAGCAAATGGGAATCGGAAGTGGCCGTGGCCGCTGCCGCACGCCAGGGGCTGCACACCGTGGTGCTGCGCCCGCGCGCGGTGTTCGGGCCGGGCGACCGCGCGATCCTGCCGCGCCTGCTGGCGGTGGCCGCCAGCGGCCGTTTCCCGCTGATCCATGGCGGCCGCGCGCTGATCGACGTCACCCCCATCGACGATGCAGTGCAGGCGGTGGTCCTGGCGCTGCAGGCCGATGCGCGCTGCAGCGGGCGCGCCTACAACATCAGTGCCGGCACGCCGCTGCACGTGCATGCGCTGGTCAACGGCCTGTTCGAGGCGATGGACCTGCAGGTGCGCCTGCGCACGGTGCCGCGCACCCTGGCACTGGCAGCGGCGGGGATGGCCGAGACCGTGGCCCGCCTGCGGCCCGGGCGCCCCGAGCCGCGCCTGACCCGCTATGGCGTGGGCGTGCTGGGCTACTCGCAG
Organism: Stenotrophomonas sp. FW305-3-2-15-E-LB1; assembly: GCF_058787375.1. NCBI lineage: Bacteria > Pseudomonadati > Pseudomonadota > Gammaproteobacteria > Lysobacterales > Lysobacteraceae > Stenotrophomonas > Stenotrophomonas sp. FW305-3-2-15-E-LB1. The sequence continues at coordinate 15,012 of NZ_JBYSZR010000047.1, forward strand.
ACTTTGGATATCAGCGCGGCGCGGCGTGACCTGGGTTACGACCCGCGCACCGGCGTGCAGGCGGCCCTGCAGGCCTTCGCCGCGCACTGGAAGCAGCACGCCTGCAACCAGCACGGGGGCACCGATGGCACGGCTTGAGTGGGAACTGATCGAGGCCGGCCACTGCGTGCACCCGCAGCGCGCCGTCCGCCAGGGTGCCAGCTGGCACCGCTGCGAATTCCCCGCGCTGGTGGCCCTGTTGCACCACCCGCAGCGCGGGCCGATCCTGTTCGACACCGGATATTCGGACGCGTTCCTGCAGGCCACCGCGCGCTTCCCGGAGCGCCTCTACCGCTGGGTCACGCCGGTGCACCTGGGCCCGGGCCAGAGCGTGCGCGCGCAGCTGCAGAAGCGCGGCATCGCCGCGGCCGACATCGGCCTGGTGGTGCTCTCGCACCTGCATGGTGACCACGTCGGTGGCGTGCTCGATTTTCCCGGGGTGCCGCTGCTGTGTTCGCGCGCGGCATGGCAGGACCAGGCCGCGCGCGGGCGCCTGCGCGCGCTCAGCGTGGGCCTGCTGCCGGCGCTGACCCGCGATGCGGCGCCACGCATGGGCTGGTTGGAAAGCCTGCCGGAGGTCGGCCTGCCGCGCCCCTTCGATGCCTTTGGCCGCGGACGCGACGTGCTGGGTGACCGCAGCCTGCTGGCGGTGCCGCTGCCGGGCCACGCGGTGGGCCAGCATGGCCTGCTGTTCGAAGGTGCCGATGGCCGACCCGTGTTCCTGGTGGCCGACGCGGCCTGGTCCAGTGCGGCCATCACCGATGGCGTGCCACCACCGCGCCTGGTCACCGCCCTGCTGGGCCACACCGCGACCTACCGGCAGACCCTGCAGCGGCTGCAGCACACCCAGCGCCAGGTCAGCGACCTGCAGCTGGTGCCGGCCCATTGCGGCCTGTGGCGGCCCCCGGCCAACCCGTAGAGTCGAGCTTGCTCGACTGCTGTCAGGCCCGGCCAGTCGAGCAAGCTCGACTCTACGAGTCCCCCGCCAGCCCCGCCAGCCCCGCCAACAGGACACCGTGTTCCCGCCCATGGCCGCGGTCAATAGGACTTATGGCCAGAATCGGCTGGCAGCCGCTGCAGCCCTCCGGTATCGTGCGCGGATGACTTCCCCCACTCCGGCCCCCCGTGGCGGCGTGGCGCGTGTGTGCCGTTACCTGTACCGCGTACCGCTGCTGTTGGTCCACATCCTCGTGTTCCTGCCGTTGATCCTGATCGGCATGCTTCCGCCGTGGGGCGAACTGCGCGTGGGCGACGCCACCTTCGGTGCCAAGGTCGTCAACTGGTGGCAGGGCGGCCTGATGTGGATCTTCGGCTTCCGCCTGGCGCAGATCGGCACGCCGCTGCCGGGCGCGGTGCTGTTCGTCGCCAACCACGTCAGCTGGGTGGATATCTCCATCCTGCACAGCCAGCGCATGATGGGCTTCGTCGCCAAGCGCGAGATCGCCAGCTGGCCGGTGGTGGGCTGGCTGGCCGCGCGCGGGCAGACCATCTTCCACCAGCGCGGCAACACCGAATCGCTCGGCGGGGTGATGCAGTTGATGGCCGACCGCCTGCGCGATGGCAAGGCCGTGGGCGTGTTCCCGGAAGGGCGTACCCGTGGCGGCCACGAAGTGGGCCCGTTCCATGCGCGCATCTTCCAGGCCGCGGTTGAAACCGGCGTGCCGGTGCAGCCGGTGGCCCTGGTCTACGGCACCGGTGGCGATGCCCAGACCATCGTGGCCTTCGGGCCGGGCGAGAGTTTCTTCGCCAATTTCCTGCGCCTGCTCGGTGAGCCGGCGCGACGTGCGGAAGTGCACTTCTTGGCACCGATCGGTGCCCAGGACCTGGAAGGCCGTCGACGCATCGCGGAAACCTCGCGCGCGCGCATCGTGGCGGCGATGAGCGGGGAGTGAGCGTGCGGTGGCACTGATCCCGCCACCCCTGCTGGACGCCGGCACGCCGACGCTGCATGCGGCTGACTACCAGCCGCCGCGCTGGCTGCGCAATCCGCACCTGCAGTCCATGCTCAGCTCCAGCCGCATGCGCCTCCAGCGCGGCCTGCTGCTGCTGGCCGCCACCGGTGCGGTCAGTGAAGAACTGATCCTCGATGGCGGCGACGGCGTGCGCCTGCAGGGCTGGCACAGCCACATCGAAGGCCGCGAGCCGAAGGGCATGGCCCTGCTGCTGCACGGCTGGGAAGGCAGCGCCGAATCCAGCTACATGCGCATGGCGGCCGCGCGCATGATCGACCAGGGCTTCGACGTGGTGCGGCTGAACTTCCGCGACCACGGCAACACCCACCACCTCAACCCCGGCATCTTCCACTCCAACCGCATCGATGAAGTGGTGCAGGCGGCCGGTGACATCGCCCGGCGCTGGCCGGACCTGCCGCTGGTGGCGGCGGGCTATTCGCTGGGCGGCAACTTCGTGCTGCGCCTGGCCCTGCGCGCGCCGGCGGCCGGCGTGCCGCTGCAGCGGGTGGCCTCGGTATGCCCGGTGCTGGACCCGGCGCTGACCATGGACAGCATCGAGAGCGGCCCGGCGATGTACGACTGGTACTTCCGCCGCAAGTGGGCCGGCTCGCTGCGCCGCAAGCGCGACCTGTTCCCCGAACTGAGCGACTGCGACGACCGCGTGCTGAAGCTGGACATCCGCGCGCTGACCGCGTGGCTGGTGGAACGGCATACCGATTTCGGCTCGCTGCAGGCGTACTTTGATGGCTACTCGATCGCGGGCGATCGCCTGTCCGCCCTGCAGGTGCCGGCCGACATCCTGATGGCCCAGGATGATCCGGTCATTCCCTATTCCACCTTCAGCAACTGGCAGCTGCCGCAGCAGGCGCGGCTGGAAACTGCCTGCTGGGGTGGCCACTGCGGGTTCCTGGAAAACTGGCGCGGCGACGGCTTCTCCGAACGCTGGGTGGCCCAGCGCCTGCAGCGGGTGCTGGCGGGCTGAACCGGCGCCGGCGCGCAGCCCGCTACAATGCGGGTTTGCCATTGAAGCGGACTGCCATGCAAGACCAGATCCTCCAGGCCCTGCGCCAGAACGATGCCGCACAGGCCGTGCAGCTGGCACAGGCGTGGGTGCACGACGAACCCGGCCAGGCCCAGGCCCATCGCTGGCTGGCGCTTGCGCTGCAGCAGCAGGACCAGCCCGAAGCCGCAATGGACGCCCTGCAGCAGGCACTGCAGCTGGCCCCGGATGATGCACAGCTGCACCTGCAGCAGGCCGGCCTGCTGCTGGCCCAGCATCGCTACGAAGGCGCCGACGAAGCACTGCTGCGCACCACCGAACTCAACCCGAACGCCTTCGAGGCGTACCTGATGCAGGCGCATCTGGCGATCGGCCGCAACGACATCGATACCGCCGCGCGGCAGGCCACGATGGCCGCCAGGCTGGAGCCGGAACATCCGGAAGTGATGGCGCTGCAGGGCATGGTGGCCCTGTACCGCGACGACGCCGACCGTGCCGTGCAGCTGCTGTCCGAAGCCGCCCGGCAGATGCCCAACGACCCGCGCGTGCTGTATGCACTGGGCTCGGCCTACCAGGCCAAGGACATGCTGGCCTTCGCCGAGCAGGCCTTCCGCCGCGTGATCGAGATCAACCCGAAGATGACCAGCCTGCATGGCCAGGTGGTGCAGCTGGCGCTGCGCCAGGGCAATGTCGAGGCCGCCCACCAGCAGCTGCAGCAGGCGCTGCAGGTGCCGGGCCTGGATACGCCGGCGCTGCAGCGGCTGGGCGCGGAGATCGCGCTGCAGGCCGACCAGCCGATGCAGGCACTGGAGCAGCTGCGGCCGATGCTGAAGGCCAACCCGGACGACCGTCGCACGGTGGAGCTGCTGCTGGCCTGCTGGCAGCGCCTGGGCCGCGAAGAAGAAGCCCGCACCGAACTGGACGCCGTACTGGCCGAGCACACCCAGCTGCCGCACCTGTGGCTGGCGCGGCTGGCACCGGAGGGCTTCGGCAGCCCGGGCGCGGTGGCCGTGGCCGATCGCTGGATCGAGGCCATGCCCGAGTTCGTGCCCGCCCTGGAAGCGCGCCTGCGCCTGCATGAAGCGGCCGGCGAAGGCGACGCCGTGGAGGCGATCGCCCGTCGCATCATCGCCGTGGAGCCGGGCCGCATCAGTGGCGAAACCCGCCTGGTCGCCGCGCTGCTGGCGCGTGATCCGGCGGCAGCCGTCGCCCACGTGCAGGGCCTGATCGACACTGCGCCTGAAGGCCGCCGCATCGAGCTGCGCACCTGGCTGGGCGAAATCCTGGACCAGGCCGGGCAGCCGCGTGACGCGCTGCGCACCTGGCTGGAACTGCAGGCCGAACAGAGCGCGCAGCGCCTGCCGCTGCCGCCGCAGGCCAAGGCGCCGCCGAGCTGGCCCGACCTCGGCGAGGTCGATGCAGAAAGTGCTGCATCCGCGCCGATCTTCCTGTGGGGCGCACCGGGCTCGGGCGTGGAACGCGTGGCGGTCACCCTCACCGGGGCCAGCCCGGTGATGCGCAGCGACCGCTTCGGCCATACCCCGCCGGACGATGCCTTCCAGAACTACTTCACCCTGCAGAAGCTGGCCTCGGGCGACCTCAGCCCGGACGGCCTGGTGAGCGGCTGGCGTGACACGCTGCGCAAGCGCGGCCTGCAGAACGACACCGTCATCGACTGGCTGCTGTGGTGGGACAACGCCCTGCTGTGGTCGCTGCGCCCGCACCTGCCGCAGGGCCGCCTGCTGGTGGTGCTGCGCGACCCGCGCGACATGCTGCTGGACTGGATCGCCTACGGCGCGCCGGCCCCGTTCGCGGTCAACAACGTGGCCGAAGTGGCGGAATGGCTGGCCCGTTCGATGGCCCAGGTGGCCACCCTGCACGAACAGGACCTGTACCCGCACCTGCTGATGCGCATGGACGACGTGGGCGATGACCCGCGCGTGGTTGCCGGCATGCTGCAGGAGCTGTTCAACACCTCCATCCCGCCGGCCGAGCGCATCGGTCCGCCGCGTTTCCCGGCCGGTCACTGGCGCCACTACAGCGACGTCATGAGTGCCGCGTTCGATCTGCTGACCCCGGTCGCGGTGCGACTGGGCTATCCCGAAGCGTAAGGAGCCATTGCATGCAGTTGAACAGCAACAGCATCACCCCCGGAGCCCCGATCGACCGCGAGTTCGCAGCCGGTGATGCCGACGGCTTCGCGCCGGACCGCAACCCGCACCTGGCGTGGAGTGGCGTGCCCGAGGGCACGCGCTCGTTCCTGCTGGTGTGCGTCGACCCGGACGTGCCGACCGTGCCGGACACGGTCGGCCGCACCGACATGACCGTGCCGCGCGACCAGCCGCGCTGCGATTTCGTGCACTGGGTTATGGCCGATATCCCGGCCTCGGTGCAGGAGATCGCCGCGGGCAGCTGCAGCGATGGCTTCGTTGCCAAGGGCAAGCCGGCACCGGCCGGCCCAGCGGGCAGCCGCCAGGGCGTGAACGATTTCACCGGCTGGTTTGCCGGCAACCCGGACATGGCCGGCGATTACCTGGGCTACGACGGCCCGTACCCGCCGTTCAACGACGAGCGCGTGCACCGCTATTTCTTCCGCGTGTTCGCGCTGGACGTGGCGACGCTCGACCTGCCGCAGCGCTTCACCGCAGCCGATGCCTACCGCGCCATGCACGGCCACGTGCTGGCCGAAGCCACGCTGCACGGCACCTACACGCTGAACCCCGCGCTGTAACCCAGGTAGCGCCGGCCGCTGGCCGGCGTTGCCTTTCCGGACGCTACGCAACCGCGTCGGGTGGTAGAGCCGGCCACCCGTCGGCATCCATCCACGCATGGCGTGGATCTACCGCTCTGGTAGGTGCCGACCGTTGGTCGGCACGATCCCTCGGTGGTGGGTAGAGCCGGCCGCTGGCCGGCTGCGTTCCGCACTTCAAAAGCAAGCCGACCAGCAGTCGGCTCTACCACTCGGTGCCCGACCACCCGTCGGCATCCATCCACGCATGGCGTGGATCTACCGCTCTGGTAGGTGCCGACCGTTGGTCGGCACGATCCC
>NZ_JBYSZR010000048.1:0-18044 GCF_058787375.1 Stenotrophomonas sp. FW305-3-2-15-E-LB1
AGGCGGGGCACTGTGGGTTTGCGGGGTGTGAGCCGCATGGATGCGGCGACCAAGCCCCCATGGATGGGTTTACGGCGCCCCCGCGAACCCACAGTGCCCCGCCATCCCACGGAATGCAGGCTTTTGACGTTGCCGTTGCATTGGAGCAGGTGCAGGGCGCAGCCCTGCAACAAAAAACCCCGCTTGCGCGGGGTTCTCTGTGTACTGCGTGCAGCGGGGGTGCTTACGGGCGACGGGCCAGCGCCTCGACGTCCTTCGCCTTCGGCAGCAGGTCCTGCTTGGTCACGCGCAGCGCACCAATGGTCAGCATCGGCACCGCCACCAGGATCGAGGACAGCACCACGATCACCGCACCGATCATGTGCGTCTCGGCCAGGCCTTCCATCGAGCTGCCACCGTACAGGTACAGGGCCAGCGCGGACAGGAAGAACATCACCGCGGTGATCACCGTACGCGACAGCGTCTGGTTGATCGAACGGTTCAGCACTTCCATCGGCTCGGCACGCAGGCTGCGGAAGTTTTCGCGCACGCGGTCGAAGACCACGATGATGTCGTTGATCGCAAAGCCCATCACCGACAGCAGGCCGGCCAGCACGGTCAGGTCGAACTCACGGCCCAGCAGGGACACGTAAGCCACCGTCACGATCAGGTCGAACATCGCCACGATGCTGGCGGTGACCGCGAACTTCCATTCGAAGCGCACCGCGATGTAGATCAGGAAGCCGGCCAGCATGAAGATGGTGGCGTACAGACCGTTCATCGCCAGGTCCTTGCCGATCTGCGGGCCAACGAACGCGTTGCGCAGCACGGTGGCCTGGTTGTCGGCGGTGGACAGCGCCTTGACCACCGCCGCAGCGGTGGCCTTGTCCTCGGCGGCGGCCGCACCGGTACCCGGGGCGTGCTCACCGTGCGGGGCCAGGCGGATCAGCAGGTCGGTGTTGCCACCGACGCTCTGCACCTGGGCGCCTTCAAAACCATTGTCCTCGAGCTTGGTACGGACCTGCTCGACGTCCACCGCGTGATCGAAGCGGGCTTCGATCAGGGTGCCGCCGGTGAAGTCCAGGGCGTAGTTGAAGCCCTTGAAGCCGATGATGCCGATCGATGCCAGGAACACGATGATCGTGACGACCATCGCGACATGGCGCCAGCGCATGAAGTCGATCTGGGTATCGTTCGGGAGGATGTGCAGCGGAAAAATTTTCATGTGCGTGTCGTCCCGTCAGATGGCCACGTTCTGGAGCTTCTTGCGACGGCCATAGATCAGCGTCGCCAGGGCGCGCGACACGGTGATCGCAGTGAACATCGAGGCGAAAATACCGATGATCATGGTCAGGGCGAAGCCCTTCAGCGGACCCGTGCCGAAGGCGAACAGGGCCACACCGACGATCAGGCCGGTCAGGTTGGCGTCAAGAATCGTGCCCGAAGCACGTTCGTAACCGGTCACGATCGCGGTCTTGCCCGGCACGCCGGCACGCAGCTCTTCACGGATACGCTCGTTGATCAGCACGTTGGCGTCCACCGACAGACCGACCGACAACGCCAGGCCGGCGAAGCCAGGCAGGGTCATCGTCGCGCCGAACAGCGACATCACCGCCACCACGATCAGCAGGTTGAACAGCATCGCCAGCGAGGTGATCAGGCCGAACATGCGGTAGTAGATGGTGAAGAACACCAGGGTGAACAGGAACGCGTAGACCACCGCGGTGATACCGTTCTTGACGTTCTCCGCACCCAGGCTCGGGCCGACCACGCGCTCTTCGACGAAGTCCATCGGCGCGGCCAGCGAGCCGGACTTCAGCAGCTTGGCCAGGTCCTCGGCTTCCTTCTTCTGCAGGCCGGTGGTCTGGAAGTTCTTGCCGAACACGCCATTGATGTTGGCCACCGAGATCACTTCCTCGTTGACCTTGAAGCCACGCACTTCCTGGCCGTCAACAACGGTCACGGTCGGCACGCGCTCGGTGTACACCACGGCCATCGGCTTGTTCACGTTGGCGCTGGTGAAGTCGAACATGCGCTGGCCGCCGACGTTGTTCAGCGTAACGCTGACCGCCGGGGCACCACTGTTGGTATCGGTGACCGCCTGTGCGCCGACCATCTGGTCGCCGGTGACGATCACGCGCTTGTTCAGCAGGATCGGGCCACGGCCATCACGCTGCTGGTAGACCTTGGCTTCCGGCGGGATGCGGCCGGAGGCGATGGCGTCCTGCGCGTTGCCTTCGACCACCGCACGGTATTCCAGGGTGGCGGTGGCACCGATCATGCGCTTGGCTTCGGCAGTGTCCTGCACGCCCGGCAGCTGCACGACCACGCGGTCGGCACCCTGGCGCTGGATGATCGGCTCGGCCACGCCCAGCTGGTTCACGCGGTTGCGCAGGGTGTTGATGTTCTGCTCGATGGCGCCGTTGGCGATCTGCGAGATCTCGGTGTCCGGGATGGTCACCGTGATGCGGCTGCCGCTGACGTCGTAACCCAGGGTCGGCTGCGACTTGACCAGCGCCGCGCGGGCGTTGGCGGCGGCATCGTCACCGGCCGACGGGCTCAGGTTGACCACGATGGTGTTGTCGGCGCGACGCTCGACCGACTGGTACGCAATGCGCGCGTCGCGCAGGGTGCTGCGCACGTCTTCGGTGTAGGCGTCCAGGCGCTTGTCCAGGGCTGCCTTCTGGTCGACCTGCAGCACGAAGTGCACGCCGCCCTGCAGGTCCAGGCCCAGCACCATCGGGCGGCCGCCCAGCTTGGCCAGCCAGTCCGGCACGGTCGAGGCCAGGTTCAGGGCCACCGTGTAGCTCTCGCCGACGGTGTCACGCAGCGCGTCGCTGGCAGCGGACTGGGCCTTCAGGTCCGGCAGGCGGACGATCAGGCTTTCCCCTTCCTTCTCGGCGCCGATCGTGGTGATACCAGCCTTCTTCAGGTCGGCCAGCACACGGTCGCGCAGCGCGTCGTCGACCACTCCGCCACGGTTGGCGGTGATCTGGACGGCCGGGTCCTTCTGGTAGATGTTGGGCAGCGCATACAGGGTACTGAGCGCCAGTACGATCAGGATGACGACGTACTTCCAGCGTGGAAATTCGAGCATTGCTTGGGTCCCGCGCGGCGCCATCCCCGGCGCCGCGGTTGTGCATCGGAAAGGGAGTGGCTTACTGGGCCGACTTCAGGGTACCGGCCGGCAGCACGTTGCCGACAGCGCCCTTCTGCACGCGGATGCGCACGTTGTCAGCCACTTCGATGGTGATGAAGTTGTCGCCGATGTCGGTAACCACGCCGGCGATGCCGCCGTTGGTCAGCACTTCGTCGCCACGCTTGATCTTCTCCAGCATGGCCTTGTGTTCCTTCTGCCGCTTCATCTGCGGGCGGATCATCAGGAAGTACATGATGGCGATCAGGATGATCGGGAACAGCAGGGTGGTCAGGCCCATGCCCTGCGGTTGGCCGCCGGCGGCCTGGGCGTGGGCGGCGGGAATCAGGAAAGCAAGCAGGTTCATCGTTGGTCCTTAGGTTGGGCGGCGCTCAGGCCCGTTTGACGGGCGCAGGGTGTCGACCGCGGATCTGGGTCAGCCTTGAAGTATGCCACGGCCCCGGACGTTCGTCCTTGGGCCGTTCGGCAGGGGTGCTGCGGGGTTACAGGGGCGGCGCAACCGCCCCGCGTGCTGCATAGAAGGACTCGCGGAAGGCCTGGAAGGTTCCCGCCTCGATGGCCGCGCGGATGTCGGCCATCAGTTTTTCGTAGTAGAACAGGTTGTGCAGGGTGCCCAGCATCGGCGCCAGCATCTCGTTGCAGCGGTCCAGGTGGCGCAGGTACGAGCGGGTGTAGCCGCCGCTGCAGGCCACGCAGCCGCAGCCCGGCTCGATCGGGTCCATGTCGCGCGCATACTGCGAGTTGCGGATGCGTACGGTGCCGAACGAGGTGAAATAGTGGCCGTTGCGGGCATTGCGGGTGGGCATCACGCAGTCGAACATGTCCACGCCACGGGCGACACCCTCGACCAGGTCTTCCGGCCGGCCCACGCCCATCAGGTAGCGCGGGCGGTCGCCCGGCAGCTCCGGGTCCAGGTGGTCGAGCATGGCGTTGCGCTCGTGCTCCGGTTCGCCCACGGCCAGGCCACCGATGGCATAGCCGTCGAAGCCGATCGCCTGCAGGGCCTCGGCCGAGCGGCTGCGCAGGTCGGTGTGCACGCCGCCCTGGACGATGCCGAACAGCGCCGCGTCATTGCCCAGCTCGTCATGCGCGTTGCGGCTGCGCTGGGCCCAGCGCAGGCTCAGCTCCATCGAACGGCGGGCGACGTCCTCGGTGGCCGGGTACGGGGTGCACTCGTCGAAGATCATCACCACGTCCGAATCGAGCACCTTCTGGATCTTCATGCTCTCTTCCGGGCCCAGGAACACGCGGGCGCCGTCGGTGGGCGACGCAAAGGTCACGCCCTGCTCGGTGATCTTGCGGCGGTGCGCCAGCGAGAACACCTGGAAGCCGCCGGAATCGGTCAGGATCGGGCCATCCCACTGGCAGAAGCCGTGCAGGCCGCCGTGGTCGGCGATGATGTCCAGGCCCGGCCGCAGGTACAGATGGAAGGTGTTGCCGAGGATGATCTCGGCGCCCAGCGCGCGCACCTGGTCCGGCAGGATGCCCTTGACCGAGCCATAGGTTCCCACCGGCATGAAGGCCGGCGTTTCCACCGTGCCACGCGGGAAGGTCAGGCGGCCACGGCGGGCACGGCCGTCGCGGGTCTGGAGCTGGAACTGCAATCGGGACATGGAGCGGTCGTTCAGGCAAATAGTCGCCTATTGTCTCCCAAAACCGCCGTCCCTGCTCCGGTAGCGCCGGGCATGTCCCTGAAGTGCGCACCAAGGGTGCGCACCCACCACAATCAGGCAGAGGCCAGCCCCCCTACCCCGCCTGCGGGAACAGCAGCATCGCGTCGCCGTAGCTGAAGAACCGGTAGCGCTGTTCGATCGCGTGCTGGTAGGCCTCGAACACGCGATCCTTGCCGGCAAACGCGGAAATCATCATCAGCAGCGTGCTTTCCGGCAGGTGGAAGTTGGTCACCATCGCGTCCACGCTGCGGATGCGGTAGCCGGGGGTGATGAAGATCTGCGTCTCGCCGGCGAACGGCAGCAGTTCACCCTCGCGCATCGCGCTTTCCAGCGCGCGCACCACGGTGGTGCCCACGCCGATCACCCGGCCGCCAGCCTCGCGGGTGCGCCGCACCTGCTGCACCAGTTCAGCGCCCACGTTCAGCCACTCGCGGTGCATCACGTGGTCCTTCAGGTCATCGGCGCGCACCGGCTGGAAGGTGCCTGCGCCCACGTGCAGGGTGACGTGGCCGAAGTCCACGCCCTTGGCCTTCAGGGCCGCCAGCAGCGGCTCGTCGAAATGCAGGCCGGCGGTCGGCGCGGCCACCGCGCCCACTTCGCGGGCGAACACGGTCTGGTAGCGCTCGCGGTCGTCCATGCCCGGTTCGCGCTGGATGTACGGCGGCAGCGGCAGGCGACCGGCATGCAGCAGCCACTGCTCCAGCGATTCGGGCACGTGGAACTGCAGGACGTAGAACTCGCCGTCGCGGCCCAGCACCTCGGCCTCGCCGCCGGCATCCAGGGCGATGCGGCTGCCGGCCTTGGGCGACTTGCTGGCGCCCACCTGGGCACGCGCCTGCTGGCCGCCCAGCAGGCGCTCGATCAGGATCTCCACGCGGCCGCCACTGGCCTTCTGCCCGAACAACCGCGCCGGGATCACCCGGGTGTCGTTGAACACCATCAGGTCGCCCGGCTGCAGCAGCGACGGCAGGTCGCGCACCTGCACGTCGTTGAAGGCGGCGGGCGCCGGCGGCACCAGCATCAGGCGGCTGGCCGAACGCTCGGCCAGCGGCGCCTGGGCGATCAGTTCGGCCGGCAGGTCGTAGTGGAAATCGGACTTCTTCAAGGCAGTGATCGGCAACAGGTCGACATTGGCGCGCATTGTACGTCCAGCGCCTGCGAGCAGGCGTGCTTCGTGGCGAACGTCGGGCAATATGCTGCTATGCAGCAGGTTTCTGCGGGGTTATCGCGCAAAAAAACTAGTGCTAGCATCGGAAAGGAAGTCCGCAGCACGAGTCCGCCCCAAGCGCGCGTGATGACGCGCGTTTTGCTTTTGAAGGCCCGTGCGACCCATTGTTTCAGGAGATCTGCAATGAGCTTCATCGAACGCCTCGCCCCCCTCCGCGCCCAGCCCGGCAACCGCATCACCACCGGCCTGGACGACGCCACCCTGGTCGCGCTGTCGGCCCGCCACCCGCAGCTGGTTGCCGCCGTGGAAGCGGCCGCCGACGAGTTCGGGCGCGTGCAGCAGGAGCTGGGGCCGCTGCTGGCGCAGGACGAGCAGGCGCAGATCGACGCGATGCAGGACGGCTTCGTCAATTTCTATGCCGACGACGCGGTGACCCCGTACGTGGCGCTGGCCGCGCGCGGCCCGTGGGTGGTCACCCTGAAGGGCGCGGTGCTGTACGACGCGGGCGGCTACGGCATGCTCGGCTTCGGCCACACCCCTGATGCGGTGCTCGAAGCGATGTCGCGCCCGCAGGTGATGGCCAACATCATGACCCCCAGCCTGTCGCAGCAGCGCTTCATCGCCGCCCTGCGCGCGGAGATCGGCCACCGCCGCGGCGGCTGCCCGTTTGCCCGCTTCATGTGCCTGAACTCGGGCTCGGAAGCGGTCGGCCTGGCCGCGCGCATCGCCGACGTCAACGCCAAGCTGCAGACCGACCCGGGTGCGCGCCATGCCGGTGCCGCCATCAAGCGCGTGGTCATCAAGGGCAGCTTCCATGGCCGCACCGACCGCCCGGCGCTGTATTCCGATTCCAGCCGCAAGAGCTACCAGCAGCACCTGGCCAGCTACCGTGGCGAGGATTCGGTCATTACGGTCGCCCCGTACGACGAGGCCGGCCTGCGCAAGGTGTTCGAGGATGCCGAGCGCAACCAGTGGTTCATCGAAGCGGTGTTCCTGGAACCGGTGATGGGTGAAGGCGACCCGGGCCGTTCGGTCCCGCCGGCGTTCTATGCGGTGGCACGCGAGCTGACCCGCGCCCATGGCAGCCTGCTGCTGCTCGATTCGATCCAGGCCGGCCTTCGCGCCCATGGCGTGCTGTCGGTGGTGGATTACCCGGGCTTCGAAGGCCTGGATCCGCCGGACATGGAAACCTACTCCAAGGCGCTCAACGCTGCCCAGTACCCGCTGTCGGTGCTGGCGGTGACCGAGCATGCCGCCCAGCTGTACCGCAAGGGCATCTACGGCAACACCATGACCAGCAACCCGCGTGCGCTGGACGTGGCCTGCGCCACCCTGGCCCAGCTCACCCCGCAGGTGCGCGCCAACATCGCCGAGCGCGGTGCCGAGGCCGTGCGCAAGCTGGAACAGCTGAAGAGCGAGCTGGGCGGGCTGATCACCAAGGTGCAGGGCACCGGCCTGCTGTTCTCCTGCGAGCTGGCCCCGCAGTTCAAGTGCTATGGCGCCGGCTCCACCGAGGAATGGCTGCGCCAGCACGGCATCAACGTGATCCACGGTGGCGAGAACTCGCTGCGCTTCACCCCGCACTTCGGCATGGACAGCGACGAGCTGGACCTGCTGGTGGGCCTGGTCGGCCGCGCCCTGCGTGAAGGCCCGCGCCGCGAGCAGGCCGCCGCCGCGTAATCCGCGCCAACGCGTCATAATCGACCAACACCCCGCCCGCGACCGCTGACCCGGTTGCCGGCGGGGCGTTTTCGTTTCCGCACCAAGAGACAGGAATCCCCCATGAAGTCCCTCTGCGTCTACTGTGGCTCCAACGCTGGCAGCAAGCCGGTCTACACCGAACGCGCCATGGCGCTGGGCGACCGCATCGCCCGCGATGGCATGCGCCTGGTCTACGGCGGCGGCAACGTCGGCCTGATGGGCACCGTCGCCAACGCCGTACTGGCCGCCGGCGGTGAAGTAACCGGCGTGATCCCGCGCCAGCTGGCCGACTGGGAAGTGGCCCACCGTGGCCTGACCGAACTGGAAATCGTCGGCTCGATGCATGAGCGCAAGTCGCGCATGTTCGACCTGTCCGACGGCTTCGTCGCCCTGCCCGGCGGCTTCGGCACCATGGAAGAGATCTTCGAGATGCTCACCTGGCGCCAGCTCGGCATCGGCAACAAGCCCTGCGCCTTCCTGGACGTGGACGGCTTCTATGCCCCGCTGATCGGCATGATCGACCGCATGGTGGAAGAGCGCTTCCTGCACCCGGAACAGCGCCAGGACCTGTGGTACGGCTCGGACATCGATGAAATGCTGGCCTGGATGCAGGCCTACGAGCCGGCCCAGGCCTCGAAGTGGATCGACGAGAAGCGACGCGCCGCGCTGCGTTGAGCGTGGCCCAGCGTGCCTGACCTGCGCGGTGGTTCAGGCCACCGCGCGCGTCCACGGTGCCGGCCGCCCCAGCAGGTAGCCCTGGCCGTAGTCACAGCCCAGCTCGAACAGGCTCTGCCGCTGGGCCTCGGTCTCGATGCCCTCGCCGATGGTCTCGATGCCCAGCGTGCGCGCCAGCGACAGCACGCCTTCCACCAGCGCGCGCGTGCTCTGTGCCTCCGGCCCGTGCAGGCCGGCGATGAAGCTCTGGTCGATCTTCAGCGTGCTGATCGGGAACCGGTGCAGGTAGGACAGCGCCGAGAAGCCGGTCCCGAAATCATCCAGTTGCACCTGGATGCCCCGCTCGCGCAGCCCCTTGAGGATGCGCAGCGTGTGCGGGCCGTCGTCCAGCAACGCCACCTCGGTGATCTCCAGGCGCAGCCGCTGCGGATCGGCATCATTGGCTTCCAGCAGGCCGAACAGGCGCGCACTGAAATCGGCCGAACGGAAGTGCCGCGGTGACACGTTCACCGAGACATAGCCACGCCCACCGTCGGCCAGGCCGGCGATGACCTGCTCGTAGATGAGCCAGTCGACCTGCTCGATCAGGCCGCTTTCCTCGCCCAGCTCCAGGAAGGCGCCGGGCAGCAGCAGGCCGCGGCGCTCGTGCTGCCAGCGCAGCAGCGCCTCGTGGCCCACCACCTCGCCATCGGACAGGCGCACGATGGGCTGGTAGAACGGCACGAAATCGCGGTTGTTGATCGCCCGCCGCAGGTCCGCCTCCAGGTCCAGGCTGCGCATCGCCTGCTCGCGCATGTCCTCATCGAAGATCGCGCAGCGGTCATGGCCCTGCGCCTTGGCCCGGTACATCGCCGCATCGGCATCGCGCAGCAGTTCTTCGCCGGTGCGGTAATGCGGATTCCACAGGGCGATGCCGAGGCTGCCGGAGGGGAACAGTTCGCGCCCGGCGATCCACATCGATTCCTGCAGGGCCAGCAGCAGGCGCTGGCCGAAATCCAGCGCCTGGGCCAGGCCCTGCGGGCACTGCAGCAGCACGGCGAATTCATCGCCGCCCAGCCGTGCCACCACGTCGCCGTCGCCGGCCATGGACACGATGCGCTTGGCCACCTCCACCAGCATGCGGTCGCCAGCGGCGTGGCCGATGCTGTCGTTGACCAGCTTGAAGCGGTCCAGGTCCAGGAACAGCATCGCGAACACCGGCCCGCCTTCGCGGCGTGCCAGCGCCAGCGCATCCTGCAGGCGGTCCAGAAGGTGCAGGCGGTTGGGCAGCCCGGTCAGCGCATCGTGCATGGCCTGGTGGGTCAGGCGCTGCTCGGCGCGCAGCCGCTCGGCAATCTGGCCCAGCAGCTTGTCATTCACTTCAGCCAGTTCGCGGGTGCGTTCTTCCACGCGTTTTTCCAGCTCGGCATGCGCCGAACGCAGCCGCTGCTGGTCGCGCTGGCGGGCCAGGCCGGTACCGATGTTCTGTGCCACGAAGGTCAGCAGCCGCTGGTCGTGCACGCTGAAGGCGATCTGGTCGGTGTAGCTCTGCACCACGATCGCGCCGACCACCTCGTCATCGCGCAGCAGCGGCACGCCCAGCCAGCAGTGCGAACGCGCACCGGATTCGCGCACTTCGCCGGTGGCCAGCAGCGCGTCGATCTGCGCACGCGATGCCAGCAGCGGGCGCCGGTGGCGCACCACGTATTCGGTCAGGCCGCGGCTGAAGGCGCGCGGCGCGCGTGAGCTGTTGTGCTCATCCACCGAGTAGACGAAATCCAGGCCGTCACTTCGCGCATTGACCAGGGCGATGTAGAAGTTGCGCGCGTCCAGCAGCCGGCCCACCACGCCATGCACCTGCCCATAGAACTGGGCCAGGCTGTCGGCCGACATGGCCATCTCGGCGATGTTGTAGAGCGCGGTCTGCAGCTGTTCGCCACGACGGCGCTCGGCCACTTCGTCCTGCAGGCTGCGGTTGGCACGCTGCAGCTCCAGCGTGCGTCGCTCCACCTGCTGTTCCAGCCGCACCTGTGCCTGGCGCCGGTCCATCGCGGTCTGCACGTGCTGGGCAACGAAGCCCAGCAGCGCGCGCTCGGCTTCGCCATACAGCGCAGCCTGTTCGTAACTCTGCACCACGATGGCGCCGCACACGCGGCCATCGCGCAGCATCGGCACGCCCAGCCAGTCCAGGCTTTCCGGGCCGCGCTCGGGGTCATGCTCTTCCTCGGCATCGGCCAGCAGTTCGCGCGACGGGCCACTGAGCGGCTTGCCATGCCGCAGCAGGGCCACGGTCAGGCTGCGCGGCATCTGCCCGGCGTCGTAGCTGATCGTGGGGTCGGCCACGAAGTCATCCACCTGGTCGGCGAAATACAGGAAGCGCATCTGGTCGCGCACATCGTCGTACTCGACGATGTAGCAGTTCTCCGCGTACATCAGCGAGCCAAGCACGCCGTGCACGTGGCGCAGCATCTCGCCCATCTCCAGGTCGGCACCGGCCAGGTCGGCAATCTGGAACAGCGCCTGCTGAAGCCGTTCAGCCTGTTCCAGGGCACGGATCTGTCCGGCCTGGCGGCCACGCTGCAGGGCCAGCTCCATCGCCTGCCGCGACACCCCCCACCAGGCTTCCGAAGGCGACGCGCCGCGCACCCGCAGCGACAGCTGTGCGCCATCGTGCTCCCAGGCAGCGTGCTCCCATATCCCCGCGTCCCCGTCGAGCTCGCCATCGCTGGCGCCCTGCGGCCAGCTGTCCCGGCCGCGGCCCAGCTGCGGGTCGTTCCACCCCACCCGCACGATCGCCGCGTCCGGCAGCAGCGCATGCAGCGCGCGCACCAGCGCCGTGCTCAAGACGGCCTCGTGAGGTGACAGCGATGACACACGGTCGGCTTGCGTGGACAAAATGACGTTCTCTTGGCGCCGCTACAGCGTCGCCTCCCCTGAGCGGGCGAGCATAACGCGGCACCGGGGGGGGAATGGAAGCCCGCCAACCCCGTTTCGTGCGCCGGCACGTTGTTCCTGTCGACACCCGCCCGCGAACCGCCGTGAACTGCGCCCTCCCCGCCCCCGCCAACGGCTATGCGCCACCGCCTGCAGGCCTTACCCTGTATGCCGTGGAAGCGACCGCCCTGCCAACCGATGAAGCGCTGATGCTGGCCTGGGCCGGTGGCGACCTGCAGGCGTTCGAAAGCCTGTATACGCGCCATCGCAAGCGCCTGTTCGGCTTCCTGCTGCGGCAACTGCGCGACACCGCGCTGGCCGAAGAGATATTCCAGGACGTCTGGCAGCGGGTGATCAGCGCCCGCGCCGGCTGGCAGCCCGATGCTGCATTCAGCACGTGGTTGTTCCGCATCGCGCACAACCGCCTGAACGACCACTGGCGTGCCGCCCGCCATCGCCCTGCCGCGCCGGCCGACGCCGATCTGCGCCTGGCTGCGCTGGAAGACGGGCAGACCCCGGAAGCTGAACTGTCTGAATTCGAGCAGCGCCGGCGCATCCAGCTGGCGATGGAAGACCTGCCGCCCGAGCAGCGTGAAGTGCTGCAGTTGCGGCTGGAACAGGAACTGAGCCTGGAGGAGATCGGCCAGATCACCGGCGTCGGCCGGGAAACAGTGAAATCGCGGCTGCGCTATGCGATGGACAAGCTGCGTGCGGGACTGAAGGCATGAATCGAGACGATCCCCTGTCGCCTGAAGAACGTGCGCTGGCCGGCCTGATCGGCCGCCGCCACGACCAGGCACCGCCTGCTGCGCTGGACGCGGCGATCCTGGCGGCCGCGCGTGCAGCGGTGTCCACGACTGCCGCGGACACAGCGGCGGCCGCCGACAGCACCGCCCCGCCGTCGACCGCGCGCCGGCCGCAGCGGCGCTGGCCGGCCGTGTTCGGCATCGCCGCGTCGATGGTATTTGCCGTCGGCATCGCCTGGCAGATGCGCCCGGAACCGTCGGTGCTGCCAGCACAGGAAGCACAGATCGCCACCGCGCCCGCCGCCGACGCCGATGCCGCCGCTGCGGCCGATGCCCAGGCACCGCAGCCCATGTCCGCTGCGGCTGAGGTTGCGCCGCCGCCGCCGTTGCCCGCGCCGCAGGCTGCAGCCAAGCAGGCCGCGCAGCCCGCCGTTGCCCGCAGGCCCGAGGCGCAGGCGGCCCCGGCCCCGGCGGTGGCCGAACCCGCGCCCCGCATCGCCCTGCGCAGCCTGCCAGCCGAACCCGCTGCCGAGGCCGCCTTCGCACCCGCACCGCCGGCGCCGCCCGCGCCCGCGGCACCCGCAGCACCGGTGGCCTATTCCGCCCCGGCTGCGGCCGAGCTGGACGCGATCCAGGGTGAAGCCGCGGCCAGCGCCGACGCCGCCCGCAGCCAGCGCCGTGCAGCACCCACCGCCTTCAAGGCCAATACCGCGCCCGCGCCGACCCGCGCGCCGGGCGTGATGCTGCGCCGCTCCAGCGATGCCGCACTCAGCGCCGATGCAGTGCATTCGGAAGTCGCAGCCGATGCCAAGCTGCCGCGCCGGCAGTGGCTGCAGAAGATCCGCGAGCGCCGCGACAACGGCCAGCGCGATCTGGCCCGTGCCAGCCTGGAGCGCTACCTGCAGACGTATCCCGAAGCGCGCCTGCCAAAGGATCTGCGCCCGCTGCTGGACGACTGAGGCAGACCCGCCGCGACCCCGTAGAATGGTCGCAATGCCCGATATCCTCGCCCAGCCCGTCAGCCATACGCTGGACGTCAAGCACAGCCGCTTCACCGCCCACGCCGCGCCCATCGACAGCGGCGCCGGTGCGCTGGCGTTCCTGCAGCAGGTGGCCGTGGCCGATGCCACCCACAACTGCTGGGCCTACCGGCATGGCCAGGATTACCGTTCCAGCGATGATGGCGAGCCCGCAGGCACCGCCGGGCGGCCAATCCTGGCCGCCATCGATGGCCAGGGCTTCGACCGCGTCGTGGTGGTGGTGACCCGCTGGTATGGCGGCATCAAGCTCGGCGCCGGTGGCCTGGTCCGTGCCTACGGCGGCACCGCCGCCGAATGCCTGCGCACCGCGCCGCGCCTGCCGCTGGTAGCAATGGCGCGCCTGCAGCTGCTGGCCGGCTTCGAGGATCTGGGCACCCTGCACGCCGCCCTGCCCGGCTTTGCCGCCGAAAAGCGCGATGAACAGTTCGATGCCAACGGTGTGCGCCTGCGGGTGGAATTGCCCGCCGACCAGGTCGACGCATTGAAAATCCGCCTGCGCGACGCCACCCGTGACCGTATCCGCATAGAAGATGACCACCAGGATGACTGACAGGGACGAGACGTCCGCTTCAACCCCGCCGCTGCGCCGCCTGGGCAGCCTGCGTACGCTGTGGCCGTTCGTGCGCCGCCACAGCGGGTTGTTCACCGCCTGGCTGCTGGCCCTGGCGGTCTCCTCGGCAGCGACACTGAGCCTGCCGCCAGCGGTCAAGCAGATGATCGACCACGGCTTCAGCAGCGGCGGCCAGATCAACCGCGCGTTCGCCCTGCTGATGGTGGTGGCCGTGGTAATGGCGCTGGGCACGGCCGCACGCTTCTACTTCGTGTCGCTGCTGGGCGAAAAGGTCGTGGCCGACCTGCGCAGCCAGCTGTACGCACACTTGATCCAGCTCGGCGCCGGCTTCCATGACCGCAGCCGCAGCGGCGAACTGGTGTCGCGCCTGACCGCCGATACCGAACTGCTGCGCAGCGTGGTCGGTTCGACCATGTCGGTGGCCCTGCGCAGCAGCGTGACGGTGGTCGGCAGCCTGGCGATGCTGTTCGTCACCAGCCCACGGCTGGCCGCATGGTCGCTGCTGGGCATCCCGCTGGCGGTGCTGCCGATCATCATCGGCGCGCGCAAGCTGCGCGTGGTCGCCCGCAACAGCCAGGACCGCATCGCCGATGCCAACAGCCTGGCCAGCGAAACGCTGGGGGCAGTACGCACCGTGCAGGCCCATGCCCGCGAACCCTATGAGCGCGGTCGCTTCGACCATGCCTTGGGCGATGCCATCAAGGCCGCGCGCCGCCGCATCGGCGCGCAGTCGCTGGTCACCGCCAGCGCCATCCTGCTGGTGTTCGGCGCCATCGTTGGCGTGCTCTGGCTGGGCGCGCACGATGTCATCGACGGCCGCCTGAGCGCCGGTACCTTGGGCCAGTTCGTGCTGTATGCACTGATCGGTGGCGGTTCGGTGGGCGCGCTGGCCGAAGTGTGGAACGAACTGCAGCGCGCGGCCGGCGGCATGGGCCGCATCGGTGAGCTGCTGCAGGAAGACATCGAGATCCGTGCGCCCGTGCAGCCGCATGCGTTGCCGCAGCCGCTGCAGGGGCAGATCCAGTTCGACGACGTGGTGTTCCATTACCCGCAGCGCCCGGACCAGCCGGCGCTGGATCACTTCACGTTGAACGTGCGCCCGGGCGAGACCGTTGCCCTGGTCGGCCCGTCCGGGGCCGGCAAGAGCACCGTGCTGTCGCTGCTGCTGCGCTTCCATGATCCGGCCAGCGGCCGCATCTGCGTGGATGGCCATGATGTGCGCCAGGTCGATCCGGCCGACCTGCGTGCCCAGCTCGCGCTGGTGCCGCAGCAGCCGACCCTGTTCGCCACCAGTGCACGCGACAACATCCGCTACGGCCGCCTGCAGGCCAGCGATGCCGAGGTGGAAGCCGCGGCACAAGCGGCTGAAGCCGACACCTTCCTGCGCGCCCTGCCGCAGGGCTACGACAGCGAGCTGGGCGAGCGCGGTGCACGCCTGTCCGGCGGCCAGCAGCAGCGCGTGGCGATCGCCCGCGCCCTGCTGAAGGATTCGCCCATCCTGCTGCTGGACGAGGCCACCAGTGCACTGGACGCGCAGAGCGAGCACAGCGTGCAGCAGGCCCTGGAACGGCTGATGGCCGGGCGCACCACCGTGGTCATCGCCCATCGCCTGGCGACCGTGCTGAAGGCCGACCGCATCGTGGTCATGGACCAGGGCCGCATCGTCGCCGAAGGCACGCATGCGGAGCTGTTGGCTGAAGGTGGACTGTATGCGGAGCTGGCGCGACTGCAGTTCGTCGATTGATTGACGGCCGGCTAACACCGGCCGGCCCAAGCTGGCGGCGAAACCGAAGGTTCCGCTGAAGGAGGTGCACGATGTCGTTCCGTCAGTTCCCCGCAGTCGACAGCAATGGCGAAAGCCACATCATCATCGAGTTCAAGCCCGATGCCGCCGGCAGCAGCAATGACCGGGAAACCACGCCGCGCTACGAACTGGATGACGGCCGTCACCTGGTCCGTAATGGCCGCGAGTTCACCACCAGTGGCGGCGAACTGCGGCTGACGATCTGAGGTTCGCCGGGCATGGCCCGGCGCTACCGGATTTCGTACCGCCCTGCTCTGGTAGGTGTCGACCTTGGTCGACACGCTCCGCCCCCGGGCATGAAAAATTGCGTGGTCAATTTTTCACCAACCATCTTGACAGCCTTGCCTGCCAAGGGCTGCCGACAGTTATCCACACGTTTGCTCAGAAATCATCCACACCGCCTGTGGATGACTAGGCTTGGCCGAGCACCCG
The DNA here is from genome assembly GCF_058787375.1 of Stenotrophomonas sp. FW305-3-2-15-E-LB1. Classification (NCBI taxonomy): domain Bacteria; kingdom Pseudomonadati; phylum Pseudomonadota; class Gammaproteobacteria; order Lysobacterales; family Lysobacteraceae; genus Stenotrophomonas; species Stenotrophomonas sp. FW305-3-2-15-E-LB1. Next base: position 15,860 of record NZ_JBYSZR010000048.1, read on the forward strand.
GCCGATTCCACTCGCGTCGACTTCCACCGCCGCCCGCGCGATCGCCAGCGGATCGCTGCCCGCCACGAAACCGATACGGAAATGGACCTCGCCGCCCGGCGTCCGCGACGAATGGATCGAGGCCAGGCTGATGCTGTGCTGCTCGAATACATGCAGCAGCTCGCGCAGCGAACCCGGCCGGTCCTCCGGCAGGTGCACCGACAAGGCATTGCGCTCGGTCAGGTCGGCCAGCAGGTAGCCCACGCGCTCGAAGGTGTAATTGCCCGCCGCCAGCGCGGGCTCGCCGAAGGCGTCGTGGTTGGCGGCCAGCATCTGCTCGCGGAACCAGCCACGCGCCGTATCGTCGCCCTGCCCAACCTGGGCCTGCAGTGACTGCAGCTGGCCGACCAGCCGGTCCAGCATCGGCGCCACATGGGGGTTGCCGAACTGGATGTCTTCGTAGATGGCCGGGTTCAACGAGAGGATGCGCGAGATGATCGCCGTATCCAGTTCGAACGAGGCCGAGCGGTACGGCATCATCGCCGCCAGGTCGCCCAGCTGCGGCTGGTACTCACGCAGCACGCCGGCCTGCGCGAGGTGCGTGGCATGCACCATCGCCTGCACCAACGCCATCATCTGGTCGTGGTGCTGCGGGGTGGCACGCACGCACTCGGCCTGCAGGGCGGCGCACAGGCTGTCCACCCACGGCTGCCAGTGCTGCAGGCGCGCCTCGCAGATCACCATCACCCGGCCTTTCAGGGTCGGTGCTTTCGGCGGCGCGGTCATCGGATGCAGGCCGACCACTTCGGCCTGCGAGGCCAGCATCGCCTGCACCGGGGCGTCCTTCACCGAGGTCACGTCCAGCCACAGGCGCCCCTGCTCGCGGCCGCCCGACTGCTGCACGTAGCCGGCGATCAGCGCCGGGGTATGCCGGATGGGTCCCGAGAACACCAGCACATCGGCCTGCGCCAGCAGCTGTTCGGGCGTGTGCGAGGACGGGTCGGCCGGATCATGGCCGATCACCTGCAGCTGCATGTGCTCCTGGAAGAACCGGGCCAGCCAGCGCCCATAGGCGCCGGCACTGCCCACGATGCCGACCGTGCGCGGCGTACGCGCCTGCAGATCGCTCATGCCACGCGTTCGGCGTGGAAGCGCGCGGGCTCTGCCAGCGCGGCAGGCGCGGCAGCGATCACGTCGAACTCCTCGAAGCCGTTGGCCAGGGTGGCTTCCAGCGCGGCATGGGTGCCGGCGATGGCGCGCGAGATGGCCTGCTGCATCGACTCGCCACGCAGCAGGAAGGACACCACCAGCGACATCAGCACATCACCGGTGCCAGCCACATCCACCGGCAGCAGCGGCGAGGTCCAGCGCCAGGTCTCGTCGCGGCCGACGGCCAGGGTCACCAGCTCGCCGGGGGTGCCGCCCACGCTGTGCGCGATCACCCACTGCGGGCCACGGGCCAGCAGCGTGCGCGCAGCGGCGATGGCATCGGCTTCGGCCAGGGCGGGCATGCCCGTGAGGCGGTTGAGTTCGAACGCATTGGGCGTGACCAGCCAGGCGTGCGGCAGCAGGCGCTCGGCGAAGATCGTCTCCAGCCCGGGTTCCACATAGGGGCCGGTGTGGGTGTCACCGATGACCGGGTCCAGGCAGTAGCGCAGCTGCGGGCAGGCCGGCAGGATCCCGTCCAGCCAGTCGGCGAAGGCGGCACCGTTGGCGGCGCTGCCGAAGTAGCCGGAGACCAGCATCTTCGCGCGCTGCGGCAGGCCGCGTTCGCGGGTACCGAGCAGCAGATCGGCGAACCAGTCGGCCGGCAGCACGCGGCCGCGGGTGGTGTCGTAGAACGGCGCATTGCTGAGCAGGACGGTCGGGATTTCCGCCACGCGCACGCCGAGGGCGCGCATGGGCGGCACGGCGGCGCTGTTGCCGGCATGGCCGTAGACGAGCTGCGACTGGACGGAGATGACGTCGATCGGCGAGGGACCGTCGGGGCGCTGGCGACGGCCGTGGAGCAGGTGGTTGTCGAGAGATTCGCTCATGCCCGCATTCTACGCCCAAGGGGGTTTTCGGCAGGGCTTGCAGCCCTGCACCTGCTCAATGCAACTTCAACTGCAAAAGCCAGAGCCAGAGCGGCATTCCGTGGGATGGCGGGGCGGTGTGGGTGGTCAGGACACGCCGTAAACCCATCCATGGGGGCTCGATGGCGCCA
>NZ_JBYSZR010000049.1:0-15549 GCF_058787375.1 Stenotrophomonas sp. FW305-3-2-15-E-LB1
GCGCAGGGGCGTGAGCCGCATGGATGCGGCGACCGAGCTTACATGGACGTACTTGCAGCGTCCCCTGCGCAGCCCACCCGCCCGGCCCACCTCGCAAGGCCAGTCGACTAACAGTCGACTCTACCGACCCGCCAGCCACGAGGGGCTGCGCCGTTGGCTGGAACCTCAGTACCGCTTGATCCCCGGTACCGTGCACCCTTCAATCTGCGAATGCGCCGACACCGCATTCTCCTTCTCGCCGCGCGCCAGGCGGGACTGCTCGATCGTCGCCCAGTGCCGGCGGCACAGCGGGCCCGTCTTCGACCCCAGGTCCACCGCCTTGCGCGCGAAGGCCTCCGCCTCGGCCCACTGGCCCTGCAGCAGCGCGATCTCCGCGCGTTCCTGCAGCACCGCCGGGTCGCCGGCCACGATCTGCAACGCCTGGTCCAGGCTGCCCGCGGCCGCTGCCAGATCGTTGCCCTGGCGCTGGGCCAGCGCGGTCTGGCGCAGGTCTTCCACCTGCGGATCACGCAGCGGCTGCACCGACAGTTCCTTGTCGTCCGGGCCCGCGGCCGCTTCCACGGCGGCCAGGCGCTGCGCCGGCGTGGTCGTGACCACCGGCTTGGCGGCCGGCGGCGGGCTGCTCACGCAGGCGGCCAGCGCCAGGCTCAGGCCGGTCACGGCCAGCAGCGGATACAGGGAACGAAGGGTCATCGGCATCACCGGCTGGGAGGAGGAGTGGCGGTGGCAGGCGCTGCCGCCGGCTCGGCCGGCGGTTCCTGCTTGCGGTCCAGGCCGAACCAGCTGCGCCAGCCGCCGCCTTCGCTCTCGCCTCCCTGCTCCTCCGGCAATGCGGCCGGGGCGCAGGGCGCGTAGGCCGGCGCGTAGCCGACCACGAACGGGAAACGACGGGCGTCGGGGCAGCCTTCATCGGTGCTGTTGGTACCGGTGCCAGCCACCGACTGCCAGTCCAGGCCCTTGTTGCTGACCTTCAGCGGCGCACTCGGCAGGCGCTGGAAGATGCCCGACCAGACCCGCATCGAGCCGGTGGCGCCGTACAGGCCAGCCTGCTCGTTCTGGTCGTTGCCCATCCAGATCACCGCCAGGTGGTCGCCGGTGTAACCGGCATACCAGCTGTCGCGGCCATCGTTGGTGGTACCGGTCTTGCCGGCCGGCTGCAGGCGGCCCAGGCCATCGGCGTTCAGGCGCTGCGCGGTGCCGCTGGCCACCACCTGCTGCAGGCCGATGCTGATCAGGTTGGCGGCAATCGAATCGCCTTCCTGGGCCGGTGCCGGGGTCTTGTCATAGCGCTTGAGCAGCTTGCCCTGCGGATCAAGCACGCCACGCACGGCATGCAGCGGCTGGATCTCGCCGCCGGAGGCCAGGAACTGGTACAGCTGGGCCATCGCATACGGGCTCTGGTCGGTCGAGCCGAGGATCACCGCCGGATTGGGATCGGCCTTGATGCCGGCCAGCACGTGGATCAGCTGGGTCACCCGCTCCGGGCCCACGTCCATGCCCACGCGCACCGTGGCCTGGTTGTAGGAATGGGCCAGCGCATCGATCAGGCGCACCGTGCCGTGGCTGCGGTTGTCCGCGTTGCCCGGGCTCCAGTTGCGGCCGCGGCCGAGCTGCACCGTCACCGGCGAGTCGTCCACCCAGCTGGCCAGCGAATAGCGGTTGGGCTGGGCCAGGGCCAGCAGGTACACGAACGGCTTCAGCAGCGAGCCCACCGGGCGCTGTGCCTCGATCGCGCGGTTGAAGCCGACTTCGGATACCTCGCGGCTGCCGATCACCGCCACCACGTCGCCGTTGTGCACGTCGGTCATCACCAGGCCGGCCTGCAGCTCGGGGCGACGCTTGCTTTCCAGCGACTTGATGGTGCGGGTCACCGCGCCTTCCGCGTAGGCCTGCGCGGACGGCGACATGCCGGACATCACGCTCAGGCCGGCGCCCTGCAGGGCCGATTCGGGGTAGTCATGACCAAGCTGGCGGCGCACCAGGTCGACGTAGGCCGGGAAGCGGTTGGCCGCCACCAGGCCCGGGCTCTTGGGTACGCCCAGCGGTGCTTTCAACGCACGCTGGTACTCGGCGTCGTCGATCAGCGTTGCTTCGTGCAGCTTGCCCAGCACGAAGTTGCGGCGGTCGGTCGCCCGTTCCGGGTTGCGTCGCGGATCGTAGTAGGACGGGCCCTTGACCAGGCCGATCAGCAGCGCGATGTGCTCGGTGTCCAGCGAGGACAGGTCGCGGCCGAACCAGAACTCGGCGCCGGAAGACATGCCGTGGATCGCCTGGCTGCCGCGCTGGCCCAGGTACACCTGGTTCAGGTATGCCTCGAAAATGGTGCGCTTGTCGTAGCGCGCTTCCATGATCAGCGCATACAGCACTTCATTGAACTTGCGGGTGAGGGTCTGCTCCTTGCCGATGCCGAGCAGGCCGCTGCGGGCAAGCTGCTGGGTGAGCGTGGATGCGCCCTGGCGGCTCTGGCCACCGGAACGGATGGTCACCCACACCGCACGCGCGATGCCGGACAGGTCGATGCCGTGATGGCGGTTGAAGTCCTTGTCCTCCACCGCCTGCAGGCCGGTCACCAGCAGGTCCGGCGCTTCGTTCATGCGGATCAGGCGGCGCTCTTCCTGCTTCTGCCCGTACAGCGTGGCGATGCGGGCCGGATCGAGGCGGGCCGCTTTCAGCGCCTTGCGCGAATCGGCATCACGCAGCGAGGCGATGCTGCCACCGGACAGCGACAGTTCCACCCGCTTGGCGGCGACGTGGCCATCGACATCGTTGTAGCCGCGGCTGGAGATGGTGAAGCGCCCGCCCTGCACCGCGTAGGTGGCCGGGTCCTTGCCCTGTCCATCATCACGGTAGGCCGAGGCGGCCAGTTCGGTCTTCAGCGTGGCCGCGTCCATGGCCTTGCCGGGCACCAGCACCAGCGGGCGCGCGTAGACACGGGTCGGAATCTGCCAGCGCAGCTCGCCGAAACGCTGGGTGACCTGCTGGTTCAGGTACAGCGTATAGGGGATCAGGAAACCCAGTCCCAGCGCGACTGCCGCCATGGTCCAGGTGATCAGCCGGCGGCGCCACAGCGGTCCGGAGTCCTGCAGGTCGTCGTCGGAATCGTCGATGTCGTCGGAATCGTAGCGTCGGGGCACGGGAATGCGGGAATGTAGGGTCAGGCGAGTCTACCCCAGCCCTTCCCGCAGGAAAGGTCTGGAATCGGGCCTGTTCAGCGACTGCCCGGTGGCAGCCCGCCCGTCACGCCCCGCACGCCGTCCCACAGGCCCTTCAACATGAACCGCAGTCGAACCCGGCGCGGGGCCAGGAACAGGCCATTGCCCACCAGCTTCAGCAGCAGCCGCGGAATGTCCTGGGCGATCCATACGCGCGGGGTGTAGGCGCGGGCGTACAGCAGCACCCGGTTGCGCATGATGAAGTACAGCCTGAACGGCTTGTGCACGATCACCCCGTCCGCCTTCGCGCGCGAAGGCAGCAGCTCCTCGCCGATGCTGTGGCTCATCTGCGCGTCGCAGATGCCGTACAGCGCATAGCCGGCGCGCTTGGCGCGGAAACACCAGTCCATGTCGAGGTTGTCGATGAACAGCCCCTCGTCCATCGGGCCGATGGCCTGCAGCGCCTTCATCGGCACCAGCGAGCCGGAGGTGATGAGGAAGTCGCACGACACGCGCTGCCCCGGACCACCGCGCAGCTTGTGGTTGAGCGGAAAGCCGAAACGCACGAACGGTGCCAGCACGCCACTGCGCGAATCGCGGAACTGCGGCCCGACCGCAGCCACCGGCCCGGCCTGCGCCAGCTCGATCAGCGCCGTCCACAACACATCGACCATGCCCGGCGCCAGCACACTGTCCTGGTCCATCAACAGCACGTGGTCGAAGCCCAGTGCGTCGGCCGTTTCGTACGCGCGGTTCAGCGCGCAGCCGAGCCCTACGTTGCGGGGCGACGCCACCAGGGTGACGCCGGCCCTGTCGCCCAGGATCGCGGTGACATCGACATCGCCACTGCCATTGTCGAACACGACCAGGTGGCCGACCTGCTGCAGCACGCTGTCGACCACGCGCTGCAACAGCACCGGGTCCGGTCCGTAAGTGACGATCACTGCACAGACGCGGGACGCGTCGGTGGCGGACAGGCTCGTAGGTGATTGCTGGATCATCGGGCCCACCGCATCGCCGGCACCATGCTCCAGCCGACAGTTACTTCAGACGCTACGCGGGACATGGCCAGACGGGGGAAGTTGGAGCCGCTGGACTATACCCGACTCCCCTCCACGGCGCAGGGTCAGCGCCGCCAGGATTCCGCCCCTACCTGCCGCAGGCGCTGTTCGAACGCGGCCAGTTCCGGCAGGTCCGGCTGCAGCTGGCGTACCTGGGCCACGGCGGCCTCGGCGAAGGCCACATCGCCGCGGCCCAGGCGCTCGCTGCCGATGGCCAGCCAGCGCTGCGCCAGCCGCACCCGTGCCGACGGCAGGCCCGGTGCGGTCGGCGCCAGCGTCTGCCACGCCTGCAGGCAGGCGCCCGCAGCCTGTACCCGGTTCTGCCGCAGGTTGTCATCGAAACACTGCCGGCTGGCCGGCAACAGGCGCGCCGCGGCCGCCCTGACGCGGGCATCGCGCGGGGCCAGTGACTGCGCCTCGCGCAGTGCGTCGAACGCGCTGTGCCCGGGCGGGCTGATCCAGCGCCCTTCGCGCTCGGCGCGGTCGATCTGGCGCAGGCGGTCGCGCAGCTGCCGCTCGCGCTGGGCCGCGCTCAAGGTGGGTTGCTGCTGCGCCTGCCGGGCCTGCTGCGCACGCTGGATGCGCTGCGCGGCCTGCTGCACGGCCGCCTGCGATGCACCCAGCGCAGCGGCCCGCGCACGGTCGGCCTCGGCCGCTTCGAACTGGAAGTCGGCAGCGTGGCGCTGGCTGCGCGCCAGCAGTGCCTGCGCACTCTGCTCGCGGCCGCGCAGCGCATTGGGATCATCGGCCGCCACCGCCAGCACCGCCTCGAAGGCGTCGGCCGCGGCCTCCAGCTTCTGTTGTTTCAGCGCGCGCTGGCCCTGCCGCAGGCGCTGATCCAGCGCTCGTGCCAGCGCTTCCTGGCTGGCCGGCAGATCGCTGTGCCCGGCATCAAACTGTCGCGCCCGCTGCAGCAGCGCCGCGGCCTGCGCCAGCTCGCCGCGTGCGGCCAGCGCCCGTGCACGCTGCAGCAGGTCACTCAGCGCATCCTCACGCCCTTCCAGCGCCGGCAGGTTGTCCGGCTGCAGGGCCAGGATGCGCTGGAACAACGGCAGTGCGCTGCTGTCGCCGTCATCCAGGCGGCCGGCCGCGAAGGCATTGCGCGCCTGTGCCAGCAATGCGCCGATACCGGCACCTGCACTGCGCCGTGCCTGCAGCTGCTGCGCCACGGCATCGGCCTGGCCCTGCGGCACCTGCAGTTCGCGGGCCAGGGCCAGCGCCTTTGCACTGCCGTCCAGGTCATCGGCCTGCAGCCGCTCGCCGGCCTGCCGCAATGCCGCCGCCCCCGTGCGTGCCAGGCCCTGTCGCGCCTGCAGGCGGTCACCATCGAGGGCCAGCGCGGCCTGGTAGCGTTCGCGTGCGCCGCTGCCGTCGTCGGCGCTCAAGCGCCCCGCAGCCAGCGCACGGTCGCCCTCGGCCAGCAGCTGTTCGATCTGCGGCTCGTCCCAGAACCAGTCCGCCAGCGGCCTGCGCAGCAGCACCAGCGCCACGAACACCACCACTGCCGCCAGCAATGCCCAGCGCCAGACCCGGCGCGCATGGCGCGCCTGCAGCCACCACCAGCGCCCCTCGCGGCGAACGCGGTCCAGCGCGGGGTGGTCGGCGCCGTGGCGGCGATGCAGGGGCTCGCGTTCCATGCGTGCAGGGTAGTCGGGGCAGCGTGAAGCTCAGCCCAGACGACGCGCCTCGCTCACGCCCGGCAGTGCATCCAGCTTGCCCAGCAGGTTCGACAGCTGGCCGTAATCGGTCACCTTCAGGCGCAGGCGCAGGTGCGCGCGGCCGCTGTTGCGCACGTTGTCGCTGTGGATGTCGAGCACGTACGCGTCTTCCTGTGCGATCAGGTTGGTGATGTCCTTCAGCAGCCAGCGGCGGTCGACCGCGCTGACCACCACGTCCACTTCGTAGCCGCCGCCGGCCTGGCCCCATTCCACCGGCAGGATGCGCTGCGGGCTGGCGGCGGCAAGCCGTGCCAGCGCCGCGCAGTCTGCACGATGCACGGTGACACCCCGGCTACGGGTCAGGTAGCCGACGATGGGCTCGCCCGCCACCGGCTGGCAGCAGCGCGCCAACTGCACCAGCAGGTTGCCCACGCCCTGCACGGTGAACTTGGAATTGCCCAGCTTCTCGCGGCGCGCGGTCGGCCGCGGCAGGGTCGGCGCAGGCGCCGGCTGGCTGGCCGCACGCTCGGCTTCCAGCAGCGCGCGGCTGACCTGGTTGGGGCCGGTATCGCCCAGCGCCACCTGGATGTACAGGTCGTCGATGCTGTCGGCATGGAACTTCTTCGCTGCCGCTGCCAGGTCCGAATGCTGCAGGCCCAGCCGCTTCAGCTCGCGCTCCAGCAGCTCGCGGCCGGCCTGCACGTTGCGTGCGCGGTCAAGCTTGTGGAACCAGCTGCGCACCTTTTCGCGCGAGCGGTTGCTGGCCAGGAAGCCCAGTGCCGGCATCAGCCAGTCACGGCGGGGATCGGCCTCCTTGCCGGTCAGGATCTCCACGCGGTCGCCGCTACGCAGGCGGTAGGTGAGCGGCACGATGCGGCCATTGACCTTGGCGCCCCGGCAGCGGTGGCCCACCATGGTGTGCACCTGGTAGGCGAAATCGAGCGGCGTGGCGCCCTGCGGCAGGTCCAGCACCTCATCCTTGGGGCTCAGCGCGTAGACCCGGTCTTCGGTCAGCTCGGCATCCAGCGCGCCGGCCAGTTCGTTGCCCTGCCCCTCCTGCGCCTGCTCCAGCAGCTGCCGCATCCAGGTGATCTTGCGGTCAAAGGCTTTTTCCGCGCCCTTGCTGCCTTCCTTGTACTTCCAGTGCGCGGCCACGCCCAGCTCGGCCTGCGCGTGCATGTCATGGGTGCGGATCTGCACTTCAATGGTGCGCCCTTCCGGGCCGACCACGGCGGTATGCAGCGAACGGTAGTCGTTGGCCTTGGGGCGGGCGATGTAGTCATCGAACTCGCTGGGCACCGGTGCCCACAGTGCGTGCACCACGCCCAGCGCGGCGTAGCAGGCGGCCACATCGTCCACCATCACCCGCACCGCACGGATGTCGTACAGCTGGTCGAAGGCCAGCCGCTTCTTCTGCATCTTCCGCCAGATGCTGTAGATGTGCTTGGGGCGCCCGCTCACTTCAGCGTGGATGCCCTGCGCGGCCAGTTCGCGCGACAGCGTCTTCTTGACGTGCTCGACGTAGCGTTCGCGGGCGATGCGCGTTTCGTCCACTTCGCGCGCGATGCGGCGGTAGGTGTCCGGCTCCAGGTGGCGGAACGCCAGGTCCTCCAGCTCCCACTTCAACTGCCAGATACCCAGGCGGTTGGCCAGCGGGGCATGGATGTCACGGGTCAGCTGGGCCAGCGCGCGGCGCTGCTCCTCATCCAGCTTGTCGGCCGCACGCATGCGCGCCAGCTGGCGGGCCAGCAGGATCGGCACCACCCGCAGGTCGTGGATGATGGCCAGCAGCAACCGGCGCAGGCCTTCGCTGTTGCGCCCGGCTTCTCGGCCGGCATGCAGTGCCCAGACCGGATCGGCCGCGTCCTGGCCGTCCAGCAGGCCGGCCACCGCGGCCTTGTGGCTGCCCAGCGGCAGCGCGTCCAGGTGCGCGCGCAGGCCCGGCAGGTCGAACAGCAGGGCGGCCAGCACCGCGCCTTCGTCGGCCGACAGCAGGGCCAGTGCGTCCAGCGTATCGGCCAATATCGACAGGCTGCTGCCACGCATCTCATGCGAGGTATCGGCAGCGTCCCACCACTGCAGCAGGGCTTCGCGCAGCGGCGCGGGCAGCACCGCTGCCGAGGGACGGTTCAACAAGGCTTCCAGGCCGGGGGCAGACGCGCGGTTCACAGCATCGGACATCAAAGACAGAGGGCTCTACGGTAACGCTCCGCCCGTTCAGGAACAATCGCCAGCGCCTTCATCGACGCTCATGTGTTCATGCCGGCGCACGCCCGTGGCGGCGGGCGCGGCGCCCTGCTTCCTGACTGGATGGTTCAGACAACCACGCCGGGTTTACAAACGGCTGGGCATGGTCGAGCCCGTTGCGGTGGTGTGCCGCAGCGTGCCTGCGGGGAGTGCCGATGTCGTGGATGGAAAACGTTTCACTCGTCACGCTGCTGTTCAACTTCGCCTTCTTCTATCCGGTCGTGATGGCCTTTTTTTGGATGGTCGGTGGCATCTACTACTACCTGCGCCGCGAACGCGGTGCGCCGCTCCCTGACGCGCCCCCGCCACTGCGCAGCCAACCGCCGGTCAGCGTGCTGGTGCCCTGCTTCAACGAGGCGCGGCACATCGCAGACACGATCCACGCGATCGCCGCCCAGATCTACCCGCGGCTGGAAATCATCGCCATCAACGATGGCAGCAGCGATGACAGCGCCACCGTGCTGGAGAGCCTGCTGCCGCAGTTCCCGAACCTGCGCGTGGTGCACCTGGAACAGAACCAGGGCAAGGCCAACGCGCTGCGCATCGGTGCACTGGCCGCGCGTTCGGAATACCTGGTCTGCGTGGATGCCGATGTGCTGCTGGACCCGCATGCCACGCGCTGGATGGTGGGCCACCTGATCGATGGGCCGCGGGTTGGCGCGGTCACCGGCAACCCGCGCGTACGCAACCGCACCACCCTGCTGGCCCGCATGCAGGTGGGCGAGTTCTCGGCCATCATCGGCCTGATCAAGCGCGCCCAGCGCGTCTACGGCCGGCTGTTCACCCTGTCCGGTGCCATCTGCGCGTTCCGCCGCACCGCGCTGCACCGGGTGGGCTTCTGGAACGACCGCATGGTCACCGAAGACATCGACATCTCCTGGCGCCTGCAACTGGATGGCTGGGACATCCGCTACGAACCCAGCGCGCTGTGCTGGGTGCTGATGCCTGAAACCCTGCGCGGCCTGTGGCGGCAGCGCCTGCGCTGGGCACGTGGCGGCGTGGAAGTCCTGCTGCAGCACGGGCGCAGGGTGCTGTCGTGGCGGCGGCGGCGGATGTGGGGCGTACTGCTGGAATACGCCCTGAGCCTGGCCTGGGCCTACACCATGCTGGTCATCGTGCTGCTGTGGCTGCTCGGCAAGGTGGTGCCCCTGCCCCGCGCGCTCTACGTGGATACGCTGCTGCCGCGCTGGCACGGCGTCGTGCTGGCCCTGGTGTGCCTGCTGCAGTTCGGCACCAGCCTGCTGATCGAACACCGCTACGAACGCGGCCTGGCGCGCCAGTTCTACTGGGTCATCTGGTATCCGCTGGCCTTCTGGACCATCGGCATGGCCGCCGCCGTGGTGGCGCTGCCGCGCACCTTGCTCTCCTGGCGGCAGCAACGCCGCGCACGCTGGATCAGTCCGGACCGGGGGGTGTCATGACGCCGCCTCCGGTGATCGTGCGGCCGGAACGGCTGGCACGCCAGCAACGCGCCCTGCAGCGCGCCGCCACCCTGCTGGCGTGGTCGGCCTACGCCTGGCTGTGGGTGCCGCTGGTCACGCTGGTCGCCTGGGTCCTGGGCCTGCAGGCGGGCTGGGACCGGCTGTACCTGCAGCGCAACGCGGTCGACCCCTTCATTCTCGCCGCGCTGCCGATCATCGCGCTGCTGTGCGGGCTGCTGCTGATCGGCTGGGCCGAATACAACCGTGCCCGTTTCACCGACGCCGACCGCCGCCTGCGCCGCTCGGACGTGGCCGACGCGGCAGTGCGGGAACGGCTGCAGGCCCCCGCCCAGGTGATGCATACCCTGCGCCGGCACCGGGTGGTGACCGTGCGCATGGATGAGCAGGCGCGGCCGGTGAAAGCCTGGCGGACACCGCGTGGGCCGTAGGGCAGGTGCCGCCTGGCGTGGCCTGCTCTACACTCGGGCCACCTCCAGGAGAAACGCCATGTCCCTGCGCCTGCTGCGCCCGCTCTGCGTCGCCCTTGTTCTGTGTACTGCCGCGATGCCGGCCCTGGCCCAACGGGTTGTCGATGGCGACCTGCAGGCACAGATGACCCAGGCTGAGTTCAAGGCCGCCGGCCTGGACAAGCTCAGTGCCACCGAACTGGCCACGCTCAACCGCTGGCTGCAGGGCAAGGTCGAAGCGGCCACCACCCAGGCCGTGGCCGCCGTGCGCGAAGTCGCGCGCGAAGAGGGCCGCCAGGAAGTGATCGTCAAGAACCGTGGGTTCTTCGATTTCGGCAGCAATGAACCGGTCACCGGCGTGCTGCAGGGCGAGTTCCGCGGCTTCGGCAAGGGCCGCATCTACACCCTGGACAACGGCCAGGTGTGGGAACAGACCGATGCCACCAGCCTGAGCGGCGTGCGCCGCACGTCGCCCAAGGTCAGCATCTCGCCCGGCATGATGGGCGTGTGGTACATGAAGGTGGAAGGCGTGAACACCCAGGCCAAGGTGCGCCGCACCAAATAACATCGTGACCTTGCTGTAGAGCCGAGCCCACGCTCGGCTGATTGCGATGCATCGAAAGGCAGCCGAGCGTGGGCTCGGCTCTACAGGTCAGGATTCACGCCTGGCGCAGCGCGGTCACCCGCTGTGCCAGTTTCTTGGCCGAGATGCCGGTGCGCGCACCCAGTTCCTGCGCGAACAGCGATACCCGCAGCTCTTCCAGGTCCCAGCGCAGCGCCTGCCATTGCGGGCGCTCACGCAGGCCCTGCTCATCACCGGCACGCAGGGCGTCCAGGAACGGATGCAGTTCCAGCATGCGCGCCTGGTCGCGTGGCGGATCGCGCTTGGCGCGTTCAGTGCGCAGGATCATCGCCTTCAGGTAGCGCGGGTACTGCGCCAACGCGTCGGCCGGGGTATCGCGCAGGAAGCCGGGATGGATCAGGCCCACCAGCTGCGCTTCCATGTCGTCCAGGTTGCCACGCGCCCAGCCCATCAGCGGTGCTTCCAGCAGCGGCTTCAGTTCCGCCACCAGCGCCAGGATCGTCTCGGCCAGCTTCAGCCGCGACATCGCCTCGCCGAACAGCGCCTTGGCCGCGTGGTCGCGACGCTGCTCGAACGCCGCCGCATCGCGGATGTCCTCCAGCCCTTCGGCCAGCACGGCGTTCATCGCCGCATCAACGAGGTCGCCACGCAGGCGTTCCTGCGATTCGATGGCCGCATACAGCAGGCCGGTCTTGGGCGCGACCGGCAGCTGCTTGCGCGCCTGCTTCACTTTCTCCGCCAGGGCGATCTCCAGCAGACGGCGCACGCCCAGCGGATGGGCCTCCTGTGCCTGCTGGCGGTCGGCGAAGATGCGCAGCGCCACGCTGTCACCCTCGTCCAGCAGCGCCGGATAGGCCGGCACGCCGGCTTCGCCCGGTACCTGAAGCGGAATCGGCGTGGCCGGGAACGTGCGCAGCCCATCGGCCGCCATCTCGCGGCCGGCGCGCGCAGCAAAGGCATCACCGGCACGGCCACCGAACGTCGCACGCAGCGCATCGAGGTCACGCGAGGTCGCCAGCACCTTGCCGTGCTCATCGCGCAGGCGCAGGTTCATGTGCAGGTGCGGCTCGATCGAACCGGGCTCGAAATCAAGCGCGGTCACCGTCGCGCCGGTCGCGCGTGACAGGAAGCGCGCCAGTTCACCGCTGATGGCATCGGCGCTGGGCTGCGGGAACGCCTCGAAGAAGGCGCGGCCGAAATCCGGTGCCGGCACGTAGTTGCGGCGCATCGCCTTGGGCAGGCTGCGGATCAGCGCCGAGGCCTTGTCTGCCACGAAGCCCGGCGCCAGCCAGCCCAGCTGCACCGGGTCCAGTGCATTGAGCAGGTGCAGCGGCACGTCCAGGGTCACGCCGTCGTCGTCGGCGCCCGGCTCGAAGCGGTAATGCAGCGGCAGGCGCGCCTGTCCCAGCGGCAGGTACTTGGGGTAACGCTCCTGCTCGCTGCCTTCGCCGGGCAGCAGGTCGACCAGCGACCAGTGCAGCGTCCTGCGCTGTTCCGGCGGCAGTGCTTTCCACCAGGTATCCAGGCCAGCGGCCGAATGGATCTGCGGCGGCACCCGGTCCAGGTACCAGCGCGCCTGCCAGTCCTCGTCGGCGACGATGCCGGCACGGCGCAGCTTGGCCTCTTCCTCGCGGGCCAGTTCCAGCACCTTCTGGTTGTCAGCCACGAAACTGGCGCGGGTGTTGATCTCGCCGGTCACCAGCGCCTGCCGCACGAAGATGTCGTGCGCTTCGCCGGGCTCGATGCGCCCGTAGTGCACCGGCTTCTTCGGTGCCAGCACCAGGCCGAACAGGCTGATCTGCTCGGACGCCAGCACCTGGCCCTGCGCGCGCGACCAGTGCGGGTCGAAGTGCTTGCGCAGCAGCAGGTGCGGCAGCTCGGCGATCACCCAGTCCGGCTCGATCGCAGCCAGGGTCATGCCCCACACCTTCTGTGTATCCAGCAGGTTGGCCACCAGCAGCCACGGCGGCGGACGCTTGGACAACGTCGAGCCCGGGAACGGCAGGAAGCGGCGCTGGCGCGGGGCCTGGAAATCGCCCTTCTCGGTGCGATGGCCGATCTGCGTCGGCAGGCCTGCCACCAGTGCGCGGTGCAGGGTCTGGTAGGCGGCCGCACGTACGCGTTCGCTGAAACCGCCCCCGGCGGGGGCCTGTTCCTTCTGTGCGCGCACGGCCACCGGGGCCGGCGCGGTTTCGGCCTTGCCTTCGCGGGCCAGGCGCGCGGCGCGGTGCAACTGGCCACGGGTGGCCTTCACCGCCGCCGCATCGTCACGCGCCGGTGCCGGCGCACTGCTGCCGGCCAGCAACGGTGCCATCGAGGCATCGCTGGTTTCTTCCTTCCAGCCCAGTTCTTCGCAGAGCAGGCGCAGCTGGCGGTGCAGCTCGCGCCATTCGCGCATGCGCAGGAAACCGAGGAAGTGGCGCCCGCACCAGTCGCGCAGCTTGGATTGGGTCAGGTCTTCGTGGGCCTGCCGGTAGGCATCCCACAGCCGCAGCACACCGACGAATTCGGAGCGGCCATCGGCGAACTGCGCATGCGCGCTGTCGGCCGCACCGCGGGCCTCGGGCGGGCGCTCGCGCGGGTCCTGGATGCCCAGGAACGAGGCGATCACCAGCATCGGCCGCAGGCAGCCGGCAGCCTGCGCGGCCACCAGCATGCGCGCCAGCTTCACGTCCACCGGCAGGCGTGCCATCTGCTTGCCGATGGTGGTCATGCGTCGCTCGGCATCGATCGCGCCCAGCTCGGTCAGCTGCTGCCAACCGTCGGCCACCGCACGTTCGTCCGGCGCTTCCAGGAACGGGAAGTCCTCGATGCGGCCCAGGCCCAGCTGCAGCATGCGCAGGATCACCCCGGCCAGGCTGGAGCGGCGGATTTCCGGATCGGTGAACTCCGGCCGGGCCTGGAAATCAGCCTCGGCGTACAGGCGGTAGCAGATGCCCTCGGCGATACGCCCGCAGCGGCCCTTGCGCTGGTTGGCGCTGGCCTGCGAGATCGGCTCGATGTGCAGGCGGTCCAGCTTGTTGCGCGGGCTGTAGCGCTTGACGCGGGCAAAGCCCGGGTCGACCACGTACCGGATGCGCGGCACCGTCAGCGAGGTTTCCGCCACATTCGTGGCCAGCACGATGCGCCGGTTCGGGCCGGGGTTGAACACCCGGTCCTGGTCCTGGTTGGACAACCGCGCGTACAGCGGCAGCACCTCGGTGTTGCGGTACTTGCGCCGCTCCAGCGACTGGTGCGCGTCGCGGATCTCGCGTTCGCCGGGCAGGAAGATCAGCACGTCGCCGCGCGAATCCAGGCGGGTGATCTCGTCGATGGCCGACACGATGGCATCGTTGACGGTGCGCTCGCCCTGGTCTTCGCCCTCGCCTTCCAGCGCGCGGTAGCGCACTTCCACCGGGAAGGTGCGGCCTTCCACGCTGATCACCGGCGCATTGTCGAAATGCTGGGCGAAGCGTTCGGTGTCGATGGTGGCCGAGGTGACGATCAGCTTCAGGTCCGGGCGCTTGCGCAGCAGCTGCTTCAGGTAGCCCAGCAGGAAGTCGATGTTGAGGCTGCGTTCGTGCGCCTCGTCGACGATGATCGTGTCGTAGTTCGACAACCAGCGGTCACTGGCGATTTCCGCCAGCAGGATGCCGTCGGTCATGAACTTGATACGGCTGTCTTCGCTGACCTTGTCGTTGAAGCGCACCTGGTAGCCGACCAGCTGGCCCAGCTCGCTCTGCAGTTCCTGCGCCACGCGGCTGGCCACTGCACGTGCGGCAATCCGTCGCGGCTGGGTGCAGCCGATCATGCCGGCCTGGCCCCGGCCCGCGGCCAGGCACAGTTTCGGCAGCTGGGTGGTCTTGCCCGAGCCGGTTTCGCCGGCAATCACCACCACCTGGTGGTCGCGGATCAGGCCGATGATCGCCTCGGCTTCACGCGCAATCGGCAGCTGCGGGTCCAGAGTAATGGCCGGCTGCTGTTGCGCCCGTACCTGCCGGCGCTGCACCGACGCCTGCAAGGCCTGCTCGAAGGTAGCGGCCAGCGCCGCATCCTGCGGCTTGGCCTGGCAACGCGAGAGCATTCCCAGCAAACGGCCCCGGTCGCGGCTCATGGCGCCGTCAATGGCGGCGCGCTGTTGGCGCAGGCGGGGCGGCGGATTTTTATCGATAGCGTTCATCAATCGGTTCGTTCAAAACTTTGAAAGCGACCAGTCATCGAGACTGATTTACTGTGAAGGCCAACGATTCCACAAGGAGGAACCCCATGGCGAAGACCAAGAGCACGACCAAGCCCAAGACCGGCAAGCAGAAGCTTGCAGCGGCGGCACCGTCGGCACCCAACATCGATATCGGGATCACCCAGGGCGACCGCAAGAAGATCGCCGACGGTCTGTCGCGGTTCCAGGCTGACGCGTTCACGCTCTACCTGAAGACCCACAACTTCCACTGGAACGTGACCGGTTCGATGTTCAACTCGCTGCACACGATGTTCGAGACGCAGTACACCGAGCAGTGGGCGGCGCTGGACGACGTGGCCGAGCGTATCCGTGCGCTGGGTTTCAATGCCCCGGGCTCCTACCGGGAATTTGCTGCGCTGACCTCGATCGCCGAGGAGCCGGGCCTGACCGACAGTGCGGACTGGCGGGAAATGGTACGCCAGTTGGTGGTCGCCAACGAAGCGGTCTGCCGTACGGCGCGTGAAGTGCTGGATGTGGCGGACGACGCCGACGACGCCCCGACCGAGGATCTGATGACCCAGCGCCTGCAGACCCACGAGAAGTACGCCTGGATGCTGCGCTCGCTGCTCCAGTAAGGGTTGAGGGGCGTTTCGGCAGGGCTTGCAGCCCTGCACCTGCTTCAAGCCAGAGCGAAAGCAACTGCAGAAGCTGGTTTTCTGAGGGTTGGCGGGGTGGGTCCGGTTGAGGGGGACGCCGTAAACCCGTCCATGGGGGCTTGGTCGCGGCATCCATGCCGCTCAC
>NZ_JBYSZR010000050.1:0-10490 GCF_058787375.1 Stenotrophomonas sp. FW305-3-2-15-E-LB1
GGCGTGAGCCGCATGGATGCGGCGACCGAGCTTACATGGACGTACTTGCAGCGTCCCCCTCAACCGGACCCGCCCCGCCCACCCACGGAAAGCCAGCGTTTGACGTTGATGTTGACGTTGATTCGGCAGGTGCAGGGCTGCAAGCCCTGCAGAAGAAACCCCCTACGAACTGCAGGACAGCATCGAGCAGCCCGCGCGGTCATCCGCCCACGCCGGGCGCTTGCCGGCATAGTGCTCCAGCCCCGGGCGTTCCGTATACGGGTCACGCAGCACGTCCTGCAGCGCGTGCACGCCCCCCAGATCGCCCTGCTCCGCCCGGTCGATCGCTTCCTGCGCCAACCAGTTGCGCAGCACGTACAGCGGATTGGCCGCCGCCATCTTCGCCAGGCGCGCATCGGCCGCCAGCGGATCGGCACGCAGCCGCGCGGCGTAGTCCTGCAACCACTGCTGCAGCGGCACCTGCACCGCCTGCCGGCGTGCTTCGTCGTAGTACACCGCTTCGAGCACACCCGCATCCGGTGCCGCCGCGTCCACGCGCATCAACGCGCGCCAGGCCAACGTCATGTCCATGCCGCCGTCCTGCAGCAACTGCTGCCAGCGCAGGTAGAGCTGCAGGTCTTCGTCGTCGGCGGCGGCCAGGCCCAGCTTGGCGGCGGCATCGCGGCGCGTGCAGGCGACGAAGGTGGACTGGAACGCAGCCAGACCGGCCTGCAGCGGCTGCACGTCGGCGAACAGCGGCGACAGTGCCTGCGCAAGCCGGTTGAGGTTCCAGTACGCCACCTGTGGCTGGGTGCCGAAGCGGTAGCGGCGGCCCTGGGCGTCGGTGGTGTTGGGCGTCCAGTCCGGGTCGTAATCCTCCAC
This sequence comes from Stenotrophomonas sp. FW305-3-2-15-E-LB1, assembly GCF_058787375.1. Classification (NCBI taxonomy): domain Bacteria; kingdom Pseudomonadati; phylum Pseudomonadota; class Gammaproteobacteria; order Lysobacterales; family Lysobacteraceae; genus Stenotrophomonas; species Stenotrophomonas sp. FW305-3-2-15-E-LB1. Next base: position 862 of record NZ_JBYSZR010000050.1, read on the forward strand.
CCAGCCGTACGGGCCGTAGTCGATGGTCAGGCCCAGCACGGACAGGTTGTCGGTGTTCATCACCCCGTGCACGAAACCGACGCGCATCCAGTGCGCCATCAGCTCGGCAGTACGCACGGCGATCTGCGCGAACCAGTCGCCGTACAACGCCTCGCCCTCGCCCTGCAGCTCGGGGAAGTCGCGGGCGATGCAGGCCTCGGCCAGCTGCCTCAGCAGCGCGGTCTCGCCGCGGGATGCCGGCAGTTCGAAGGTGCCGAAGCGGATGAACGACGGCGCGACACGGCAGACGATGGCGCCCGGCTCGGCGCGCGGGTGGCCGTCGTAGAACATGTCGCGCACCACGTCTTCGCCCGTGCCGACCAGCGACAAGGCGCGCGTGGTCGGCACGCCCAGGTGATGCATCGCTTCGCTGCACAGGAACTCGCGGATGGACGAGCGCAGCACGGCACGGCCATCGGCGCCGCGCGAGTACGGGGTCGGCCCGGCGCCCTTCAGCTGCAGCTCCCAGTGCCGGCCATCGGCCGCCACCAGTTCACCCAGCGAAATCGCCCGGCCATCGCCCAACTGGCCCGCCCAATGGCCGAACTGGTGGCCACCGTAGTTGGCTGCCCATGGCTGCATGCCTGCGTACAGCGCGTTGCCGCCAAATACCTGGGCGAAGTCGTCGCCTTCCACGTCTGCTGCTTCCAGGCCCAGCAGCGCGGCCACGTCCGGCGACCAGGCCAGCAACGTGGGGGCGGCCACGGGGGTCGGCATCACCGATGACCATGCGGCGCCGCGCACTTCGCGGCGGCGCGGGCCGCTCTCGGGGTCGCCCGGCAGGGCGCTCAGCAGGCGGTTGTCGAAACGGGGGGCGCTGGTATCCATCCCTGCAGGATGGGGGCGGCAGGGCCGCTCCTCAATCTCCGCGCAGGGCCTGCAGGGCGCCGCCGTGCGCCTCGGCGCGCCGGTAGGCCGGGCGCTCGCCGATGCGCGCAAGGAAGCTGCGCAGGGCCGGCTTGTCGTCCAGGCCACCCCCACGGGCTGCAGCCGCCTGGATCGGGAAACTCATCTGGATGTCGGCCGCGGTGAAACGGTCACCGGCGAACCAGGGGCTTTCGGCCAGCCGCCGCTCCATCCAGTCCAGGTGCAGGCGCCGTTGCGGACCAATGAAGCTGCGCTCGGCCTTGTCGGCAATGCCGCGGGCAATCGGCCGGGCGAAGAACGGCATCGGCGCGCTGCGGATGCGGCCGATCACCAGGGTCAGCAGCAGCGGCGGCATCGCCGAACCTTCGGCGTAATGCAGCCAGTAGCGGTAGTCGATGCGCTCGGCACCGTCGGCCGGAACCGGCGACGGCGAGAACTGGCGCCCGGTGTCGTAGCGGTCGACGAGGTAGTCGAGGATCGCCCCGGACTCGGCCAGCACCAGATCGCCATCCTGCAGCACCGGCGATTTGCCGAGCGGGTGGACCTGGCGCAGCTCCGGCGGCGCCAGCAGCGTCTTCGGATCGCGCGGGTAGCGCCGCAGCTCGTAGTCCAGCCCCAGCTCCTCCAGCATCCACAGCACGCGCAGCGAACGGGAGTTCTCCAGGTGGTGGACGATGCGCATGGGCGGGCTCCTAGGGGAAGCGCGCATCGTACCGCGCGGGGGTGCATGCATCGCGCGCATAAAAAAAAACGCCGGAAGCTTTCGCTTCCGACGTTTCTGGCTACCAAACGGTAGCAGACGGATTAGACCGCCTGCACCTGGTCAGCCTGCATACCCTTCTGGCCCTGGACGGCGATGAAGGTAACCTTCTGGCCTTCCTGCAGGGTCTTGAAGCCGGTGCCCTGGATGGCACGGAAGTGCACGAACAGGTCCGGGCCGCTTTCCGGGGTGATGAAGCCGAAGCCCTTGGCGTCGTTGAACCACTTGACAGTGCCGGTCTGACGATCAGACATAGTTACTAACTCCTGAAACACATGTTGAAAAAAATCGCAGCCACCGGGTATCGGGGCCGAGACTGAGTTGCAGGCGTTGGTAAAGCGGATCGATGAGCGGATCGTGAGATCAACTGCACCAGGCCACGATTCACGGTGACCCTAGCAAACACAGTGGGTCGAACGATACGCGTGTTTTCAGGAAAAAGCGATAGCCCCGACATTCAGCCGCATCCCCTGCCCGGCTAGGCGTGACAAGGGCTGGCAGCCGATCGAGGCTAAACCCGAGTCCCCATTCAGGTTTTTCCTACCCTACACTGGGTAAATGACTGAAGCTGAAACCCCCGCTGAACACGGGCGTCCGAGGATCTGGGTCGATGCCGACGCCTGCCCTGTTGTCATCCGCGACATCCTTTTCCGCGCCGCCGAGCGGGTCGGCCTGGAGCTGACCCTGGTCGCCAACCAGTGGATCCGCACACCGCCCTCGCGCTGGCTGCGCTCCCTCCAGGTGCCACAGGGCCTGGACGTGGCCGACAGTGCCATCGTCGAGCGGGTCGCCGCCGGTGACCTGGTGGTCACCCAGGACATCCCGCTGGCTGCGCTGGTGCTGGAGAAGAAGGCCGTCGCCCTGAACCCGCGCGGCCAGCTGTACACCGCCAACAACATGGCCGAGCGGCTGTCGATGCGCAATTTCATGGAGGAGCTGCGCGGGTCGGGCGTACAGACCGGTGGGCCGCCGCCGCTGGGCCAGCGCGACCGCCAGCTGTTCGCCGCCGAGCTGGACCGCTGGCTGGCCCGGATCAAGCCGCAGTGATCACGCCGCAGTGATCACGCCCCGCTGATCAGCCCGCCTCGGCCGGGCTGTCCGGCGCCTGCAGCGAACGGTCACTGCTGAACACCCGGCGCTGCCCATCCAGCGGATCCTGGAACGCCAGGGCCCGCGCCAGCAGCTGCAACGGCGGCGCCCGCAGCGGATCCGCCGCTGGCTGCAGCTGCGGGTACAGGTCATCGCCGAGGATCGGTGCGCCCAGCGCCGCCATGTGCACGCGAAGCTGGTGCTTGCGCCCGGTTTCCGGCCGCAGCCGGTAATGCCAGACCGCCGCGTCGGCGGCGATCACGTCCACCCGGGTGCGCGCGTTCGGCTCACCCGCTGCCTCGGCCATGCGGAAGAACGGCTCGCCCGCCACGATCCGGCTCCGCCGCTCCAGCGGGAACTGCAGGCCCGGCAACGCGGGTGCCAGCGCCTCATAGGTCTTGTCGATACGTCGTTCGCGGAACAGCCGCTGGTAGGCATCGCGCGAATCGGTCCGCTGCGAAAACAGCACCAGCCCTGCAGTGAGCCGGTCAAGCCGGTGCAGCGGCACCAGGTCCGTGTTGCCGGTGCGCGCCACCAGCCGCGCCAGGAGGGTCTCGCGCACGTAGCCGCCTGCGGGCGTGACCGGCAGGTGGTGCGGCTTGTCGGCCACCAGCAGGTGCTCATCCTGGTACACGATGCGCTCGCTGAACGGGATGCGCGGTTCGTCGCTGACCTCGCGGAAATAGACGATGTCCAGCCCGACCTGCCAGGGCTGGTCCGGCGCGAGCGCCCTGCCCTGCACGTCCTGCACCCGGCCCCGGGCGAAACGATCCTGCCACTGCCCGCGGCCGATGCGCGGGAAGCGCGCGCACAGCCCATCGAGCAGGCACGCCCAGTCACCCGGCGGCAGCTGCAGGCGGCTGGGCAGGCTCATGGCGTGGCGGGCTCCGGCGCCGGCAGCGTGGCCGCGTCCAGCACCTGCCAGCCATCGCGCTCGATGCCGTCGCCCAGGCCATCGCCCAGCGCCGCCAGCACCAGCGCACGCATCACCGCCGGCCGGTGCAGGTTGATCCAGGTGCCGTCGGGCATGCGCAGGCTGCCGTGGTCCAGCCCGGCCTCAGCCGCCAGCCGCCGCTGCGCAGGGGCGCTGCTGAAGCGCATGCGCAGCCGGCGCCCGGGCGCATAGGCGGCGAACACCACGCTGGCAGGCAGCGCACCCGCCGCGGATGCGCGCACGCTGCAGACGAAGTCGGCGTCGGCAATACGGAGACGGCGGATCGGGGAACGGGTCATGCGCGGGCGACAGGAGGGAAAGCACCGCCAGAGTGCCATCGTTGACGCCCGGCAGACACCCTGGCGACGGACACCCTTACAGCAAACCTCTATCATGGTCGTCTTTAGTCGACGGATTCCCCATGGCCCTCACCGCCACCATCCGCAAGGCCGAGTTGCAGATCAGCGACATGGATCGCGGCTACTACGCGACCCACAACCTGACCCTGGCCCAGCACCCGTCGGAAACCGACGATCGCCTGATGGTGCGCCTGCTCGCCTTCGCCCTCAATGCCGATGACCGCCTGGAGTTCGGCCGCGGCCTGAGCACCGACGACGAACCGGACCTGTGGAACCACGATTACACCGGCGACATCCTGCAGTGGATCGACCTGGGCCACCCGGACGAATCGCGCGTGCGCAAGGCCTGCAACCGCAGCCGCCAGGTGCAGGTGGTGAACTACGGCGGCAACGCGTCCGACATCTGGTGGAACAAGCAGGGCAAGGGCCTTGCCCGCTTCGACAACCTGTCGGTGGTCGACCTCGACGGCGCCTTCGTCGAACAGTGGGGTCAGCAGATCCAGCGCGCCATGCGTTTCAGCGTGCTGATCCAGGACGGCGAGGTGCAGCTCCTCAACGACCAGATCCAGCTCGACATCATTCCGGACTGGCGCAAGCGCGCCAAGGCATGAGCACGATCCGCTGCGACGTGCTGGTCATCGGTGCCGGCGCAGCCGGGCTGATGACTGCGATCACGGCCGGCCAGCGCGGCCGCCACGTGCAGGTGATCGACCACGCCAACAAGGTCGGCAAGAAGATCCTGATGTCCGGTGGTGGGCGCTGCAACTTCACCAACACCGGTACCACGCCGGCCAACTTCATCTCGGCCAACCCGCATTTCTGCAAGTCGGCCCTGGCGCGCTACACGCCGTGGCACTTCATCGAGCTGGTGGACAAGCACCGCATCGCCTATCACGAAAAGGAACTGGGGCAGCTGTTCTGCGATGTCTCGTCCAAGCAGATCGTGAAGATGCTGGTGGACGAGTGCCAGGCGGCCGGCGTGCAGATCCGCACCGACTGCAGCGTGCAGCGCATTGAACAAGGCAGCGATGGCTTCCGCGTGCACACCACCGATGGCCTGTTCCATTGCGCCTCGCTGGTGGTGGCAACCGGCGGCCTGTCGATCCCCAGCATGGGCGCCACCGGCTTCGGCTACGAGGTGGCCCGCCAGTTCGGCCACCAGATCCTGCCCACCCGCGCCGGCCTGGTACCGCTGACCCTCAGTGGCACCCACCAGGAGCGGCTGGCCGACCTCAGTGGCGTTGCCCTGCCCATCGAGGCGCGCTGCAACGGCAAGCACTTCCAGAACTTCATGCTGCTGACCCATCGTGGCGTCAGCGGGCCGGCCATCCTGCAGATCTCCTCGTTCTGGCAACCCGGCGATGCCCTGGAACTGGACCTGTTGCCGGGCCAGGACGCGACCGAGTGGCTGCGGCAGATGAAACGCGACCGGCCGGCCGCCGAACTGCGCACGGTATTGGCCGAGGTGCTGCCCAAGCGGCTGGCCCAGCGCCTGTGCGAGCACTGGTTGCCGGACCGCCCGGTGCGGCAGCTGGACGAACCGGTGCTGCGCCAGGCCGGGCAGCTGCTGGGCGCTTTCCCGCTGGTGGCCAGCGGCACCGAAGGCTACCGCACCGCCGAAGTCACCCTCGGCGGCGTGGACACGGCCGAGGTCTCTTCGGCCACCCTCGAGTCCAAGCGCGTGCCCGGCCTGCACTTCGTCGGCGAGGTGCTGGACGTGACCGGTTGGCTGGGCGGCTACAACTTCCAGTGGGCCTGGGCCAGCGGCCATGCCGCCGGCAGCGTGGTGTGAACCGCATCGCCGTTCCAACCCCGCAAGGGGCGAGCGCATGGACGGACCGCCGCGCATCGTGTATCTAGATTTGCAGATTGGGGAGCAGTGCATGCAGAACGCGAACGACATCACCATCCGGCTGCTGATCGTCGATGACAGCGGCGAGAACGCCGAAGCCATCGTCAGCACCCTGCGCAACAGCGGCATCGCCGTGCGCCCGTGGCGGCCACAGGATTCGGCCGAGCTGTCGCAGGTGCTGGCCAGCCAGGCCATCGACCTGGTGCTGGCCTCGCCGTCGCAGGGCATCCCTCTGCCGCTGGTGGCCCAGCACATCGCCGCCAGCGGCAAGGACATCCCCTTGGTGCTGCTGGCCGATCACATCGACGAGGACGAACTGGTCCAGGCCAGCAGCAACGGCGTCCGCGCCCTTGCGCTGCGCCAGCGCAATGAACATCTGCTGGCGGTGGTCCGCGACCAGTGGGTCGACCTGCAGGCGCGCCGTGGCCTGCGCCGCATCGAGGCGCAGATGCGCGAGACCGAGCGCCGCTGCGACGCGCTGATCGCCTCCTCGCGCGACCCCATCGCCTATGTCCACGAAGGCATGCACATCCGTGCCAACGATGCCTATCTGGAAATGTTCGGCTACGAGGACTTCGACGAGGTCGAAGGCATCTCGCTGCTGGACATGGTCGCCGCCCAGCACGTGGACAGCTTCAAGCAGCTGCTGAAGTCGCTCAGCCGTGGCGAGGCGCCGCCGCCGCAGTACCAGCTGGATGCGCGCCACCAGGATGGCAGTGCGTTCCCGGCCACCATGGAATTCACCGCCGCCACCTACGAAGGCGAATCCTGCCTGCAGGTGGTGTTCCGCCGCCGGCTGGAACTGGACACCGAACTGGCCCGCGAGGTCGAGGACCTGCGCCAGCGCGACCAGGTCACCGGCCTGCTCAACCGCCCCACCTTCATGCTGCAGGTGGAAGATGCCGTGGCCCAGGCCGGCCGCAGCGAGGGCCAGTTCGGCCTGCTGCTGGTCGAACCGGACCACTACGCGCGCCTGATCCCCGATATCGGCCTGGCCTCGGCCGACACCCTGATCGGCGCGATGGCCGCGCTGCTGGCTGACGTGGTGGGCGAGGATGCGCAGATGGCGCGCTTCGGCGAACACAGCTTCGCCGTGCTGCAGGCCGGCGCCTACGCACAGACCCTGGCCCTGGCCGAGCGCATCCGCGAAGCCTTTGCCGCGCACGTGTTCACCATCGGCGCACGGTCGGCCACGGTCACCGTCAGCCTCGGCGGCGTGCAGGTGGGCGAGAAGATCGCCAGCATCGGCCAGGTGCTGGCGCGTGCCAGCGAGTGCGCGCAGGCCGCGGCCGCGCTGGGCAACACTTCGCGCATCTTCGACCCGGCCGCGGTCGACCGCATCGAGGAAGAGCGCGTGCAGCGCTGGGTCGCGCGCATCCGCGAGGCGCTCGCAGGTGACGGCTTCCAGCTGCACTACCAGCCGGTGCTGAACCTGCAGGGCGAGCCGCTGGAGCTGTACGAGGCCTACCTGCGGCTGGAGCACAACGGCGAGCTGCTCAGCCCGACCGCCTTCCTCGGCATTGCCGAGGAGCACGGCCTGCTGGGCGACATCAACCGCTGGGTGGTCTCGAAGGCCATCGACGTGCTCGGCGCACGCGCCCGTGCCGGCCATGACACGCAGATCCTGGTCAAGGTCACCCCCGAGTCGTTCGACGACCCCAAGATGATCGCCACCCTGCGCCAGCAGCTGCAGGCCCAGGGCGTACCGGGCGAACGGCTGTGGCTGCATGCGCCGGAGGTCAAGGTCTTCACCCACCTGCGCGCCGCCCAGCAGTTCCTTGCCGACGTCGCCCCGCTGGGTTGCCGGATCGGCCTGGAGCAGTTCGGTTCGGGGCTGGATTCGTTCCAGCTGCTGGCCCACTTCGAGCCGCAGTTCCTCAAGCTGGACCGCGGCTTCACCAGCGACCTTGGCGCGACCCGCGAGAACATCGACCGCATCAGCCAGATCACCGCACGTGCGCAGGAAGCCGGCATCCGCACCATGGCCGAGTTCGTCAGCGATGCGAACTCGATGACCCTGCTGTTCAGCGCAGGCGTCGATTACGTGCAGGGCGAGTTCGTCGGCCCGGCGCTGCCGTCGATGAACTTCGACTTCGGCTGAGTCTGATACTGGTAGTGCCGGCCGCTGGCCGGCAACCACGCATACCCGCAATGCCGGCCAGCGGCCGGCACTACCACGGGGTTGTCAGGTCAGGTCGACCAGGTTGGCGATCTTGACGTCCGGGTTGACGTCGGCCTCGTAGTCCACGCCGTCCACGCCGAAACCGAACAGGCGCAGGAAGTCGGCCTTGTAGCCGGCCAGGTCGCTGATCTCGTACAGGTTTTCGTTGGTCACCTGCGGCCACAGCTCCAGCACCTTGCCCTGCACTTCCGGGGCCATTTCCTTGTAGTCCGCACGCAGGCGGCCTTCCTCGTCCACCAGGGCGACCGTGCGGCCCTGGCCATCGACGAGGTCGTGGCGCAGGCGGTCGACAGCCACGCCGTCCGCCTTGCCACCGTAGAGGATGTCGTACAGCACGTCGAGCTGCTCGATGCAGCCTTCGTGCGTGCCCTGCGCCTTCATCACCTTGAACAGCAGCGACAGGTACAGCGGCATGGTCGGAATGGCCGAGCTGGCCTGGGTGACCACGGCCTTGAGCACCGACACGCGCGCGTCGCCGCCGATTTTCGCCAGCGATGCACGCAGGCCCAGCACCTTGTCGTCCAGGTCCTTCTTGGCCGCGCCGATCGAACCGTTCCAGTAGATCGCCTGGGTGATCTCTTCGCCCACGTAGGTGAAGGCGGTGGTGGTGCAGCCGTTGGCCAGCACGCCGGCCTCGGACAGCGCATCGATCCACATCTGCCAGTCTTCGCCACCCATCACCGCGACGGTGCCGGCGATCTCCTCAGCCGTGGCCGGCTGCAGGTGGGTCTCGGTCAGCACTTCCTTGTCGGTATCCAGACCGCGCAGGACGATCGGCTCGCCGATCGGCTTCAGCGTGGAGCTGATGATCTCGCCGGTCTTGGGGTGCTTGCGGCGCGGCGCGGCCAGGCTGTAGACCACCTGGTCGACCTGGCCGAGGTCGGACTTGATCATCTCGATGGCCTTGGCCTTCACTTCATCGGAGAAGGCATCGCCGTTGATGCTCTTGGCATACAGGCCGGCTTCGTCGGCGTACTTGTGGAACGCCGCGGAGTTGTACCAGCCCGCCGTGCCCGGCTTGGTCTCGCTGCCCGGGCGTTCGAAGAAGATGCCCAGAGTGGCAGCACCACTGCCGAACGCGGCGGTGATGCGCGCGGCCAGGCCGTAGCCGGTGGAGGCACCGATGACCAGCACGCGCTTGGGGCCGTTCTGGATCGGCGGGCGGGCGCGGATGTAGTCGATCTGCTGCTTGACCGCGGCCTCGCAGCCGGTCGGGTGGGTGGTGACGCAGATGAAGCCGCGGACGCGCGGTTTGATGACCATGGATACCTCGGGTTGGCAGATGCGGCGCACGGGGCGCTCAGCAGGAATACGGGCGCGCGCAGGTGCGCGCGAACCGCAGGATCGTAGTGCGCGGGGGAAGATTGCACAACCGACGCTGGCGTAGGGTGGGGTTTGTTTCTGCAGGGCTTGCAGCCCTGCACCTGCAACGTCAACGTCAAAAGCTGGGTTCCTGCGGGGTGGCGGGGCGGGTCCGGTTGAGGGGGACGCCGTGAACCCATCCATGGGGGCTTGGTCGCGCCATCCATGGCGCTCACACCCCCTCA
>NZ_JBYSZR010000051.1:0-9934 GCF_058787375.1 Stenotrophomonas sp. FW305-3-2-15-E-LB1
GTCCGGTTGCGGGGGCGTGAGCGCCATGGATGGCGCGACCGAGCCTCCATGGACGGATTTACGGCGTCCCCCGCAACCGGACCCACCCCGCCATCCCACGGATAGCAGGCTTTTGCTTTTGAGGTTGCCGGCCAGCGGCCGGCACTACCAGCAGGTGCAGGGCTGCAAGCCCTGCCGGCCTACTCCACCAGGGTGATGGGGGTGAGCGTGACCTTGGCGTTGTTGGCGGCCCCCATGCGATCGGTATAGGCCTGCCCGCGCTGCAGCAGGTAGAAGCTGTCCAGGTAGTCGATGTCGTTGGCGAACCAGGACGACGGCATGGCATTGAGGATGGCACCGGCGATGTCGGCGATGACCGCGTACTCCGGCGCGAACACGCCCAACGCGGTCTTCACCCCGCTGGTCAACGCCACCAGCAGTTCCTGGTAATTGGTATCGCCGTCATCCTCGAACAGCTGCACGTTGGCAGCGTTGAAGCGGTAATTGCCCCAGATCACCAGCGCCTGCTGCGGGGTGTAATCGGTGTTGTCATAGTCCAGGTACGGCATGTCGACGGTGACCATTTCCGGCTCGGTCTTGTCGACCTGCAGGCCGGAAACGACAGCAAACACCTCTGCCGCACCCAGTGCCCACGGCTCCTGGTCATCGGCCAGGCGGATGCGATCCAAGCGGGTGATGTCCAACGACGCGCTGGCGCCATTGGCAGCGATGCTGATGCGCTCAGGGGACTGCAGGCCGCGTTCGCGCAGGCCGGCGTTGACCAGGGCCATGCCCTCGGCCACCGAGCGGCGGGTATCGACGTCGACGATCAGCACAGGGAAGTCCGGCGCCTGCTTCGCATCCAGCAGGTGCGCGCGGCCCTGTGCGTCATAGGCGGTCAGCGTGGTCCAGTCGCGATCATTGCCGCGTGGCAGGCTGGCCACCCACAGCTGGCGCGGCGCGATGGCATCCAGCGATGCGCCTTCGGGCACATAGGCGCGCAGTTGCAGCAGCGCAGGCCCCTGCTCCGGCAGGCCCTTGCGCAGCCGCAGCTGGCCATCCTGCCGGGCCACGCTGCTGCTGGCCACCGTCCGCGCCTGCGGATCGAAACGCGCCACCACCTGCTGCAGGGCCACGCCGCGTTCCGGTGCCGCACGCAGGGCCGACCGCGCGGCGTCGGCAAAGCCCGGTTGCGCGATGAGCGCGGCGACGTCGCGCGCACTGGCATCGGTGATCGCCTGCACATCGGCAGGCCGCGCCTGCAGGGGTGCCTGCGCCAGCACCGAAGCACTACCCAGCATCAGCGCCAACAGCGCCGACGCACGAAACATCCATTGATTCGTCATGAACCCACCTGTCGGGAAGGCTGGCAGCCGCCAGCGGAGGCTGCGCCGCGAGCCCCCTGCTTCCCACGCGACGCATGCCGCCACGCTACGTGCCCTGCCGCCGATAATACGTTATCGGCCGCACAGTTCCGGCAGTGGTAGGCGCCGTACGCGTCACGCCCAGCAGCCGCCGGGCATGGGCCCGGCGCTGCAGCAACGCGTGATCAGCCGTTGGCCATCCACTTCAGGATCAGCCCGGTGACGTAGGCCAGGCCGGTACCGGTGGCGTACCCCACCGTGCCCAGCAGCACGCCCACCGGCGCCAGCGAGGGATGGAATGCCGCCGCCACCACCGGTGCCGACGCCGCCGCACCGATGTTGCCCTGCGACCCGATGGCGAAGAAGAACAGTGGCGCACGCAGCAGTTTGGCCACGATCCACAGCACCAGCACGTGGGTCGCCATCCAGATGGCGCCGAGCAGGAACAGCCACGGCCGGTCCAGGAGCGACAGCAGGTTCATCTGCATGCCGATGCAGGCGATCAGGAAATACAGGAACACGGTACCCAGTCGCGAGGCACCGGCCGCTTCCAGCCGGCGCGCGCGGGTGAAGCTCAGGCCCAGGCCCATCGCCGTGGACAACAGGATGACCCAGACGAACTGGCTGTCCAGGCTGAACTGGCTGGCCCAGCTGATGTTGGCCTTGAACCAGCCCGCCAGCGGCGCGGCGATGGCATGGGCCAGGCCGACACCACCGAGCGCCACGCCGACGATGATCATCAGGTCGGTCATGCTGGGAATGCGTGCGTTCTGCGCGTCATAGGCACTGATGCGCGCCTTCATCTCGTCGATGGCGCGGGTGTCGGCACCATTGCGCGTATCGATCTGCTGCGCGCGGTTGGCCAGGAACAGCAGGATGGCCATCCACAGGCTGGCACAAGCCACGTCGACCACCGCGAACTGGCCGAAGGTGGTGGCATCGGTGCCAAACACCTCGCGCATGGCCACCATGTTGGCGCCGCCACCGATCCAGCTGCCGGCCAGCGCGGCCATGCCTGCCCAGGTGTCGCCGGCCACCGTTTCCGGGTGGATCAGCTTCATCACCTGGAAGGAGACGATGGCGCCCAGCATGATGCCGGCGGTACCGGCGCAGAACACGACCAGCAGCTTGGGGCCAAGCTTGGCGATGCCCTTCAGGTCGATCGACAGCGTCAGCAGGACCAGCGCCGCCGGCAGCAGCACGTCGCGGGCCACCGGGTTGTACAGCGCAGTGTTGTGGCCGTCGATGACACCGGCAGTGTTGTAGATGGCGGGAATGAAGTAGCACAGCAGCAGGGCCGGCACCCAGGCGAAGATCTTCTTCAGCAGGGGGGTCGGGCCGCTGGCGGCCCAGAAGATCAGGGCAAGGGTGGCGGCAATCAGGCCGAGGCCAACGATGTCGTTGCTGATCAGGGCAGTAGCGGGTTCGGTCGGCATGGGATCCTCTGTCGATCGAAAGAGCGGAAAAAAAACGCCGCAGGATGCGGCGTTGCCCGAGATTAACATCGCCTTCACGCCGGGTCATGCTGCGCTGCTTGCCGCAGCACGGCGACGTGCCCAGAATTGCCCCATCACCGACGCCCCATCCCCCACGGCACATCGCCATCGGAGCCTGTCATGCAACTGGGTGCTTTCTCGGTCAGCCTGTCAGTGAAGGATCTGGCGGCGTCGCGTGCGTTCTACGAAGCCCTGGGCTTCGTGGTGAGTGGCGGTGATGCGGCACGCAACTGGCTGGTGCTGCGCAACGATGGCATCGTGATCGGCTTGTTCCAGGGCATGTTCGAAGGCAACCTGCTGACCTTCAACCCGGGCTGGGACCAGTACCGGCAGGAACTGGGCCAGTTCCAGGACGTGCGCGAACTGCAGGATGCGCTGGATGCACAGGGCATCGCGCTGACGACACGCACCGATCCCGATGGCCAGGGCACCGGCTACCTGCAGCTGGCCGATCCTGATGGCAATGTGATCCTGATCGACCAGCACGTGGAGCGCCCGAAAGCGCGGTGATTGCTCTGGTAGGCGTCGACCTTGGTCGACGGAAAACATGCCAACCAAGGTTGGCATCTACCGGCGCGACCAGTCAGCCCGGACGCGAGGCGCCGAAGTCGAGCGTGACCCGCGTGCCGCGCGGCTCGACCGGTTGCAGGTGCAGGGTCCAGCCCAGGTGTTCGCACAGGCGGGCGATCAGGTCCAGGCCGATGCCGCCGCGGTCGGCACGCTCGCCACGGGCCATGCGCGCGTGGATGGCAGCGATTTCCTCCGGCGCCATGCCATGGCCCGGGTCCTGCAGGGTCAGCACTGCCTGCGGGCTCAGGCGCAGTTCGATGTGGCCACGGCCACTGTTCTCGATGGCGTTTCGCAGCAGGTTGCCGATCGCGGCCTGCACCACGGCCAGCGGCGCCACGATGTCCACCGGTGCGGCCTGGATGCCGATGCTCAGGTCCTTGTCCCCGAGCAGGTGGCGATGGTCGGCGACGATCTCCGGCAGCAGCTGGTCCAGTGCGATGCGCTCGGCACGCGCGGCCAGCCGGGCCGGATCACGGGCCAGCACCAGCAGCAGCTCGATCAGCTGCTCCACGCCCTGCGCCGTCCGCAGCACGCGCTGCATCTGCTGGCGTGCGCGCTCGGGCAGCCCCGGCTGTTCCAGCGCCAGTTCGGCCGCGCCGGTCATCACTGCGATGGGCGTGCGCAGCTCGTGGCTGGCCGTACTGATGAACACCCGCTCGCGCTCGACGAACTGCTCGTTGCGGTCAAGGTAGTCGTTGAGCGCGTCGGCAATCGTGTGCAGTTCGGAACTGCCGCGCGGGTCGACATCGATGCGCTGGCCCTGCTCGCCGGGCCGCAGCGCGCCGATGTGATGGGCCAGCAGGCTGAGCGGGCGCACCACCCGTTCCATGCCGAAGGACGCCATCAGCACGGTGACGAAGACCATGATGATGCCGGCCAGCATCACCCAGCGCGTGGCGAACTGCTCCAGGTCGTGGAAGTCGGAGATGTCCAGCGCCAGCGCCACGCGCCCCATCGATGCGGTGTCGCGCACCATCACCGCGGTCTCGCGCTCGCCGACCATCACCCCGTCGTGCAGGCCCGGATGCAAGTCGCGCAGGGTGGCCGGCATGTTGGTCTCGTCGAAACGGTAGAGGCTGAGCGTGTCCGAATCCTGCCAGTGGTACTGCGGCTCGTGCTCGGTGTGCTCGACGATGCTGTCCAGTTCGGAATTGAGCAGCGCGCGCCAGGCCGCATGCTCGGCGTGCTCGTGCACGTAGTTGCCGACGCTGAACACCGCCAGCGAGATCAGCGCCAGGTAGCCCAGCAGCCAGCCGATCACGCGCCGGTACAGCGGCCCCGGCTTACGCGCCTTCTTCATCGTTTCCATTGCCTGCACTGCCGCTGGTCGCCAACCGGTAGCCCACGCGCGGCAGGGTGTGGATCAGCTTGTCGTTGAAGGGGCCGTCCACGCTGCGGCGCAGTTCATAGACGTGCGAACGCAGCAGGTCGCCATCCGGCGGCTCGTCGCCCCACAGGGCGAACTCCAGCTGCTGGCGGGTGACCGCGCCGGGGCTGGCGCGCATCAGCACTTCCAGCAGCTTGCGGCAGGCCGGGTACAGGTGCAGCGCCTGGCCGCCACGCTGGGCCTCCAGGGTGGCCAGGTCCAGCACCAGGTCGGCCACCTGCAGGCGCTTGCGCGGGTTGCGTCCCTGCGCGCGCAGCAGCAGGGCCTCCAGCCGCACTTCCAGCTCGGGCAGGGCGAAGGGCTTGGTCAGGTAGTCATCGGCGCCCGCGCGGAACCCGGCAATCTTGTCCGGCAGCTCGTCGCGGGCGGTCAGCATGATCACCGGCACTTCCGAACCCTGGTCCGCGCGCAGGCGGCGCAGCACTTCCGGCCCTTCCATGCGCGGCAGCATCCAGTCCAGGATGACCGCGTCATAAGGGTGGCTGCCCGCCAGGTGCAGGCCGGTGATGCCATCGGGGGCCACGTCCAGCACGTGCCCGCGCGACTCGAAGTAGTCGAACAGGTTGGCCACCAATTGGCGGTTGTCCTCGATCACCAACAGGCGCATGCACGGAATGTCCACGGAAGTTCGTACCATGGTAGCGCTGCCCATGTCGGAATGCGGTCGCCCTGCGCCCACCTCCGACGCCTTTCCCACGCCCGCCCTTCCACAATGGCCGTTTTGCTCCCGGAGCCCGCCGTGCCCGTAGCCCTGTCCCGCCGCTGGTTCCTGCCCCTGTTGTGGCTGCTCATGATCGCCTCGCTGGGCGCCGGCATCGGCATGCGCCAGCCGCAGCCGCCGGACGAGCCGCGCTTCGTGCTGGCCGCGCGCACCATGGTGGAAAGCGGAGAATGGCTGCTGCCGCACCGTGGCAGCGAGCTTTACGCGGAAAAGCCGCCGGTGTTCATGTGGCTGCAGGCGGTGGCCCACCAGGTGGTCGGCAGCTGGCAGTGGTCCTTCCTGCTGCCCTCGCTGCTGGCCGCCCTGCTGAGCCTGTGGCTGGTCTCGGACCTGGCGCGACGGCTGTGGTCGCCACGGCATTCGCTGTACGCGATGGCCGCGCTGTTCTGCACGCTGCAGTTCGGGCTGATGGCCAAGCGCGCACAGATCGACATGGTACTGGTGGGAATGACCACCGTGGCCCTGTGGGGCCTGCTGCGCCATCTGGCTGAGCGCCGCAACCTGCCGGCGCTGTGGCTGGCCGGCTTCGCCGCCGGCCTGGGTACGGTCACCAAGGGCGTGGGCTTCCTGCCGCTGCTGATGGTGCTGCCGTGGTTCGGCTGGTGGCTGTACCAGCGCCGCCGCGGGCAGGCCGTAGCGGGCCCGCACCCGGCCACCCTGCTCTGGCTGGTGCCGGCATTCCTGCTGGGCGTGGCGGTGTGGCTGGCGCCGCTGGGCTGGGCGCTGCTGCACGAACCCAGTGCATCGCTGCAGTCCTACGCGCACGAACTGCTGTTCAAGCAGACCGGCACGCGCTACGCCAACGCCTGGCATCACCGCCAGCCGGTCTGGTACTACCTGCAGGTGATCCTGACGCTGTGGCTGCCCGGCAGCCTGCTGCTGCCGCTGCTGGCCAGGCCGTGGTGGCGCCGCCTGCGCCGTGCCGACCGCCGGCAGTGGCTGCTGCTGGGCTGGGCGTTGCTGGTGCTGCTGTTCTTCACCGCCAGCCCGGGCAAGCGCGAGGTGTACGTGCTGCCGATGCTGCCGGCGATGGCGCTGGCCGTGGCCCCGCTGTTGCCGGGCCTGCTGCGCCGCCTGTGCGTGCGCCGCTACCTGTTCGGCTACAGCCTGCTGCTGATGCTCGCCACCGGCACCCTGGGCGTGATGATGATGACCGACAGCCACTGGGCGCAGGCACAGCTGGCACGGCGGGCAATGCCTGATTCGCTGCTGCCGGTGCTGGGCAACGGCCTGCTGGTCTTCGCCATTGCCGTGGCCACGCTGGCGGTGTGGCTGCGCGTGCGCCGTGCGGCCGTGCTGGTCCTGCTCACCCACGGCATGCTGTGGATGCTCTATGGGCTGGTGCTGATGCCGACGCTGGATCCCTACGCCTCCGCCTCGTCGCTGATGCACCGGGTTGGCAAGCGGATCGGACCCGATGCCGAACTGGCCCTGGTGGCCTGGCGCGAACAGAACCTGCTGCAGGCCGACCGGCCGGTGCGCGAGTTCGGCTTCAAGCGCCCCTGGGCAGAGCAGTGGCACGATGCCGGCCCGTGGCTGGCCGAGGCCCCGGAGAAGCGCTGGGTGCTGGTGCTGGACAAGGCCATGAGCCCCTGCGTCGATCCGGCCCAGGTGGTCGACATCGGCATCGCCAACCGGAACCGCTGGCAACTGCTTCCGGGCAGCGCGTGGGACGCCCGCTGCCATGCCGAACGTGCCGGTGCATCGGAAGAAGAAGACTGAACCCTGGCTCGCGCCGGGATCGCATTAACCCGGCGCGAACGGATGTACGACCCTTCTCCGACATGAAGGTGACGAGCATGGCCGCGGATTCCTGCCATGGCCCCTTCCCGCATGCCCGCTCGTCCCCTTGTCCCGGCCTTTGCCTTCACGCCTTCGTGGCTCGCGTCGCGGTTTGCGCTGACGCATCTGCTGCTGCCCGTGGCCATCGGCCTTCCGCTGTTCACCCTGTTGATGGGCTTCGGCGGTGACCAGTGGGTGGCCGATCACCTGTTCCGGCTGGAAGGTGGCCATTGGGCGCTGCAGGATGCCTGGCTGACCCGTTCGGTCGTGCACAAGGGTGGCAAGTGGCTGAGCACCGCTGCGGCGCTGGTCGCGATCCTGCTGTGCTTCCACCACTGGCGCCGCGGCCGTGACCGCACCCTGCGCTGGGCGCTGCTCTATGTGGTGGCGGCCATGGCGCTGGGTACCGGCCTGATCTCGCTGCTGAAGGCGCTGGTGCCGATGGATTGCCCGTGGGACCTGCTGCGCTATGGCGGCCACGAGCCTTTCATCGGCCTGCTGGCCAGCCGCCCCGAGGGCATGGCCGCGCGCGCCTGTTTCCCGGCCGGCCATGCCAGCGCCGGTTACGCCTGGCTGTGCCTGTACTTCTTTGCCCTGCTCTGGCGCCCGGCCTGGCGCTGGGCCGGGCTGTGGATCGGCCTCGGCAGCGGCCTGGTGTTCGGCATCAGCCAGCAGCTGCGCGGCGCCCACTTCCTTTCGCATGACGTTGCCACGGCGTTGCTGTGTTGGCTGCTGTCGCTGGGCCTGTTCCTGATCACGGAGCGGCTGCTGGCCCGGCGCACGCAGGAACGTCCGACCCGCCAGGAGGCACGTGCATGAATGCATCGGTCCAACGTTCGTTCCGCCTGCCCGCGCTGGCCAGCCTTCGCCGCTGGCGCCCGCAGCTGTCCACCGAAGCGCTGATCGTGCTGACCAGCCTGTTCTTCGCCGTCGCCGGCAATGGACTGTTCTGGCACAGCGCCATGGCCAGCCATCCCGGCAGCCTGCGCTACGCGCTGTCGCTGTTCCTGTTGCTGCTGGGCGCGCACGGCGTGCTGCTGGGCATCCTGGTGTGGCGCTGGAATGCCAAGGTGGTGACCAGCGTGCTGCTGCTGGTGACCGCCTTCGCCGCGCACTACATGAGCCAGTACCACATCTACCTGGATGCGGACATGCTGCGCAACGTGCTGGCCACCGACCCGAAGGAAAGCCGCGAGCTGATGACGGTGTCGCTGGTGTGGCCGGTGCTGCTGCTGGCGGTACTGCCCATGGCGCTGCTGTGGCGGGTGGAGCTGCGCCGCCGCAGCTGGGGCCGCGCCCTGCTGTGGCGCGCCGGCTTCCTGCTGGTGGCGGCGGTCACCGCCGTGGGTGGCGCGCTGATCTCGTTCCAGGATGTCTCGGCGCTGATGCGCAACCAGCGCGAAGTGCGCTACCTGGCCACACCGGCCAACGTGCTGCTGGGCATGCCGCGCGCACTGCGCGGCGACAACCCGGTGCAGCGCGCGCCGAAACTGCCGATCGGCACCGATGCCAAGGCCACCCCGCGCGCGCCGGCCAGCAAGCCGCGGCTGCTGGTGATCGTGATGGGCGAAACCGTGCGTGCGCAGGACTGGGGCCTCAACGGTGGGCGCAACACCACCCCGGAACTGGCGCAGGCACCGGTGATCAATTTCCCGGACATGCATTCGTGCGGCACCAGCACCGAAGTTTCGCTCCCGTGCCTGTTCTCGCCGTGGGGACGCCATGACTACGACGAAAAGAAGATCCGCGCCCACCAGTCGCTGCTGCACGTCCTGGACCGCGCCGGCATCGCGCCGCTGTGGCGTGACAACCAGTCCGGCTGCAAGGGCGTGTGCGAAGGCCTGGACTTCCAGTCACTGTCCGACGCGACCACGCCGGGCCTGTGTGCCGATGGCCGCTGCATGGACGAGATCCTGCTGCAGGACCTGGCCGCACAGGTGCGCGCCAAGCCCGGTGACCGCGTGGTGGTGCTGCACCAGCTGGGCAATCATGGCCCGGCCTACTTCGAGCGCTACCCGGCCGCCTTCGCCCGCTTCAAGCCGACCTGCGACACGCGTGACATCGGCCGTTGCACGCGCGAGGAAATCACCAACAGCTACGACAACGCGGTGCTCTACACCGACCACTTCCTGAGCAGGACGATCGGCACGCTGCAGGGCCTGCAGGACTACGACACGGCGATGATCTACCTGTCCGACCATGGTGAATCGCTGGGCGAGAAGGGCCTGTTCCTGCACGGCGTACCCTACGCGATCGCCCCGGCAGAGCAGACCCGCGTGCCGATGACGATGTGGTTCTCGCCGGGCTTTGCCAGCAGCCGCGGGCTCGACCTGCAGTGCGTGCGCAAGCGTTCGGCGGCGTACACCGACCACGACAACCTGTTCCCGTCGGTGCTGGGGTTGATGCAGGTGAAGACGGCGCTGTACGAGCGTGACCGGGACCTGTTCGCCGGCTGCGAGAGCTGAGGGGTGGGGTGTTCTGGCAGGGCTTGCAGCCCTGCACCTGCGGTAGTGCCGGCCGCTGGCCGGCAACCTCAACTTCAAAAGCTGGTTTGCTGAGGGTTGGCGGGGTGGGTCCGGTTGAGGGGGACGCTGCAAGTACGTCCATGTAAGCTCGGTCGCCGCATCCATGCGGC
>NZ_JBYSZR010000052.1:0-9929 GCF_058787375.1 Stenotrophomonas sp. FW305-3-2-15-E-LB1
TCGACCCAGCCATGTTGAAAGTGGGTCAAGCCTGCTTCCAGCAGGCTTGACCACGAACATAGGATCTCGGCTCTACTGAAAGCGTGAGCGCCGCTGCGAGAAAAAAGAACGCCGGGCGGGGCCCGGCGTTACCGATGCGTCATCACCGCAATCGGCTACAACATGTACGGCACCTTGAACGACAGGGTGAAGTCCGGTGCATCCGGGGTCAGGCCGATGCCCAGCAGCGTCACCATCGTCGCGTGCTGGTTCAGCGCATACGTCACGCCCAGGTTCAACGACGCTGCATTGGCATCGCTGCCGATCACCTTCACCCACTGCCCGCCCTGGAACCGCGTCGACGCGCGTGCGCTGATCTTGTCGCTGAAGGAAATGCTCAGGCTCGTGCGCTC
Source organism: Stenotrophomonas sp. FW305-3-2-15-E-LB1 (assembly GCF_058787375.1). Classification (NCBI taxonomy): domain Bacteria; kingdom Pseudomonadati; phylum Pseudomonadota; class Gammaproteobacteria; order Lysobacterales; family Lysobacteraceae; genus Stenotrophomonas; species Stenotrophomonas sp. FW305-3-2-15-E-LB1. The sequence goes on from NZ_JBYSZR010000052.1 coordinate 393, forward strand.
GTTGAAGGCAAAGGCCACGCCGGCACCGAAGTACACCGACCCGCCCAGCTTCACGTCGCCGGGATTCACGGTGTCCGGGTTGCTGTCGATATCGTCGAAGCCGCGCGGGAAGGAATGGATGTAACCGGCATTGGCGAACAGGATCGCCGGGTCGGCGGTCTTCACCATCGACACGCCCAGGTTGGCCTGCCACACGCCGTTGCCGGTCGGCTGTTCGCGCGGCACCGCGAAGCGGATGTAGTCATCGTCATCGCGCTCGATCACCTTCCAGTCCAGGCCATAGGGCGCGCGGCCGGTGGGTGCGGTGACGCCGCCGGTCAGCACCGTTTCCGGGCGCCAGCCGCGCTCGCCGAACAGGCGGTAGTTGGCGCTTGCGCTGATATCGCCCAGGCCGTTGCCGTTGGTTTCTTCCTGCGCGATGGCCGCCGCCGCCCCCCCCGCACCGCCCTTCTGGTACACGGTGCGCCGTGCCAGGTAGGGCACGTCCATGTTCAACGTCAGGTTCGGGCTGACACCCCAACGCGCGGCCAGGTTGTAGGTCAGCGAGTCGGATTCGACGTTCTCGATGGCGATGTTGCCGAGGAAGATCGCATCCAGCGCCAGGAAGCCGTTGAGGGTGAGCTGCTTGCGGTCGTAGCGCGCGTAGGTGAGGCTGTTTTCCAGGGTGAACCTGCGCGAGAACAGCGCCGCCTGCTGCTGTTTCACGTCATCCACGCTGCGCCGCGCCTCCTGCTTGGCCTGCTGGGCCTCGGCCGCGGTGCTGGCATACCCCTCGCTGCTGGGTGGCGCTGCGGCTGCGGCCGCCGGGGCGAGGGGTGCTGCCGGGGTCGTGGCGCCGCCGGCACGTCCGCTCAGGCGGGCCTGCATGGCCTGCACCTGCATGTCCAGCTCGCGCAGGCGGCGCACTTCCTGTGCGTAGTTGGCTTTGAGCTGTTCCAGCTGGGAAATCAGTGCCTGTACGTCGGCACCGTCCTTGGCCTCCGTCGCCGGTTCCTGGGCGAAGGCATTGGCCGCCAGCGCCGCCAGCGCCAGCGGGGTAAGCCGCAAATAAGTGTGCATGTCGTTGGCCTGCGTTGTCCGTCCTTCCCCCTTGACCAGGCCGTGTTACTGGCCCGGGCCCATGCCGCGGTTCAGCGCGATCGCCTGGGCCACGTTCTGGCTCAACGGCTGGTTGCTGGCCACGGTGTTGCGCACCAGCTCAAGCTGCAGCCGGTTGCTTGCCACTTGGCCATCACCGGACAGGGCGATGCCCTGGCCGACGCTGCCATTGCGGATCCACTGCTGGACCAGGCCCTGGCCGTCGATCTGCAGCATCAGGCGCGCCTGGTTGCCATCGAGCACCGCCGTGGCGCTGGCCCCGCCCTGCTGCATCTGCGCGATGCGGGTGCCGTCGTCGCTGGTGGTCGGCACTGCGCCGTCACGAACGGTCAGGGTGGTCACGTTGCGTGCGGTGTTGCCATCGCCAGCCACCTGCACCGCCTGCACCAGGCCGGTGGCGTTGGCCAGGCCGCTGCTGTCGATGCTGCGGCTGTCCGTGGTGGGCAGCGGGGCATCGGCGTTGGTGACCTGCACGTGCGGCTGGAACGTCAGCCGTGGCGTACCGCCCTGGCGGAAGTCCATGCCCAGCGTCAGCGCGCCCTGCACGCTGCTGCCGTTGGGGCCCTGCCACTGCGAGATCATCGTCACCCCGAACCAGGCGACGTTGTTGCCGCCTACGGTGTAGCGGCCACGCATCAGGTTCAGTTCGGGATCGGGTATTTCCTTCAGGCCACGTCCTGGTGCGCCTTCAGCGGCCCAGGCGGGCAGCACCGGCAACAGCAGCAGCGTGGCGATCAACAGACGTTGGCACAGCATGATCGAGCCTCCTTCAGAACAGGTCGGCATGGCTGAAGCCGAAATCGACCAGTTCGGCATCGGTGATCGGGCCCTGCCGCGCGTACAACGCACGCGCACTGGGCCGCTCGCTGGGTTGCAGAAGAACGGTGTTGCGATCGAAGTCGCTGCCGATCACGACGAAAACAGCACGCGACGGCCACGCTTCGTTGAATTCAGCCAGTGACAGGCTGCGGTTGCCGAGGATCGGATCGGCCACCTCGACGATGCCGCCACGGACCTGCTTGAGCACCACGAAATGGCGGAACCCGCGCACGTCCATCAGGACCAGGCCGGGCACGCGCAACGTGCGCAGCCGGTTCTCGTCGATGCGGTAGCCACGCCCGCGCATGCCCAGTGATTCGACATAGCGCTTGATGTCCAGCAGCGAGAAACCGCGTTCCTTCACCAGCTGCGGATCGGACACGCCCATCATCCCTTCGATCACCGTCGCTTCGGTGGTGTCCAGGTGGTAGGCGTAGCGCAGGATGGTGGCCAGTGCGGCCGCGCCACAGCTGTAATCGGTGTGTTGCCGCACCAGGTTGCGGTAGCGCCGCTCCTGCATGCTTTCCACCTTCTGCTGCATCAGCGCGCCATTGGGCAGTACGCCCGTGAACGCGATATCGCCTGCCCACGCATGGGCGCTGCCCAGCAACAGCAGGCAGGACAACAGGCGGATCCAGCAGCGGTGTGCGGCCATGGTGCCCTCCAGCGGAAGGAAGGAGCCCCTGCCCCAAGGGGGAGGAGGAGCAGGGGCTCCCGGGGGAACCCGGCCATTGGCGGATGGCCGGGCTTGTTGCACTCAACGCAGCTTCGCTGCGAAAGCGGTCACGCCAGGAGTTACTCGCCGCCGCCGGTGCCGCCACCGGTGCTCGGCTGTGCCACGGCCAGGGCCAGGCTGTTGGCCTGCAGGTTGCCGGTGCCCGAGGCGACGTTCACGCCGATGTTGCCGGAGGCGCCCGAGAACGCACTGCCCGACAGCGCCGCGGTGTTGGTCGCATTCACGTTCACCCAGCGGGTGGTCGTGACGGTGCCGCTCAGGCTGGCGTACAGGTCGGCGATGCCCAGCTCGACGAACTGGCTGGTGCCGCTTTCACGCGTATCGAAGCCCAGGCCACCGACGCCCGGACGGCCCGGGTTCGGCGTGGCGTTCTGGATCTCGTTGTCCAGATCGATGTGGCCGGTGGCGTTGCCACCCGGGTGCGGCAGATCGCCACTCCAGGTATCCAGATAGTAGTTGGCCATCTGGTAGGCATTGCCGGTGCCGCGGTAGGTGCCCGCGCCATAGGCCAGGGTCAGGCCGCCCACCCCACCGCTCATGCCCACTTCCACGGTGTCGGTGTAGGACTGCACGAAGCCCGCATTGCTCACGGCGTTGCCGCTGGAGACCTGGTTGGAGCTGATGCTGGACTGGGCCATCGCACTGGTGGCCACCGAAGCAGCGAGCGCGTTCTTCTGCTCGTTGTTGTTGCCCGAAGCGATGTTCACGCCGATGTTGCCCGACGCGCCGCTGAAGGCATTGCCACCGAGGCCGGCGGCGTTGGTGACGCCGTAGTTGACGGTGGTGTTGCCCATGCCGGACTGGTTGACGAACACTTCGGCGTCGGCCATGCCGAAGCTGAAGGATGCATCAGCCGCCGACAGCGAAGCGGCGTTGTCCTGCGCGTTGTTGTCACCGGCAGCGACGTTGAAGCCGAGGTTGCCGGATGCACCGGAACCGACGTCATCGGCGATCGAGGCGCTGTTGGTGAGCAGGCTGTTGCCGGCGGTGTTGTGGCTGATCGACTGGCGGTTGTCGATGACCGCGATGGCGGCCGAATCCAGGTCGATGTTGCCGGTGATGGTCGGATCGCCGGAGAAGTTCACGTCACTGCTCAGGCGCAGGTCCTTTTCCAGGTTCACGTCGACGCCGTGGTTGTTCTTTTCCTTGCGCTCGTCGGCCTGGATGTTGCTGTTCTTCTGTACCTGCTCGTTGACCATGCGGTTGCGGGTCACGGTGGAGCTGTCGGTGTTGTTGCGCACCGTGGTGCTGGTACGGGTCCAGTTGCGGACCTCGTTGTCGGTGTGGTTGTGGGTGTCGTTGCGGGTCTCGGTCACGACATGGTTGTGGTTGATGTTCGCGTTGGCGTTCTGGTTGTCCCAGCCATTGGCCGCGGCAGCGGTCGAGGCAGAAGCAATTGCCATGGCGAGCAGAGACTGCTTGATGGTCGCTTTCATGGTGCCCTCTCTCATCAGTGATACATCGGGTGGTGGGTACTGCTCACGGGTTGCCCTGGACGACCAGGCCAAGCACGTTGGCCGTGTCGTTGCGGGCTCCCGCGATCTGATTGAGTTGCAGGACACCGTCGAAGCCCCGCAGTGCCGACGCGGAAACGCCGACACTACGGATACCCGCCGCAACACCGTCACCGGTATCGCCCTGCCCCCCTGCTGACGCGATGTCCGACGCCGCCAAAGCCGCGTCGTCGGTCTCGCGTATCCCTTGCCGGGCCAGCGTCGCGCTGACGACGTTGAGCGTCGTGTTGGCGATGCCGCTGGTCTGGTTGATCGATGCGATGCCACTGGCGCCTTCCAGCGCCTGGCCTTCGATATGTGCGCTGGCCTGCAGCGGCCCGGACAGCACCACGTCGGCATGGCGCTGCTGGCGTGCGGCGATGGCGACGTTGGCCTGGTCGCCGGTTGCCATGCCCTGCAGGTTGGCCTGGATGTTCAGGTCGCCGCTGGCCTGGTTGACCATGATGGCGCCGCTGGCACCGGCCAGCGCGCGGTCGCCGATGCGGGCCACGTCCAGGTAGGACAGCATGCCGCTGTAATCATCGGCCCAGGCCAGGGCCGGCGCAGCCGCCAGCACCAGCAGCAGCGCGCCACGTGCCGCGCGCTTCACTTGCCACCGCCCTGCGGCGCAGCCGCACCGAGCGGGAACTGCGCCAGCGCGCCGCGTACGGTGTCGCCGATGCCGCGGGTGGTATTGCCGACCGCACCCAGCGGGCCGCTCATCGCGCCGCCCAGGGCATTGCCGCCGAGCGCGCCGTCGCTGGAACGGCCCAGGGTGCCGCCGAGTGCCTGGTGGGTCACCCGCTCCACGGTGGTGCCGCCGGGCGCGGCCAGGTGGCCGGTCTGGCCCGCGCCGAGCCCGGCATAGTCGTCATCGCTCAGTTCGTCCATGCCGCTGGAGCCGCCGCCGCTGCCGAGTGCGGTGGCGATCTCATGCTGCGGTTTGGGATCGGCGATCAACGCCATGCCGGGCGGCGCCATGCGATAGGCCGGACGTGCAGCCACATCCCGCAGCAGGACGATTTCGCCCGGCTGCGGCTTCACACCCTGGCGTGCACCGGAGGCGGCGGCCGCCAGCGGGCAGGCCAGGGCCAGCAGCAGCGCCAGCTGCCGGACCGAGGAACCGAGATGGGTGGTGCTGCTGTCCATGCCGCTCTCCCGTTGCGTATGCGCAGGGACAGAGCAGCTTCCGTGCCAACTTCCAAACGCCTTGGTAGCAAGCGGTTCAGCCAGTTGCAGGGCGGTGGATTGCCAGCAGGGTGTTACAGAGTCGTTCGGATTTCGTTTGCCTTAACGTGCAGGAAACAACGCTGCACAAGGCCCGGCGGGGGCTGTATCAGCGGTGTTACAGGTGCTGATACAGCCCGTTGCAGTGCCGCTTCAGCTACGCGGCGGCGTCGGGTCGGGATCGTCCAGGCCGACATTGGTTGACGGGTTGTCGTACACCGTCTGGTCGAGCAGGCCGGTTTCCTTGGCCACCAGCACCGGCACCAGCATCTGGCCGGTCACGTTCGTCATCGTGCGCATCATGTCCAGGATGCGGTCGATCGCGTACAGGTAGCCGATGGTTTCCAGCGGCAGGTTGGCCGCACTCAGCACCACGGTGGCCATGATGACCGCCGTACCCGGTACGCCAGCGGTGCCGAAGCTGCCCAGCACCGAAGCGATCAGCACCACCACGTACTGCTCGGGCGTCAGCGGCACGCCGCTGTACTGGGCAATGAACACCGCGCACAGCGCCGGGTAGATCGCACCACAGCCGTCCATCTTGATGCTCGCACCCAGCGGCACGGCGAACGAACCGTAATCCTTGTTCACGCCCAGGTTGTGGGTGATCGAACGCAATGCCACCGGCATTGCGGCGAAGCTGGACGAGCTGACGAACGCCACCTGCATGCCCGGCGCCGCACCGCGGAAGAACTTCAGCGGATTCAGCCCGTGCGACAGCAGCAACGCGCTGTAGACCACCACGATGTGCAGCGCACAGGCCACGTACAGCGCCAGCACGAAGTGGCCCAGCGGCAGCAGCTTCTCGAAGCCGTAGCTGCCGACCAGGCCGGCGATCAGGCCGAACGTACCGATCGGGGTGACTTCCAGCACGAAGCGGGTCACCTGGATCATGATGTCGCTCATCTGCCCGACCAGCTTGCGCGCTTCGGTCACCTTCTCGCCGAGCTTGACGATGGCGAAGCCGACCAGGCCGGCGAAGAAGATCACCGGCAGGATCGAACCGCGGCCGGCGGCCAGCACGGTTTCGCCTGCAGCATTGACCTTGGTGCCGATGCCCGACAGCGCGTAGAACACGTTGGACGGCACCACGTCCAGCAGCACCTGCACCACGCTGGGCACTTCGCGCGGCACGTAGTTGTTGGCCATCGACAGCTGCAGGCCACCGGCACCGGGCTGCAGCACGGTGCCCACGCCCAGGCCCATGCACACCGCCAGCGCGGCGGTGATGATGAACCACAGGAAGGTGCGGCCACTGAGCGCGGCGACCGACTTCTGGCCGTGCAGCGAAGAGATGGCGTTGATGACCGCGAAGAACACCAGCGGTACCGCGATCATCTTGATGAGGGTGACGTACAGTTCGCCGAGCGGGCCGAACCAGGTTTCAGCGGCCGGGCCAAGCGCCCAGCCCGCCAGCGCGCCGAGCACGAAGCCACCGACCACGCGCTGCCAGAATGGAATCCGCAGCCAGGCAGAGACCAGCTTCATAGGCAATCCAGGGGGGAAGGAAGGGATGCTGGCACGATAGCCCAAGCGGGCGGGCGGTACGACCGCCCCACCGGCAAACAGTGTGTCATCGGCGTGCATTGCAGGGTTGGGCATAATGAACGCCCCGTTACACTTTGTGAGATCCCAGCGTCCATGCGTCGTTCCGTCTCCCTGTTGGCCGCCTGCGCCACCACCCTGCTGCTGGGCGCCTGCGCCAGCACCACCCCCGCCTCCGCCCCGGCCGGCCTGAAGGTCGCCGTTGATCCCGTCGCCCACCCGGCCGGCGAGACCCCGCAGTGGTGGTACCGCAGCGGCGCCGCCCAGGCGGCAGCCAATGGCGCGATGTCCGGCAAGGCCAAGAACGTCATCCTGTTCCTGGGTGACGGCATGAGCCTGACCACCGTCGCCGCCTCGCGCATCTACGAAGGCCAGCAGAAGGGCGGTTCGGGCGAAGAGAACCTGCTGTCCTGGGAGCGCTTCCCGGCCACGGCGTTCAGCAAGACGTACAACACCGATTCACAGACGCCGGATTCGGCCGGCACCATGACCGCCATCACCACCGGCGTGAAGACCCACATGGGCGCGATCGGCGTCAGCGCCGGCAGCCGCAGCGACTGCGCCGACAGCCTGTCCAAGGGCCTGCTGACCTGGCTGCAGCTGGCCGACAGCGCCGGCCTGGCCACCGGCATCGTCTCCACCGCGCGCCTGACCCATGCCACCCCGGCGGCAACCTACGCGCACTCGCCCGAGCGCAACTGGGAAAACGACACCGACCTGACCGATGCGGCCAAGGCCGCCGGCTGCAAGGACATCGCCCAGCAGCTGCTGTCGACCTCGCGCTACGGCCGTGGCCCGCTGGTCGCCCTCGGCGGTGGCCGTGGCGAATTCACCACCGTGGAAGAGCGCGACCCCGAGTACGACGACAAGGTCGGCCAGCGCCTGGACGGCCGCAGCCTGGTGCAGGAATGGCAGCAGTCGCACCCGCAGGGTGCCTACGTCTGGAACAGCAGCCAGCTGGCAGCCGCGGCCACCGCGCCGGCGATCCTCGGCCTGTTCGAGCCGGACCACATGCGTTACGAGTACGAGCGCCCGCAGGACCCGGCCGGTGAGCCGAGCCTGGCCGAGCTGACCGCTGCCGCGATCAAGAACCTGTCGCAGCACCAGGAAGGCTACGTGCTGATGATCGAAGGCGCGCGCATCGACCACGCCAACCACAGCGGCAACGCCTACCGTGCCCTCACCGAGACCGTGGCGCTGTCCGACGCGGTGCGCGTGGCCAACGAACTGACCTCGGCCGACGACACCCTGATCATCGTCACCGCCGACCACTCGCACACCCTCAACTTCGTCGGCTACCCGGCGCGTGGCAACCCGATCCTGGGCAAGGTGAAGGACAAGGGCGGCGAAGACGGTGCCGGCAAGCTGGACTACGCACTGGACGGCAACGGCCAGCCGTACACCACCCTGAGCTACGCCAACGGCCCGGGCCACACCGGCGCGACCAACCAGCAGCCGGCCGGCCCGAAGGTCTACCCGCACAACCCGAGCAGCTTCGAGCAGGCCAACGGCCGCCCGAACCTGCACGACGTGGACACGACGCACCCGGATTACATGCAGGAAGCACTGGTTCCGATGAAGTCCGAATCGCACGGTGGCGAAGACGTGGGCATCTGGGCACGTGGCCCGGGCAGCAAGGCCATCCGTGGCACGCTGGAGCAGAACGCGATTTACCACATGATCGTGCAGGCCACCCCGGCCCTGCGCGAGCGCCTGTGCCAGGCCGGCACCTGCGATGACAAGGGCGTGCCGGTGCAGCTGCCGGCGCCGACCGCGTTCGAACGCAAGGGTGAGGCGCAGTGACGGCGTGGCCTTCGCGACCACTGCCTGCCGGCGGCCGCCTCGTGCGGTCGCTGGTGCTGTGCGGCCTGATGGCCAGCGGCGCGGCGCTGGCACAGGCACCGGACTGCAAGCTGCTGACCGATGAGCACGGCCTGCGGGCCCTGCCCGGCTGCGAAGTGGTCGGGCACATGCTGAAGATCAGTGCAGCGGCGCTGAAAGACCTGGATTACGACGACCACGGGCTGGCGGTGGTGTATGCCGAGCAGGGCTTCCACTACATGGACCGCACGGGCCGCAGCCTGCCGGTGCTGACCTGGGACAACGGCCCGGACACGCCGCAGGAAGGCCTGCTGCGCGGGCGCGTGGGCGATCGCGTGGGCTATTTCGACCTGCAGTTCCGCCAGGTGATTCCGGCGCTGTTCGATTTCGCGTGGCCGTTCAAGGACGGCGTGGCGGAGGTCTGCAACGGGTGCCGGCGTGGGACGCCGGATGGCGATGGGCATACGCCGATGGAAGGCGGCGAATGGTTCCGCATCGACCGCTCGGGCCGCCGGGTGAAGTAGGTTTTTCGGCAGGGCTGCGCCCTGCACCTGCTCAAGGCAACGTCAACGTCAAAGGCAACAGCGGGCTATCCGTGGGTTGGCGGGGCGGTGTCGGATTGCGGGGACGCCGCAAGTACGTCCGTGTAGGCTTGGCCGCGGCATCCATGCCGCGGACACCCCGCAATCCGACACCGCCCCACCTTCGACAGGTTCACGCGGCTGTTGGTGGGTGCCGACCGTTGGTCGGCACATCTGTCAGATATCGAATGAATTCATCCACGCATGGCGTGGATCT
>NZ_JBYSZR010000053.1:0-9385 GCF_058787375.1 Stenotrophomonas sp. FW305-3-2-15-E-LB1
CTCGGGCGGGTTGGGCAGGACGCCCAACCCCGGTCTTGCCGTGTGCGCAGGACAGCGCACACGAGCAAGCGGCGACCAAGCCCCCATGGATGGGTTTACGGCGTCCCCTGCCATCCCACACCACCCCGGCCCACCCCAAGCACCACGAAGCGCCAGCGCTTTGGCTGTTGCCGTCCGCTGTTGCTCTACGCCTCTGCCTGCCGCAGGCATCGGCCCTCCCACCTCCCGCAGCCGATACAATGCCCGTCTGCCGTACACCGGCATCCCGTCCCCGAGCCAAAGAGTTGCCCATGTCCATCGTCCGCATGACCGACCTCGACCTCTCCGGCAAGCGCGTGCTGATCCGCCAGGATCTGAACGTGCCGATCGAGAATGGCCGCATCACTTCCGAACAGCGCATCACCGCTTCGCTGCCGACGCTCAAGCGCGCGCTGGAGCAGGGTGCCGCCGTGATGGTCACCTCGCACCTGGGCCGCCCGAAGGAAGGCGTGTGGACCGAAGCCGACTCGCTGGCACCGGTCGCGGCGCGCCTGTCGGAACTGCTGGGCCGCGAGGTTCCGCTGGTGCGTGACTGGGTCGACGGCGTCGACGTGCAGCCGGGCCAGCTGGTGCTGCTGGAAAACTGCCGCATGAACGTCGGCGAGGGCAAGGATGACGAGGCCCTGTCCAAGCAGTACGCCGCGCTCTGCGACGTGTTCGTGATGGATGCCTTCGGTACCGCGCACCGCGCCCAGGCCTCCACCCACGGCGTCATCCGCTTCGCCCCGGTGGCCGCCGGTGGCCCGCTGCTGATGGCCGAGCTGGACGCCCTGGCCAAGGCGCTGGATGCCCCGGCCAAGCCGCTGCTGGCCATCGTCGCCGGCAGCAAGGTCAGCACCAAGCTGGAACTGCTGGCCAACCTGGTCGGCAAGGTCGACCAGCTGATCGTCGGTGGTGGCATCGCCAATACCTTCATCGCCGCCGCAGGCTACAAGGTGGGCAAGTCGCTGTACGAACCGGACCTGCTGGACACCGCGAAGAAGATCGTGGCCGACGCGCAGGCGCGCGGTGCGGCCATTCCGCTGCCGGTGGACGTGGTCACCGCCAAGCAGTTCCTGCCCGATGCCGCCGCCGAAGTGAAGGCCGTGGACGCCGTGGCCGACGATGACCTGATCCTCGACATCGGCCCGCAGACCGCCGCGCAGTACGCGCAGCTGATCGAGAAGGCCGGCACCGTGGTCTGGAACGGCCCGGTGGGCGTGTTCGAATTCGAAGCCTTCAGCAAGGGCACCGAAGCACTGGCGCGTGCCATCGCCAGCTCCAGGGCGTTCTCCATCGCCGGCGGTGGCGACACCCTGGCGGCCGTCGACAAGTTCGATATCGCCGGTGATGTCAGCTACATCTCCACCGGTGGTGGTGCGTTCCTGGAATTCCTGGAAGGCAAGACCCTGCCGGCCGTGGCTGCGCTGGCCGCCCGCGGCGCATGAGCGTCGCGCTGCAGGCCGGCGGAGAAGCGCGTGCAACGCTCTTCTTCGACATGGATGGCACCCTGATCGATTCGGAAGTGGGCATCACCACCTGCATCGCCTATGCGCTGCAGAAGATGGGCCACCCGGTGCCGCCGCAGGAAACCCTGCAGGGCTGGATCGGGCCGTCGCTTCGCACCACCTTCACCCCGCTGTTCGGCGACGAGGTGCGGGTGGAGGAGGCGGTGGCCTACTACCGCGAGCGGTTCGACGTGGAGGGCTGGCGTGAGCACACCCTCTACCCGGACATCGAGGCGACCGTTCGCGCGCTGCATGGCCGTGGCCACCGCCTGGCGGTGGTCACCGCCAAGAACGAACCGCACGCGCGCCGCATCGTCGAGCACCTGCCATTCGGCGGCCTGTTCGATGATGTGATCGGTTCAACCCCGGATGGCTCGCGCAGCAGCAAGGCGCAGCTGGTGGGCGAGGCGCTGCAGCGCCTGCAGCTGCAGCCGGCGCAGTGCTGGATGATCGGCGACCGCCGCATGGACATCGAAGGCGCGCGCCACCACGGCCTGCGCAACGTGGGCGTGCTGTGGGGCTTCGGTGGCGAAGCCGAGCTGATCGAGGCCGGTGCCGACCACCTGGCACGCGAGCCGGCGCAGCTGCTGGCCCTGCTGGCCTGACCTTTGGCGCTCCTGGTCGCCGGGCATGGCCCGGCGCTACCGGGGCAGGTCGACAGGCAGCGCCGGGCCATGCCCGGCGGGCGCCGGCCCGCGTATGTCCGGACCATGTCCGTTCGATGTCCCGCAGAGTCAGGCGCCCCAAGGCTGTAACCGCATACATGGGGCGTGAAGGATGTGCTAATTTCCCACCTTTAACGGGAGAGGCCCATTCACCATGTTCGAGCGTCAGCGTCGCACCAAGATCCTAGCCACCCTCGGTCCGGCGACCGACCCGCCGGGCGTGCTGGAGGATCTGTTCCGCGCCGGCGTGAACGTGGTGCGCCTCAACTTCAGCCACGGTGACCCGTCCGGCCAGGCCAAGCGTGCCGCCGACGTCCGTGCCGCCGCAGCCCGCGTGGGCGTGGAAGTGGGCATCCTGGCCGACCTGCCGGGCCCGAAGATCCGCATCGAGCGCTTTGCCGAAGGCAAGGTGTACCTGAAGGCCGGTGACCGCTTCGACCTGATCGCCAGCGACAACGCCGGCCCGGGCGATGCCAGCCAGGTGGGCGTGAGCTACCTCGGCCTGCCGCAGGACGTGGGCCCGGGCGACGTCCTGCTGCTCGACGATGGCCTGATGCAGCTGCAGGTGGTTGAAGTGCAGGGCGACCGCATCATCAACACCGTGCTCAACGATGGCGCGCTGTCCGACCGCAAGGGCCTGAACAAGCAGGGCGGTGGCCTGTCGCTGGGCGCGCTGACCGAGCGCGACAAGGAACTGATCGGCATCGTCGCCAAGATCGGCGTCGACTTCATCGCCGTGTCCTTCTGCCGCAACGCGCAGGACATGAACGATGCCCGCCAGATCGCCGAATCGCACGGCTGCTACGCCGCGCTGGTGTCCAAGATCGAGCGCACCGAAGCCATCGAGAACCTGGAAGAAATCGTCGAAGCCAGTGACGTGGTGATGGTGGCCCGTGGCGACCTCGGCGTGGAAATCGGCGATGCCGAACTGCCGGGCCTGCAGAAGAAGATCATCAAGGCCTCGCTGGCGCAGAACAAGGTGGTGATCACCGCCACGCAGATGCTGCAGTCGATGGTGGAAAGCCCGATTCCGACCCGCGCCGAAGTGCTGGACGTGGCCAACTCGGTCATCGATGGCACCGATGCAGTGATGCTGTCGGCCGAAACCGCCGCCGGTGCCTACCCGGTGAAGGCGGTCGAAGCGATGGCGCGCATCTGCCTGGGCGCCGAGCGCCAGTTCCAGACCGAAACCGACTTCAACGCCTCGCCGCGCAACCTGGAGCGTGCCGACCAGGCCATCGCCATGGCCACCATGTTCCTGTCGCAGCACGTGGGCGTGCGTGCCATCGTGGCGATGACCGAATCCGGTGGTACCGCCCGTTACCTGTCGCGCTTCCGCGCCAAGGCACCGGTGTTCGCGGTCACCCGCCATGACGGCGCCCGCCGCCAGATGGCACTGATGCGCGATGTGTACCCGATCAACTTCGACAGCCGCGGCCTGACCCCGCGCGAAGCGGCACGCGGCAGCATCCGCCTGCTGGTGGAATCGGACCTGCTGCAGGCCGGTGACCGCGTCGTGTTCACCAGCGGCGAGCACATGGAAACCCTGGGCGCCACCAACACCCTGCGCCTGCTGGAAGTGGGCCAGGACGGCCGCGCCAGTGGCCTGGGCGATCTGTAAGCCCTGACGGTATCGGGTCGGCGCTGCCGATCCGGGGTCGGATCCCCGCAGGGGCTCCGACCCCATGCCGCAGGACACCGTTTGTCCTGCGCAGACATGGAAGCGTTTCCATCCTGTCCTCCACGGCGAGGCAACGGGCAGCGGGGCTATACTTACGTTTTTCCCGCACCCGCCACAGGAAATACATGAGCATCGAACAGCTGGCTGAAACCGCCCAGGCCATGGTCGCCCCGGGCAAGGGCATCATCGCGATCGACGAATCCACCGCTACCATCGCCAAGCGTTTCGCAGGCGTCGGTATCGAGAACACCGAGGAGAACCGTCGTGCCTACCGCGAGCTGCTGCTGACCACGCCGAAGCTCAACGAGCACATTTCCGGCGCCATCCTGTACGACGAAACCATCCGCCAGTCGACCAGGGACGGCGTGCCGTTCGCCAAGTACATGGCCGACCACGGCATGATTCCGGGCATCAAGGTGGACAAGGGTGCACACCCGCTGGCCGGCTGCCCGGGCGAGCTGGTCACCGAAGGCCTCGACGGCCTGCGCGAGCGCCTGCAGGAGTACTACAAGCTGGGTGCGCGCTTCGCCAAGTGGCGTGCGGTCATCAACATCGGCGAGAACACCCCGTCGGGCACCTGCATCGAGTCCAACGCCCACGCGCTGGCCCGTTATGCCGCCCTGTGCCAGGAATGCGGCCTGGTGCCGATGGTCGAGCCGGAAGTGATCATGGACGGCGACCACGACATCGAGACCTGCTACGAAGTCACCGAAGCCACCCTGCGTTCGCTGTTCGACGCGCTGTACCAGCAGAACGTGCTGCTGGAAGGCACCATCCTGAAGGCCTCGATGGTCATCTCCGGCAAGGGCTGCGATGAGCAGGCCGACGTCGAGGAAGTGGCCGAGTCGACCGTGATGTGTCTGAAGAGCACCGTGCCGGCGATCCTGCCGGGCGTGGTGTTCCTGTCCGGTGGCCAGACCGACGAGCAGTCGACCGAACACCTGAACGCGATGAACCAGTTGGGCAACCTGCCGTGGCCGCTGAGCTTCTCCTACGGCCGCGCCATGCAGCAGGCCGCGCTGAAGCTGTGGGCCAAGGACATGAAGGGCAACTACGCCGCTGCCCAGAAGACCGTGTACGAGCGTGCCAAGGACAACGGCCTGGCCGCGCTGGGCAAGTGGAACGGCTGAGCGGTCCCATTCCCTGCATGAAGTGACACCGCAGCGCCGGCATCATGCCGGCGTCTGCTTTTGCGGGTATCGTTGCTGCTCCCTTGCGCAGGGCCTGTGCGCCAGGGATGTCCGCGAAAGGCCAGGGAGAGGTTCAATGCGTACCACCGTAATCGCGCTGGCCATCGCCACGGTGCTGTCCGTGGCAGGCTGCAACCGCTTCGGCGCGCCCGAGCCGTCGGGCCGGGTGCCGGTCCTGCAGTTCGACAAGCCCGTGTCCGGCGAGATCACCTCGCGCAGTGGCACGAACTTCAACGATGGCAGCCATCACCAGCTGTACCAGATCACCCTGCAGGACAAGCAGCGCGTCGGCATTACGCTGACCGGTGCGCTGAGCGGCGCGATGACCGTCTTCCACGATGGCAAGGTGGTGGCCCGCAGCCGCGCCACCGATGAGGGCAGCAGCGTCGCGGTCGCCTTCCGGGCCGACGGCGGCGGCAGTTACCAGGTAGCCGTGAATGCCTCCGGGCCGGACACCTACGGTCCGTTCCGGCTGCGCGCTGAGCAGCTCAAGCCCTACGACGGCAAGCCGATCATCAACACCGGGCATATCGCCGACCTGCTTCTGGAAACGTCGCAGACGTACACCCTGCAGGTGGATGCCGCCGGCCTCTACACCATCGATCTGCGCTCGGACGTGTTCGACACGCTGCTGGCGCTGGAGGGCGAGGGCCAGGATGCCGAGAACGACGATGGCGGCGAAGGCAGCGATTCGCGCATCAGCCTGCTGCTGCAGCCGGGCCGCTACACACTCAACGTCAGTGCCCTGGTTGACGAGGACAGCGGTGCGTTCACGCTGGACGTCCAGCGCAGCAAGGTGCCTGCCACGATCGTCGACCAGGACGGCACCCCGCTTCCAGCGTCGGGCAGCGTATTCACCGTGCTGGATGCCGACGGACGCCGGCGCTTCCTGCTGAGCCTGGACGCACCGGCGCGGGTGCAGGTGGATGCGCTGTCCAGCCAGGTCGATACCGTGCTGCGCGTGGTAGGCGGTGACATCGACATCGAAGACGATGATGGCGGCAGTGGCACCGACGCGCGCCTGCAGGAAACCCTGCCGGCCGGCCACTACACGGTGGATGTATCCAGCATCGGCGGCGATTCCGGCCTGGTGGAGCTGCGCATCCAGCGGTAGATCCACGCCACGCGTGGATCGCCTTTCATCGTCCTGCCTGCCCGTGCCTCAATGCGCGGCAGCGTACCCGGCATCACCCACCGGCGGCAGCGGCAGGATGCGTTCGGCCTCCACCGCCTGGCCCGCCGCGGCCAGTGCCTGCTGGTAGGCCTTGGCCGTGGCCGTGTTGAACGCCACCAGCACGATACGCATCGGCTGCGCGTGGCTGCGCTGCCATGCCAGCGTTTCGGTCACTGCCACCTGCGCGGCCTGGTACAGCGGGTAGCCATAGACGCCGCAGCTGATGGCCGGGAACGCAATCGAGTGCACGCCCAGCGATTCGGCCAGCTGCAGTGATTTCCAGTAACAGTTGGCCAGCAACGCCGGTTCATCGCGCTGGCCGTCATGCCAGACCGGGCCGACGGTGTGCAGCACATGCCGTGCGGGCAGTGCATAGGCGTCGGTGGCACGCACTTCGCCGGTCGGGCAGCGCACGCCCGGGCGCAGTTCCGGCAGGCGCTCGCATTCGGCCAGCAGCTCCGGCCCGGCCGCACGGTGGATCGCACCGTCCACACCGCCCCCGCCGAGCAGGGTTTCGTTGGCCGCGTTGACGATCGCATCCACCGCCAGGGTCGTGATGTCGCCCTGCCACACTTCGATCTTCATGCGTCCGTCTCCTGCCTGTTGTTGTTGCGCGCCGTGCCCGCGCTGGCTGCACCCACCGTAGTGGAGAGGGCATCCATGCTGCGTCATGACCGTCTCACGCGCTGCGATTACGGCCTTCACGCACGATGGGGGCAATAACCTTCACGCAGGCTGAAGCAGAAAGGGGTCAGCCAGAAACGAAAACGCCGGGCAGGGCCCGGCGTTACCGTGGATCAATGGCCTGCGGGCGGCTTACGGCAGGCCGGCCAGCCAGTCGTCGTCGGAGCCTTCGTTCACCTCGGCAAACAGCGGCGTGGAGAAATAGCGTTCACCGGTGTCCGGCAGCATCGCCAGGATCACCGAGCCCGGCTCGGCGCGGGCAGCCACGTCCAGTGCGCTGGCCACCGTGGCACCGGCGGAGATGCCGACGAAGATGCCTTCTTCGGCTGCCAGGCGGCGCGCGGTGGCGATGGCGCGGTCGTCCTCGACCGTCAGCAGTTCATCCACCACGTCGCGATTGAGCACGTCCGGCACGAAGTCCGGAGTCCAGCCCTGGATCTTGTGCGGCTTCCAGTCGTCGCCCTTCAGCAGCGCAGCGCCGGCCGGTTCGGTGGCCACGATGCGGGTCTGCGGGCGGGCGACCTTCAGTACTTCGCCCACGCCGGTGAGGGTGCCGCCGGTGCCCCAGCCGCTGACGAAGTAGTCCAGGCGCTTGCCGGCGAAGTCGCGCAGGATCTCCGCCGCCGTGGTGTTGCGGTGGTAGGCCGGGTTGGCCGGGTTGGCGAACTGGCTGGCCAGGAACCAGCCGTGCTGCTCGGCCAGTTCGGCGGCCTTGCGCACCATGCCGCTGCCGCGCTCGGCGGCCGGGGTCAGGATCACCTTGGCGCCATAGGCACGCATCAGCTTGCGCCGCTCCACCGAGAAGGTCTCGACCATGGTGGCCACGAACTTGTAGCCGCGCGCGGCGGCGACCATGGCCAGGGCCACGCCGGTGTTGCCCGAGGTGGCTTCCACGATGGTGTCGCCCGGCTTGAGCAGCCCGCGTGCCTCGGCGTCGAGGATGATGGCCAGCGCCAGGCGGTCCTTCACCGAGCCGCCCGGGTTGAACGATTCGACCTTGGCGTACAGGGTCACGCCCTGCGGAGCCAGGCGCTGCAGTTTGACGATGGGGGTGTTGCCGACGGTATCGAGGATGGAGTCGTACAGGGCCATGGAAGCGCTCCGGAAGCAGGCCGCGCCGTGGGCCGGCGGGCGGAAGGGGGGAGGCTGGCCGTTCAGGCCAGCGGCTGCCGGCTGACCGTAGCGCCGGCATATGACGCCCGGAAATGACCAGATACCTTTCTTAAACAACCTTTGGTTATAAGCTGGTGAGGGTAATAGACCCTAGAGTGGACCTCCGCCCCCTGCGCCCCGCCTGCCATGACGCTTACCCAGCTGCGCTACCTGGTCGCCATCGCCGACGCCGAGATGAACATCACGCTCGCGGCCACGCGTGTGCACGCCACCCAGCCCGGCCTGTCTAAGCAGCTCAAGCAGCTGGAGGACGAGCTGGGCTTCCTGTTGTTCGTGCGCAAGGGGCGCAGCCTGGAATCGGTCACCCCGGCCGGTACCGAAGTGATCTCCCGCGCCCGCGCGGTGCTGGCCGAGGCCAACAACATCCGCACCTACGCCGCCAACCAGCGGCGCGAGAGCCAGGGCCAGCTGATCCTGACCACCACCCACACCCAGGCGCGCTTCGTGCTGCCGCCGGCGGTGGCGGCGATCAAGCAGGCCTATCCGCAGGTCAGCGTGCACCTGCAGCAGGCCGGTGAAGCCGACGCGCTTGACCGCTTGAACCAGGGCGATGCCGACATCGCGATCATCAGCACGGCCGGCGGCGAACCGACCGACGGCATCGCGGTGCCGCTGTTCCGCTGGCGGCGGCTGGTGGTGGTGCCCAAGGGCCACCCGCTGGACCGCGCCGGTCGCGCCCCGGACCTGGCCGCGCTGGCCCGCCAGCCGCTGATCAGCTATGAATCCTCCACCCGTCCCAGTTCCTCGCTGCAGCGCGCCTTCGCGGCCAATGGCCTGGTACCGGACCTGGCGTTGACCGCGCTGGATGCCGACCTGATCAAGACCTATGTCCGCACCGGCCTGGGCGTGGGGCTGCTGGCCGAGATGGCGGTCAGTTCCAACGATGAAGACCTGCGCTCGTGGCCGGCCCCGGAGCCGATCACCGAGTGCATTGCGTGGGCGGTGCTGCCGCGCGACCGGGTACTGCGTGATTACGCACTGGAGCTGGTGCACGTGCTGGCGCCGCAGATTGATCCGCGTGACCTGCGGCGGGTGCTGGATGGCAACCAGGCGGCCGCGTGGCCGGTGCCGCCGACATGGGAGTCGCTGACCCAGACCATCACGGTCTGAGGGGTGGGGTTTCGGCAGGGCTTGCAGCCCTGCACCTGCCGAAGCAACGGCAACGTCAACTTCAAAAGCGGGCGATTCGTGGGTTGGCGGGGCGGTGTGGGTGGGCAGGACACGCCGTAAACCCATCCATGGGGGCTCGATGGCGCCATCCATGGCGCCAACGGTCCTGCCCACCCACACCG
>NZ_JBYSZR010000054.1:0-8595 GCF_058787375.1 Stenotrophomonas sp. FW305-3-2-15-E-LB1
TGCTTGTCGGTCCCTCCACCCTGGCTCCTACATACCTCGTAGGAGCCGGGGGGAACATACAAGCCATGCTCGGCTGCTGTTTTCGGGCGCCCATCCACGCATGGCGTGGATCTACACCTCTCTGCGGATGATCGCCCGGAAGCCTCCGTGCTGCGACAGCTGCCTCACTGATTCCCGGTTCCCATGGGCTGCCACGAAGCCCACGACATCGCCGAGGGCGCCCTGCAGCAGGTATTGCAGCTGGGCGCGATCGCCGGCGGCGAGCAGGTCATCAAGATCCTGCTGGATGAAGGCCTGGCGCAGGCCGGGGGTCTCTTCGATCCGCCAGTCGACATGTGGCGTGGGGATGCTGCTGCGATACCTGAACGCGGTTTCGAGATCGGTGGGCGTGAGGGCCTGCTCGAGCAGTTCCGGAAAATAGAGTCCGGCATTCACATAGAAGCCCCTGCTGGGTGTCGCGGCCTGGTGGTTCACAACCAGCGAGGCGCCTTCCAGCAACCGGTAGCGGGTAGTGGTGGTCCCGGCAAAGCCCGTATTCCGCGCACATTTGCTGAAGACCGTCGAAGATTTCATGGGCGCTGTCCTGGCCGGGAAGGTGCCGGACAGCGTTGAGGGGCAGGGCGTTACCGTCAATTGGCAAATGCGACACGTGATTCATCCACGCCTGGCGTGGATCTACCGGACCGCCTGCCGGTAGCGCCGCTCAGTCCCTGACCAGCCCGCCATCGACCACCAGGTTCTGCCCGGTGACCGCACGTGCCCACGGGCTGGCGAAGAACAGCACCGCATCGGCGAACTCGGCCGGGGTGGTGACGCTGCGCAGCGGGGTGTTGGCGGCGATGTAGTCGAACACCGCTTCGGGCGTGGCGGCGCTGGCATCGGTGCTGCGCAGCAGGCCGCCGGACAGCATGTTCACGGTGATGCCGTGCGGGCCCAGGTCGCCGGCCAGGGTGCGGGTCAGCGAAAGCAGGGCTGCCTTGGCCGCGGTGTAATCGTGGTACGGCACCACCGGGTTCTGGAACAGGTTGGTGCCGATGTTGATGATCCGCCCGAAGCGCTGCGCCTGCATGCCCGGCAGCGCGGCCTGCACGCAGTTCAGTGCGCCGCGCACGCTGCCTTCGAACTGTGCCTGGAATGCCGGCCAGCCGATGTCAGCGGCCTTGTCGCGCGCATCGCCATTGAACGAGAACGCGGCCAGTGCGTTGTTCACCACGGTGGTGACGCCCTGGCCGAAATGCGCCTGCGCCTGCTGCAGCAGGGCGGCGACCTGGTCGCGATCGGTGACGTCGGCCTGCAGGGCGACGGCCTGTCCGCCCAGTTCCCTTGCCAGCATGCGCGCCGGGCCCTCGCTGCGCTGGTAGTTGATGACCACGCGCGCGCCCTGTGCGGCGAAGGCGCGGGCGATGTGCGTGCCCAGGCCGCGTCCTGCGCCGGTGACCAGGACCAGTTGTTCGCTGATCTGCATGATGGGAATGCGTTCCATTGCCTGAAAGGGCATGCAGCGTAGCAGTGATGGTGCTTGCCGGATCGACCGCGCTGCCGCTAGCCTGCGTGCATGAACCAGACTCCCCTTCGATTGCTCATCCATGGCGCTTCCGGGCGCATGGGCCAGGCCCTGCTGCGGCTGGCCGCCGAACATCCCGAAACCCTGCAGGTCGTGGCGGCGGTGACCGGCCGTGCGCCGGCCCAGCGCGTGATCGATGGCGTGCCGTACTTCGCCGCCAGCGAATTGCCGGGTGCGCCGGCGTTCGACGTGGCCATCGATTTCAGCCTGCCCGAGGGTTTCGACCCGATGCTGGCGCTGTGCGTGGAGCGCGGTGCGGGCCTGGTGTCGGGCACCACCGGCATTTCCGCGGTGCAGCGGCAGGCACTGGAGGCCGCCGCAGGTGCGATCCCGCTGGTCTGGGCCTCGAACTTCAGCCTCGGCGTGGCCGTGCTGGACGAACTGGTGGAACGCGCCGCACAGGCACTGGCCGGCTGGGACTGCGACGTGGTCGAGTCGCACCACACGCAGAAGAAGGATGCGCCGTCAGGCACGGCATTGACCCTGGGTGCGGCCGCGCAGCGGGGCGGGGCGGAGCCGCACTACGCCAGCCTGCGTGCGGGCGACATCGTCGGCGAGCACCTGGCGCAGTTCACCGGCCTGGGCGAGCGCATCGAGCTGGTGCACCGGGCAACCAACCGCGACATCTTCGCCCGCGGCGCGCTGTTTGCCGCCCGCCAGGTGCACGGCCGCGCGCCGGGCAGCTACCGGGTGCGGGACCTGCTGGACGGCCCCGGTTAACCGGTAGCGCCGGGCCATGCCCGGCGGCCTCGTCAGTTCCGCCGGGCATGGCCCGGCGCTACCGGCGGGCGCTGCATACGCCGCCGGATTGAAATGAATACGCAATCGCCTGTTCATGAAGCGATATAACCGCTGGCGCGAGCGCCCCGGCAGCGCTACAATTCGCACTCGCCGAATCACGAAAGCCGGACCGGTCCCAGACCGTACGTCCGCGCTTTTTTGCAACCGGATTTCCGTGAAGCGCAGGCGTGACTTCGGCAGCCCCCTCGGTAGCCAAAGTGAGATTTCCGTGACCCAAGCCGCAATCCTCGTCCTCGAAGACGGCACCGTATTCGAGGGCGAATCCGTAGGCGCGCCCGGCCTGTCCGTCGGTGAAGTGGTGTTCAACACCGCCATGACCGGTTACCAGGAAGTGTTGACCGACCCGTCCTACGCCCGGCAGATGGTCACGCTGACCTATCCGCATATCGGCAACACCGGCATGACCGACCAGGACAATGAAGCGTCCAAGGTGTGGTCGGCCGGCCTGATCGTGCGCGACGTGCCGCGCCGTCCCAGCAACTGGCGCAGCCAGGTGTCGCTGCAGGACTGGCTGATCCAGCGTGGCGTGGTCGCCATCGCCGGCATCGACACCCGCAAGCTGACCCGCATCCTGCGCGAGAAGGGCGCGCAGAACGGTGCGCTGATGGCCGGCGACATCGACGTGGAAAAGGCACTGGAAGCCGCCCGCAAGTTCCCGGGGCTGAAGGGCATGGATCTGGCCAAGGTCGTCACTACCGAGAAGACCTACACCTGGACCGAAGGCCAGCTGGACCTGGACGCCAACGCGTTCGTCAGCGTGCCGGCGAAGTTCAAGGTCGTGGCCTACGATTTCGGCGTGAAGACCAACATCCTGCGCATGCTGGCCGAGCGCGGCTGCGAAGTGACCGTGGTGCCGGCGCAGACCCCGGCCGCTGAAGTGCTGGCGCTGAAGCCGGACGGCGTGTTCCTGTCCAACGGCCCGGGTGACCCGGAACCGTGCGACTACGCCATCGAAGCGATCAAGACCTTCATCGACGTGAAGATCCCGACCTTCGGCATCTGCCTGGGCCACCAGCTGCTGGGCCTGGCCTCGGGCGCCAAGACCATGAAGATGGGCCACGGCCACCACGGTGCCAACCACCCGGTGCAGGACCTGGACAACGGCCGGGTGATGATCACCTCGCAGAACCACGGCTTCGCGGTTGATGAATCGACCCTGCCGGCCACCCTGCGCGTGACCCACCGTTCGCTGTTCGACGGCACCAACCAGGGCATCGCCCGCACCGACGTGCCGGCGTTCTCGTTCCAGGGTCACCCGGAAGCGTCGCCCGGCCCGACCGATGTCGGTCCGCTGTTCGACCGTTTCGTGGCCCTGATGGAACAGAGCAAGGCGTGATCAGTACGCCGCCGGCCTGCCGGTGGCGTCGCGATGGACCGTAAGCCCCCGCATCGCTGCTGCCGCTGGCGCGGTGCTGCGGATCAAGATTCCTGATCGACAGCGTGCGATCACCCCCCTTGTCACGCTGTACTGACTTAGAGAAGAAAATGCCCAAGCGCACTGACCTCAAGACCATCCTCATCATCGGTGCTGGCCCGATCGTCATCGGCCAGGCCTGCGAGTTCGACTACTCCGGCGCCCAGGCCTGCAAGGCCCTGCGTGACGAGGGTTACCGCGTGGTGCTGGTCAACAGCAACCCGGCCACGATCATGACCGACCCGGAGATGGCCGACGCCGTCTACATCGAGCCGATCAACTGGCAGACGGTCGAGAAGATCATCGCCAAGGAAAAGCCCGATGCGCTGCTGCCGACCATGGGTGGCCAGACCGCGCTGAACTGCGCGCTGGACCTGGCCGACAACGGTGTGCTGGAGAAGTACAACGTCGAACTGATCGGCGCCAAGCGCGAAGCGATCCGCATGGCCGAAGACCGCGAGCTGTTCCGCGTGGCCATGGGTGAGATCGGCCTGGAATGCCCGACCGCCGCCGTCGCCCATACCCTGGACGAAGCGCTGGAAATCCAGACCCGCGTCGGCTACCCGACCATCATCCGCCCCAGCTTCACCCTGGGCGGCAGCGGTGGCGGCATCGCCTACAACCGCGAAGAACTGGTCGAGATCGTCAGCCGCGGCCTGGAACTGTCGCCGACCACCGAAGTGCTGGTCGAAGAGTCGGTGCTGGGCTGGAAGGAGTTCGAGATGGAAGTGGTCCGCGATACCGCGGACAACTGCATCATCGTCTGCTCGATCGAGAACCTGGACCCGATGGGCGTGCACACCGGTGACTCGATCACCGTCGCCCCGGCGCAGACCCTGACCGACAAGGAATACCAGCGCCTGCGCGATGCCTCCATCGCCGTGCTGCGCAAGATCGGCGTCGATACCGGTGGCTCGAACGTGCAGTTCGGCATCAACCCGACCACCGGCCGCGTGGTCGTCATCGAGATGAACCCGCGCGTGTCGCGTTCCTCGGCGCTGGCCTCCAAGGCGACCGGCTTCCCGATCGCCAAGGTCGCCGCCAAGCTGGCCGTGGGCTACACCCTGGACGAACTGAAGAACGAGATCACCGGCGGCCTGACCCCGGCTTCGTTCGAGCCGTCCATCGATTACGTCGTCACCAAGATCCCGCGCTTCGCCTTCGAGAAGTTCCCGGCTGCCGACGCCCGCCTGACCACCCAGATGAAGTCGGTGGGCGAGGTGATGGCGATGGGCCGCACCTTCCAGGAGTCGATGCAGAAGGCCCTGCGTGGCCTGGAAACCGGCAAGGTCGGCTTCGACCCGACCGGCCTGGACCTGACCAGCGAAGACGACCTGCAGACCCTGCGCCGCGAACTGAAGGCCCCGGGCCCGGAGCGCCTGTTCTACGTGGCCGATGCGTTCCGCGCCGGCATGAGCGTGGAAGAGATCTACGCGCTGTCCTTCATCGACCATTGGTTCCTGGACCAGATCGAGGAAATCATCGCGGCCGAGGGCGAAGTCGCTGCCGGTGGCATCGACGCGCTGGATGCTGCGCGCCTGCGCAAGCTCAAGCGCGCCGGCTTCTCCGACGCCCGCCTGGCCCAGCTGACCGGCACCAACGAAGCGGCCATCCGCGCGCTGCGTCGTGCCCACAAGGTGCGCCCTGTCTACAAGCGCGTGGACTCCTGCGCCGGTGAATTCTCCACCGGCACCGCCTACCTGTACTCGACCTACGAGGACGAGTGCGAGGCCGCGCCGACCAACCGCGACAAGATCATGATCCTCGGCGGTGGCCCCAACCGCATCGGCCAAGGCATCGAGTTCGACTACTGCTGCGTGCACGCGGCACTGGCCCTGCGCGAGGATGGTTTTGAAACCATCATGGTCAACTGCAACCCGGAAACCGTGTCGACCGACTACGACACCTCCGACCGCCTGTACTTCGAGCCGCTGACCCTGGAAGACGTGCTGGAAGTCGTCGAGCTGGAACAGCCGAAGGGCGTGATCGTGCAGTACGGCGGCCAGACCCCGCTGAAGCTGGCGCGCGCGCTGGAAGCCAATGGCGTGCCGGTGATCGGCACCAGCCCGGATTCGATCGATCTGGCCGAAGACCGCGAGCGCTTCCAGCAGCTGGTTGATTCGCTGAAGCTGAAGCAGCCGCCGAACCGCATCGCCCGCAACGACCAGGAAGCCCTGCTGCTGGCCCGCGAGATCGGCTACCCGCTGGTGGTGCGCCCGAGCTACGTGCTGGGCGGCCGCGCGATGGAAATCGTCTACGGCGAATCCGACCTGGCCCGCTACGTGCGCGACGCGGTGAAGGTGTCCAACGATTCGCCGGTGCTGCTGGACCGCTTCCTGGACAACGCCGTGGAAGTGGACGTGGACATCATTGCCGACAAGGATGGCAACGTCCTGATCGGTGGCGTGATGGAGCACATCGAAGAAGCCGGCGTGCACTCGGGCGACTCGTCCTGCTCGCTGCCGCCGTACTCGCTGTCGGCCAAGACCCAGGCCGAGCTGCGCCGCCAGGTGGTGGAACTGGCCAAGGCCCTGAACGTGGTTGGCCTGATGAACACCCAGTTCGCGATCCAGACCAACGACGACGGTGATGACACCATCTATCTGCTGGAAGTGAACCCGCGCGCCTCGCGTACCGTGCCGTTCGTGTCCAAGGCCACCGGCATGGCGCTGGCCAAGATCGCCGCGCGCTGCATGGCCGGCAAGACCCTGGCCGAGCAGGGCGCGACCGAAGAGATCGTGCCGGACTACTACTCGGTGAAGGAAGCGATCTTCCCGTTCGCCAAGTTCCAGGGCGTCGACCCGATCCTCGGGCCGGAAATGCGTTCCACCGGCGAAGTGATGGGCGTCGGCCGTACCTTCAACGCCGCCTTCGCGCGTGCGCAGGAAGCGGGCGGCATCAAGGCCCCGCCGGTTGGCAAGGCCTTCGTCTCGGTGCGTGACCCGGACAAGAAGCGCGTGCTGCCGGTGGCCAAGGCCCTGCTGGCGCGTGGCTACAGCCTGGTCGCCACCCGCGGCACCGCCGCGTGGCTGCAGCAGCACGGCATGGATTGCGAGATCATCAACAAGGTGGTCGAAGGCCGACCGCACATCGTCGACTCGATCAAGAACGGCGAGATCGTCTACATCGTCAACACGACCGAAGGCCGTGCCGCGATCAACGACTCATTCTCGATCCGTCGCGAGGCGCTGCAGCACCGCGTCACCTACTCGACCACCATTGCCGGCGCCAAGGCGCTGGTGGATTCACTGGAATTCCGCGGCACCGGCCCCGTCTGGTCGCTGCAGGAGCTGCACAAGGAGTTGAATGCATGAGAGCCCCCATCACGATGAAGGGCGCGCAGAAGCTGCGCGACGAACTGGATCACCTGAAGTCGGTCAAGCGCCCGAAGGTGATCGCCGCGATCGCCGAAGCGCGCGAGCACGGCGACCTGAAGGAAAACGCCGAGTACCACGCCGCGCGCGAGGAACAGGGCTTCATCGAAGGCCGCATCAAGCAGCTGGAAGGTGAGCTGTCGCACGCCGAGATCATCGACGTGAGCAAGCTCAACGCCGGCTCCAAGGTGGTGTTCGGTGCCAGCGTGACCCTGGCCGACGTGGAAACCGACGAAGAGAAGAAGTACCAGATCGTCGGTGACCTGGAAGCGGACATCAAGCTGGGCCTGATTGCCATTTCCTCGCCGGTGGCCCGCGCGATGATCGGCAAGCTGGAAGGGGATTCGATCGTGATCGACGCCCCGGCCGGCCAGCGCGAGTACGAGATCGTCAGCGTCAGCTACGTGGCCTGACCGGGTGGCAACGGCGACCCTGTTGTTGCCGGCACGCAGCCGCTTTGCAGCGGCTGCATTGCCTGACGAGGTGGCGCGGGCCCTGGGCCGCGCCACCGCCGTGCAGCAGGAGGCGGGCGAACGCCCCCAGCTGCAGCGTCATTTCACCGTGGCCGCGCCGCAGTGGCCGGTCGCTGCATTGACCCGCCAGCGTGATGTCGGCGATGCCGCCGGTGCCTGCTGGCTGCGTGCCGATCCGGCCTGCATGGTGCCGGACATGCACGGTGCGCGGATGATGGGGCACGGCGAAACGCTGCGGCCGACCCTGGCCGACAGCCTGGCCTTGCTGCCGGTGCTGCAGCCCTTGTTCGCCGATGCGGGCTTCGTGCTGGATGCGCCGGACCCGGCGCGCTGGTACCTGCGCCTGCCCATCGATACCGAACTGCCGTCCTTCGACAGCCCCGACGAGGTGCTGGGCGATGACCTGTTCTCGCACCTGCCCGAAGGCGAGGCCGGCCGCCGCTGGCGTGCGCTGATGACCGAAGCGCAGGTGCTGCTGCACAACCATTCCTGGAACCAGCAGCGCGCGGCCCAGGGCCAGCAGCCGATCAATTCCCTGTGGTTCTGGGGCGGCGGCGTGATGCCGGTGTCGGTGACCACTCCGCACGTGCAGGTGCGCAGCCGCGATGCCCTGCTGCAGGGCCTGGCACTGGCCGCGGGCGTATCGGTGGATGGCGACCAGTCCGTCGATGCCCTGGTCGACCTGCGCCAGCTGCGCTCGCTGCAGCAGCTGGGCAACGATGCCATCCGTCCGCTGCTGGTGGCACTGCAGCGCGGTGAGCTGCAGCGCCTGGTGCTGGATTTCGAGGACGGCCTGCAGTTCCAGCTGGACAAGCGCCAGCGCTGGCAGTTCTGGAAGAAGCCCCGCCAGCTGCACGACTGAGCGGGGCCATCCACGCATGGCGTGGATCTACTGTAGAGCCGAGATCCTATGTTCGTGGTCAAGCCTGCTGGAAGCAGGCTTGACCCACTTTCAACATGGCTGGGTCG
>NZ_JBYSZR010000055.1:0-8176 GCF_058787375.1 Stenotrophomonas sp. FW305-3-2-15-E-LB1
GCCGCATGGATGCGGCGACCGAGCTTACATGGACGTACTTGCAGCGTCCCCCTCAACCGGACCCACCCCGCCATCCCTCAGGAAACCCGCCTTTGACGTTGACGTTGACGTTTGCGGGTGCAGGGTGCCAACCCTGCATACAACACGCTCATGCGCCATGCGCGACCCTGTCCATTCGCGTGTTCGAGTGGAGGTGGCAAGCGTGCATTGGGAGCACATGCAGGCCTATGCATGGCCGTTGGGACTGGCGCTGGTGATCGGCGGCATCGGTGCCTGGGTGATCCTGTGGATCTATCACCGGCTGAAAGGGCGCGATCGGCGCCGCGCGCGCATCGGCCGTGTGCTCGGCCTGCCGCTGGCCACGGCATTGCCGCTGCTGCTGCTGATTCCCGCGCTGCAGGCGACGCCATTGCAGGATCCGCTGCTGGGTAATCTGCAACGGGTGCTGCATATCAGCCTGGTGGCGTGTTTCATCTGGCTGCTGGTACGCGGTGTCAGTGCCATCGAGCGCGCCATCCTGCGCAGCAACCCGATCGACGTAGCCGACAACCTGGAAGCGCGCCGCATCCAGACCCAGACCCGTGTGCTCAGCCGGGTGATCATGGGCGGCATCATCGTCCTCGGCGCCTCGCTGGTGCTGCTGCAGTTCGACATGGTGGCGAAGATCGGTTCGGCGCTGCTGGCGTCGGCCGGGTTGATCGGCCTGGTGGCCGGTATCGCGGCCAAGCCGGTGTTCGGCAACCTGATCGCCGGCCTGCAGATCGCCGTGACCCAGCCGATCCGCCTCGATGACGTGGTGATCGTCGAGGGCGAGTGGGGGCGCATCGAGGAGATCGGCAGCAGCTACGTGGTGGTGCGTATCTGGGATGAGCGGCGGATGGTGGTGCCGCTGACCTGGTTCATCGAAAACCCCTTCCAGAACTGGACGCGACGCAGCGCCGACCTGCTCGGTACCGCGTTCTTCTGGCTGGACTACCGCGCGCCCATCGCGGCGATCCGTGCCGAGCTGGAGCGCATCTGCCGTGGCGAGGCGCTGTGGGATGGCCGCGTGTGCGTGACCCAGGTGACCGACACCAGCGAACGCGCGATCCAGGTGCGCCTGCTGGTCAGTGCGCGCAGCTCCGGCGATGCCTTCGACCTGCGCTGCCTGGTGCGCGAACGGATGCTGGATTTCCTCGCCCGCGAACATCCGCAGTCGCTGCCGCAGGTGCGTGCACGCCTGCAGCACGAGGATGAGCTGGACATGCCGCGCGGGCCGCGTGCGCGCACGGCGGACGTGCGTTCGCCGGGCGCGGAGGATGGTGAGGCGGCGATCGTGCCGGAGGAGCCGACGGATCGGTAGTGCCGGCCGCTGGCCGGCAACCCTGGATCTGCCGGCCAGCGGCCGGCACTACCATTCGAGATTACGGGTCGCCGGCGTCGATCAGGGCGTCGGTGGCAAACCGTGGCGGCTGCCGCGCGCGGGTGCGCTGTTCGTAGGCGTAGGCCATCTCGATCAGCTTCGGCTCGCTCCAGGCGGTGCCCATGAACAGCAGGCCGGCGGGCAGGCCGTCGATCTGCCCCATCGGCACGCTCAGGCTGGGGTAGCCGGCCACGGCGGCGGCGCTGTAGCTCTCGCCCGGGAAATCATCACCGCTGCTGCGCAGCGGCCAGGCGATGCCGGTGGTCGGGGCGATCAGACCATCGAGCTGGTGTGCCGCCAGCACCGCGTCGATGCCCTCAGGGCCCGTCAGGCGTCTCGCGTCGCTGCGTGCACGGATGTAGGCGGGGTCGGCCAGCCCGGCGGTGGCGTCGGCCTCCTGCAGCAGCTGCTGGCCGAACAGCCCCAGTTCCTGCTTTGCATGGGCCTGGTTGAAGGCGATCAGCTCGGCCAGGCTGCGCATCGGGGCCTGGTAGGTAGCGAAGTAGCGCTCCAGCCCGGCCTTGAACTCGTACAGCAGGACGGTGCGCTCGGCCTCGTCCCAGGCGCCCTGGTTGGGCATGGCCACCGGCACCACCACCGCACCGGCGCGGCGCAGCTCGGCCACGGCGTGGTCCATCAGCGGCGACATGCCACGGTACTTCAGCAGTGGCGTCTGCAGCAGGCCCAGGCGCTTGCCGCGCAGGCCCTGCGGGTCCAGCCGCGCGGTGTAATCGTAGACGGCGCGGCCAGGCATGGTGGCGGTGGCCGGGTCGGCATCATCGCGGCCGGCGATGGCGGTCAGCACGGCGGCCGCATCGGCCACGCTGCGGGTCATCGGCCCGGCGGTGTCCTGGCTGAAGGAGATCGGGATGATGCCCTCGCGGCTGACCAGGCCGACGGTGGGCTTCAGCCCGACCACGCCATTGATGGCCGCCGGGCAGACGATGCTGCCGTCGGTTTCGGTGCCGATCGCCACGCTGGCCAGGTTGGCGGCCACGGCCACCGCGCTGCCGCTGCTGGAACCGCAGGGCGAATGGCTGAGGCGGTAGGGGTTGCGGGTCTGGCCGCCGCGGGCGCTCCAGCCGGAGATCGAGTCGTTGCCGCGGAAGTTGGCCCATTCGCTGAGGTTGGTCTTGCCCAGCACCACCGCGCCGGCCTCGCGCAGGCGGCGCACCAGGTAGGCATCCCCGGGCTTGAAGCCCTGCAGCGCCAGCGAGCCGGCCGTGGTGGCCATGGGCGCGGCGTTGATGTTGTCCTTCAGCAGCACCGGGATGCCATGCAGCGGGCCGCGCAGGCGGCCTGCACGGCGCTCGCGGTCGCGCTCGGCCGCTTCCTTCAGGGCATCGGGGTTCAGCTCCAGCACCGCGCGCAGGCGCGGCCCGGTGCGGTCCAGGGCAGCAATGCGCTTGAGGTAGGCGGCGGTGAGGGTGGCGCTGTCCAGTTCACCGCTGACCATCCGTGCCTGCAGGTCGGCCACGTCGGTTTCGGCATAGGGGAAGGGCACGTTGCTGCTGCCGGGTGCGGCGGCGTGCGCCGCGGGTGTGGCCGGACTGCAGCCCACGGCAAGCAGCGCGGGCAGGGCCGCGATCAGGCAGGTCAGCAGGGAAGGCAGGAACGGGCGCATCGGACGGCTGGGTCGGCTCCAATCGTCAGTGTAGCGGCTGCTCAGTGGCGGCGCTTGCGCAGGTCGCGGGCGAGGACGTAGACGACGATCAGGTTGATCGCCAGCACGCTCCAGGACGCCCAGCCGGGATGGCGGACCACCGCGTAGATGTCGAAGGGCAGGTAGATCGAGGCCGTCAGGCAGCCGAGCCAGGAGGCCCAGGCCTTGGCCTTCCACAGGCCCCAGGCTTCGACCAGGTGCAGCAGGCCGTAGCCGATCATCGCCGCTGCGGCCAGGTGCACCGCGTCGGGACTGATCATGTTCAGCAGCGAGGGCAGGGTGCCGTGATCCGGGTCCAGGCTGAAACGCCGGATCAGGGCATTGACCCCATCGCGAAGCGGCTGCGGACCGAGCATTTCCAGCCCGGTCGCAGCCAACAACGCCAGCATCGCCTTGCTCGCTTCGAGCAGGGCGATGACGTGGAGACCCGGATGCCGGTGCGGATCCGGGTTGTAGCCGTTCTGGCTCACGGGTCAGGCTCAGCCGCCGCGCGAAGCCTTCTTGCGGTCGCTTTCGGTCAGGAACTTCTTGCGCAGGCGGATCTCCTTCGGGGTAATCTCGACCAGCTCGTCGTCCTCGATGAAGTCCAGGGCCTGTTCCAGCGAGTACTTGATCGCCGGGGTCAGCTGGATCGCATCGTCCTTGCCCGAAGCGCGCATGTTGGTCAGCGGCTTGGTCTTGATCGCGTTGACGGTCAGGTCGTTGTCCTTGGAGTGGATACCGACCAGCTGGCCTTCATACACGTTGTCGCCTTCAGCGGCGAACAGCTTGCCGCGTTCCTGCAGCGGGCCAAGCGAGTAGGCCGGCGTGGTGCCCGGCGCATTGGCGATCATCACGCCGTTGATGCGCTTGGCAATCGCGCCCTGTTCCTTCGGACCGTAATGGTCGAACACGTGGAACAGCAGGCCCGAACCCTGGGTCAGGGTCTTGAACTCGTTCTGGAAACCGATCAGGCCACGGGCCGGGATCGAGTATTCCAGGCGCACGCGGCCCTTGCCGTCCGGCTCCATGTTCTTCAGCTGGCCCTTGCGGGTGCCCAGCTTTTCCATCACGCCGCCCTGGTGGATTTCTTCGATGTCCACCACCAGCTGTTCGATCGGCTCCATCATCTGGCCGTCGATTTCCTTGATGATGACTTCCGGGCGCGACACGGCCAGCTCGTAGCCTTCGCGACGCATGTTCTCGATCAGCACCGACAGGTGCAGTTCGCCACGGCCGGAGACCAGGAACTTGTCGGCGTCTTCCAGCTGTTCGACCTTCAGGGCCACGTTGTGGACCTTTTCACGGTCCAGGCGGTCCTTGATCTGGCGGCTGGTCAGGAACTTGCCGCCGGACAGGTCCTTGTTGCCGGCGAACGGCGAGTTGTTGACCTGGAAGGTCATCGAGATGGTCGGCTCGTCGACGGTCAGTGCCGGCAGCGCTTCCGGGGTGTCCGGGTGGCACAGGGTGTCGGAGATGGTCAGCTCCGGGATACCGGAGATGGCGACGATGTCACCGGCTTCGGCGGTGTCCTGCTCGATGCGCTCCAGGCCCAGGAAGCCCAGCACCTGCGCGACCTTGCCGTTGCGCTTCTTGCCTTCACGGTCGATGACCGCGACCTGCATGTTCTTCTTCAGGGTGCCGCGCTGGATGCGGCCGATGCCGATGACGCCCACGAAGTTGTTGTAGTCCAGCTGGCTGATGCGCATCTGGAAAGCGCCTTCCGGATCGACTTCCGGCTTCGGCGCGTGCTGCATGATCGCTTCGTACAGCGGGGTCATGTCGCCGTCGCGCACGGTGTCTTCCAGGCCGGCGTAGCCGTTCAGGGCCGAGGCGTAGACGATCGGGAAGTCCAGCTGCTCGTTGGTGGCGCCGAGCTTGTCGAACAGGTCGAAGACCTGGTCGATGACCCACTCCGGACGCGAGCCCGGACGGTCAACCTTGTTGACCACGACGATCGGCTTGAAGCCCATCGCGAAGGCCTTCTGGGTGACGAAGCGGGTCTGCGGCATCGGGCCGTCCATGGCGTCGACCAGGATCAGCACGGTGTCGACCATCGACAGCACGCGCTCGACCTCGCCGCCGAAGTCGGCGTGCCCTGGGGTGTCGACGATGTTGATCCGGTTCTTGATGCCGGTCTTCTTGTCTTCCCAGGTGATGGCGGTGTTCTTGGCCAGGATGGTGATGCCGCGTTCCTTTTCCTGGTCGTTGCTGTCCATCACGCGCTCGGCGAGGACGGTACGCTCGGACAGGGTGCCGGACTGCTTCAGCAGCTGGTCGACCAGGGTGGTCTTGCCATGGTCGACGTGGGCGACGATGGCGATGTTGCGAAGGTTTTCGATGGACATACGAAAGGGGGCCAGTCGGCGCCGGATTTGGAAAAAGAAGTCCAACATTATACGTCGAAGTTGACGATTCGCGAAAACCTTGATTTCAGGCCCGGCCAGAGGCCCATTCAGGGGCCTGCCCGGGCTGGCTGAACGGCGCCCCCCGGCCGGCGGGACCGGTCCCGTTGGCCCATGGTCGAAGGCGCCGCTGCCACGAGCCGGGTGTAAACTAGGTGGCTAGACGCAACCCCATCTGCATCAAGGATCTTCATGTCCCTCATCGCCACTTTCGACACCACCCAGGGCCCGATCAAGGTCGAGCTGTTCGCCGACAAGGCGCCGCTGACGGTTGCCAACTTCGTCAACCTGGTCAAGCAGGGCTTCTATGACGGCCTGATCTTCCACCGCGTGATCGCCGACTTCATGATCCAGGGCGGCTGCCCGCAGGGTCGTGGCACCGGCGGCCCGGGCTACAAGTTCGAGGACGAGAAGAACGGCGTGAAGCACGAGGTCGGCTCGCTGTCGATGGCCAACGCCGGCCCGAACACCAATGGCAGCCAGTTCTTCATCACCCACATCAAGACCGACTGGCTGGACGGCCGCCACACCGTCTTCGGCAAGGTCCTGGAAGGCCAGGCCATCGTCGATTCGGTCAAGCAGGGCGACGTGATCCATTCGATCACCCTGGAAGGCGACGTCGACGCCGCGCTGGCCGCACAGGCCGACCGCGTCGCCGAGTGGAACAAGATCCTCGCCGCCTGATCCCCCTTCGAAACGGCCACCCCTCGGTGGCCGTTTCCCTGTTCCCCGCCGCCCGCCAGGCCTGCGTGCCACGCCCGCGGCGTTCCATCCAACGCTTGCAAGCAAGAGGAAACCCCCATGAAAGCACCCGTTCGTGTTGCCGTGACCGGCGCTGCCGGCCAGATCGGTTACGCCCTGCTGTTCCGCATCGCCTCCGGCGAAATGCTGGGCAAGGACCAGCCGGTCATCCTGCAGCTGCTGGAACTGCCGGTCGACAAGGCCCAGGCCGCCCTGAAGGGCGTGATGATGGAGCTGGAAGACTGCGCCTTCCCGCTGCTGGCCGGCATGGTCGGCACCGACGACGCCGAAGTGGCCTTCAAGGATGCCGACATCGCCCTGCTGGTCGGCGCGCGTCCGCGCGGCCCGGGCATGGAGCGCAAGGACCTGCTGCTGGAAAACGCCAAGATCTTCACCGCCCAGGGCGCGGCGCTGAACAAGGTCGCCAGCCGTGACGTGAAGGTGCTGGTGGTCGGCAACCCGGCCAACACCAATGCCTACATCGCCATGAAGTCGGCCCCGGACCTGAAGCCGGAAAACTTCACCGCCATGCTGCGCCTGGACCACAACCGCGCGCTGAGCCAGCTGTCGACCAAGCTCGGCAAGCCGGTCGGTGGCATGGAGAAGCTGGTCGTGTGGGGCAACCACAGCCCGACCATGTACCCGGACTACCGTTTCGCCACCGCCGATGGTGCCTCCATCGCCGATGCGATCAACGACCAGGAATGGAACGCCAACACCTTCATCCCGACCGTGGGCAAGCGCGGCGCGGCGATCATCGAAGCCCGTGGCTCGTCCTCGGCTGCTTCGGCCGCCAACGCTGCCATCGACCACGTGCGTGACTGGGTGCTGGGCAGCAACGGCAAGTGGGTCACCATGGGCGTGCCGTCCGACGGTTCCTACGGCATTCCGGAAGGCGTGATCTTCGGCTTCGCCGTGACCACCGAGAACGGCAAGTACACCCTGGTCAAGGATCTGCCGATCGACGACTTCAGCCAGAAGTACATCGACAAGACCCTGGCCGAGCTGGAAGAAGAGCGCTCCGGCGTCGCCCACCTGCTGGGCTGATACCGGCGTTGACCGGTAGGTACCGACCGCTGGTCGGTACGTGATCCAGAAGGTAGGTGCCGACCGTTGGTCGGTACGTGATCCAGAAGGTAGGTGCCGACCGTTGGTCGGTACGTGATCCAGAAGGTAGGTGCCGACCGTTGGTCGGTACCAGGCAACGGGGAAGCTCAGGCTTCCCCGTTGCTGTTTGAGGGCCAGGAACCTGATGATCCACCTGCATTACATCGACGACGCACTGCTGGTGGCCGAGAAGCCGGCCGGCCTGCTGTCCGTGCCCGGCCGCAGCGAGGAGAACCAGGACTGCGTGGTGGCGCGGCTGCAGGCGCTGTACCCGGATGCGTTGACCGTGCATCGCCTGGACCAGGCGACGTCGGGCCTGCTGCTGCATGCGCGCGGCAAGGCGATGCAGGCGGCGTTGTCGATGCAGTTCGAGCAGCGCAGTGTCAGCAAGCGCTACGAGGCGGTGCTGGAGGGGCTGCTGGAGGCAGAGGCCGGCGCGGTGGACCTGCCGTTGATCGTGGACTGGCCGAACCGGCCGAAGCAGCAGGTCGACCACGAACGTGGCAAGCCGGCGCTGACGCGGTGGCGCGTGCTCGCCCGCGATGTGCAGGCGCAGCGCACGCGCGTGGCGCTGGAGCCGGTGACCGGGCGCAGCCATCAGTTGCGGCTGCACATGGCCAGTCTTGGCCATCCCATCGTGGGTGATGTGCTGTACGGCGCCACGCCGGCGCAGCGGGTGTACCTGCATGCGTGCGCGCTGGCGTTCACCCACCCGGTGACGGGGGCCGCGCTGGCGTTCGAGTCTGCGGCTCCGTTCTAAAGGGGTTCGGCAGGGCTGCGCCCTGCACCTGCTCAATGCAACGTCAACGTCAACGTCAAAAGCGGTGCTGTTTTCTGCTGGTTGGGCGGGGGGGGGGGGGGGGGGGGGGGGGGGGGGGG
>NZ_JBYSZR010000056.1:0-7841 GCF_058787375.1 Stenotrophomonas sp. FW305-3-2-15-E-LB1
GACCAAGCCCCCATGGATGGGTTTACGGCGTCCCCCTCAACCGGACCCACCCCGCCATCCCACGGAATGCAGGCTTTTGAAGTTGACGTTGATTGCAGCAGGTGCAGGGCTGCAAGCCCTGCAGAAGAACACCCCTACAGCACCTGCGGCCGGCACAGCAGGCTGAAACTGGCACCGCCCAGCCGCGACTCCCCCGCCGTCACACGGAACCCGTGCAGGCCAGCAATGGCCGCCACGATCGACAGGCCCAGGCCGAACCCCCCGCCTTCGCTCGCATCAGCCCGATGGAAACGCTGGAACACCAGGCTGCGCTCCGCCTCGGGAATGCCCGGGCCGGAATCCTCCACCACGATGCACGTGGCACTGTCCTGTACCCGCGCGGCCAGCCGCACCCGGCCGCCCTCCGGCGCAAACCGGATCGCGTTGTCCAGCAGGTTGCCGATCGCCTCGAACAACAGCCCGCGATCACCCACCACGCCTGGCAGGTCCGCCGCCAGTTCCAGCTCCAGCCATTGGCCCTTTTCCTCGGCCAGCGGCGCGTAGAACGCGTGGATCTCCTGCAGCAGCGCCTCCGGCGCCAGCGCGACGAAACCGGAGCGGCGCTGGTGGTCCTCCAGCTCGGAAA
Source organism: Stenotrophomonas sp. FW305-3-2-15-E-LB1 (assembly GCF_058787375.1). Classification (NCBI taxonomy): domain Bacteria; kingdom Pseudomonadati; phylum Pseudomonadota; class Gammaproteobacteria; order Lysobacterales; family Lysobacteraceae; genus Stenotrophomonas; species Stenotrophomonas sp. FW305-3-2-15-E-LB1. The sequence goes on from NZ_JBYSZR010000056.1 coordinate 626, forward strand.
TACGCAGCAGCGCGCGGAACCGCGCCATCAGCGTATCGGTCTCGTCCAGCACCTGCTCCAGCGCAAGCGCCTGCGGTTCGCCATCGCCCACCTGCTGGCGCATGCGGTACAGCTGCGCGCGCAGCCGGGTCAGCGGCGTGCGCAGGTCGTGGGCGATGTTGTCGCACACCCCTTTGACCTCGGTCATCAACTGCTCGATGCGGTCGAGCATGGCGTTGACGATCGAGGCCAGCATGTCCAGTTCATCGCGGCGGCTGGACAACGGCAGGCGCTGCCCCAGGTTGCCGGCCACGATCTGCGCGGTGGCCTGTTCAATGGCCTGGATGCGCCGCAGTGGCCGCCGGCGCAGCAGGTGCCAGCCGAGCAGGCCGGGCACCAGGGTCAGCGACACGCCCCACAGCAGTGCGTCGAGGATCAGGTGATTCACTTCGTTCAAGGGACCGCTGTAGCGCACCAGCACCAGGATGCGGCCGTCGCGGGTCGGCATCGCCAGGCCGAAGCCACGCTTGCCCTGCGCGTTGGCATCGGTGATCGGCAGCCCCGATACCGGGTGCGCGCTGCCATCGCGCGGAAGTTGCGCCGGCAGGGTTTTCAGCACCCCGGCCAGCGGCTGGCCCTGCGGGGTGAACAGCCCGTAGGCGTCGATGCCATGCAGGTCGTAGCGGCGGTTCTCGCGCAGTGCTTCGGTCAGCGCGTCGCCGGTAAAGTGTTCGAACAGGTGCGCCCGCTGCAGGACCGCCGACTGCGCCAGCTCGTCCAGGTACAGCGACACCCGCCAGTACAGCACGCCCAGCAGCACGCACGACCACGCCACGAACAGCAGGCTGTACAGCCCCAGCAGGCGGCTGCTGGACGAACGCCAGCCGTCAGACAGTTTCGCTGAGGACATAGCCACTGCCGCGCACGGTACGGATCAGCGACGGCAGGTCGGCCTGGTCGAGCTTGCGCCGCAGGCGGCCGATATGGACGTCGATCAGGTTGGTGCCCGGGTCGAAGTGGTAGCCCCACACTTCCTCGAACAGCATCATCCGGGTCAACACCTGCCCGGCGTTGCGCATCAGGTATTCCAGCAGCTTGAACTCGGTCGGCAGCAGGCTCAGGCTGCGGCCACCCCGGTGGGCGGTGCGCGCCAGCAGGTCCAGCTGCAGGTCGCCCACGCGCAGCACGGTCTCGTTGCTGGCCGGCTGCTGGCGGCGACGCAGCAGCACTTCCACCCGCGCAGCCATCTCGTCGGAGGCAAACGGCTTGGTCAGGTAGTCATCGCCGCCGGCACGCAGGCCACGCACGCGCTCGTCCACGTCGGACAACGCGCTGAGCATAAGCACCGGGGTCTGCACGCCGATGCGGCGCAGGGTGGTGACGATGGCCAGGCCATCCAGCCCGGGCAGCATTTGGTCCAGGGTGATGGCGTCGTAGTCGCCGCTGGCGGCACGGACCAGGCCTTCACGGCCGTCGGCCACCCAGTCCACCTGCAGCCCATGGTTGCCCAGCTCCGCCACGATTTCCTGGGCGGTGATGGCATCGTCCTCGATGGTCAATACGCGCGACATGGGCACCGCTGAAGTCCAGACTCGCCCATGCTCGCCAAATCGGCCGGTGCGGGCAAATGAAACATGCTTCATGCGGGCGCCCGGTACGTACCGGTTCAGCCCGGCTCGTTGTCCTCGCCGGGCAGTTCACCCAGTTCGCCCTGCACCTGCACGTTGTTGCGGCCCATGGCCTTGGCCCGGTAGCACTGGGCATCGGCGGAAGCCACCGCCTCATCCACGGTCATGCCCGTCTCAAGCGGGGCAATGCCGATGCTGGCGCCGATGCGCAGCCGTGCGGTGTCCCACGGAATGGACAGTGCGGCCAGGGTCTGCAGCAGTTCGCGGCCGATGCGGGCGGCACGGCGCGGGCCACAGCCAGGCAGGATCACCGCGAATTCGTCGCCCCCCAGCCGCGCCACGATGTCCGAATCGCGCACGCCGTGGCGCAGCACGCTGGCCACCGCCCACAGCACGGCATCGCCGGCCAGATGGCCCCAGGTGTCGTTGACCGGCTTGAAGCGGTCCAGGTCGATGAACATCAGCGAGGCGGCCTGGCCGGTGCGCTCGACGCGGGTGATCGCCTGCTGCAGGTGCGCCTCGAAACCCCGGCGGTTGCCCAGTTCGGTCAGCGGGTCGATCTCGGCCAGGTGGCGTGCCTCGCGCTGGCGGGCGCGCTGCTGGGTATCGTCGCGCAGCACCCACACCGCGCCGCGCACCTGGCCGTCGTCGTCGCGCAGCCAGGCACGGGTGAGGTCGACCGGCACTGTGGCTGCGCCCATCCGCATCAGCAGGTCAGCATGCAGGTCCACGGCATTGCTGTCCGGGTCCAGCAGTACGGCCACGTCCAGCACCGAGCCGGGCGCGTATTCGGTGGTCAGCGACAGCACGTCCTGCACATTGTGGCCAGCCAGAGCCAGCGCGTTATCACCCGCAAGGATGCGCACGGCCGCAGCGTTGGCATACTCGATACGTCCTTCCAGGGTCACGCTCAGCACCAGGTCCGTCACGGCATCCAGGGTGATGCGGCTGCGCTGTTCGGTTTCGTACAGGCGCTGCTCGCTGCTGCGCTGCGCAGTGACGTCCTGGATCTGCGACACGAAATGCAGCGGCTCGCCACGCTCGTTGCGCACCAGCGAGACCGACAGGCGCGCCCAGATGGTGTTGCCATCGCGGTCCAGGTAGCGCTTTTCCAGATGGTAGTGATTGCGCCGGCCGGCCAGCAGGTCCTGCACCAGGGCCAGGTCGTTCTGCAGGTCGGCCGGGTGGGTCAGGCGCTGGAAATCGACCTGCAGCAGCTCTTCGCGCGGGTAGCCGAGGATGCGGCACAGTGCTTCGTTGACGTCCAGCCAGCGCCCTTCGAGCGAGACCAGGGCCATGCCCAGCGCCGCCGAGGTGAACGCACCGGCGAACTTGTCCGCCGCCAGCCGCGCATCGGCACGCGCCTGCTGCATCTCGGTGATGTCGATGGCCGTGCCGACGTAGCCGATGCGCTGGCCGTCGGCACCGTCCATGCGGCTGATCGACAGGCGCACCTGCCTGCGCTGGCCATCCTTGCGCAGGAAGGTCCACTGCCGCGAGAACGTGCGGCCCTGGGCCTGCGCGGTCATGGCCTGGAACATCGTCGGCAGGCGCCCCTCGGCATCGGCCAGCGGCGCCAGGAACACGGCCATCTCTTCAGGCTCATGGAAGATGCCCGGGTCGACCCGGCCCACCACGTCGTCGGCCGAATAGCCCAGCAGGCGCTCGGCGCCGGTGTTGAACAGGGTGATCGTGCCCTGCGGGTCAGTGGCCATCACCGCCACTTCGTCGGATGCATCGACCAGCGCCTGCAGCCGCTGGCGCATTTCCGCCGCGTCCTGCCGGGCCTGCTGCAGTTCGGTCACATCGTCATGGGCGCCGGCCATCCACAGCGGTCGCCCCTGCCCGTCCCACTCGAACACGCGCCCGCGGTCATGGATCCAGATCCACCGCCCGTCCTTGTGGCGCATGCGCAGCAGGCACGCGTACTGATCGGTGTGCCCCTGGAAATGCGCTTCCAGCGCCGCATCCGAACGCGCCAGGTCATCGGGATGGACCAGTGCCTGGAACGTGTCCTGGCTTACCGGCTCCAGGTCTTCCTGGCGGTAGCCGACGATCTCCGCCCAGCGCGCGTTGATGCGCATCTGGCCGGTCTGCACGTTCCATTCCCAGGTGCCGGCGGCGGTGCCTTCAATGATCATCGCCAGGCGGCGACGGTCTTCGGCCAGCTCCAGCAGGCGGCGCTCGACCAGGGTGCCTTCGTTGTTGCCGGGGCCGCCCATCAGCGCCCCGTGCCCTGCGCGCACGCGCGCGCCGGCCGCAGCAGTGGGCTGCAACCCTGGTGGATGCTGGCGGCTACGATTGGCGCCACGGCCCTCCCCCGGCGACGTCGGGACGGCCCGATGGCCCCCCATGGGCGCAAGTGTGCGCACTGCGGGGGAACCTCGACAAGTCCCCCCACCCGGGCCGCAGCGCGGGTGGGGGCGGAGGTCAGCTGCGCTTGGCGCGGGCGAAGGCGTCGGCCAGGGCGTTGTTGGCCGGTGGCGCCGACTGCGCGGGGCGGCCGCCCGTGCCCTGCCCGCGGTTCGGGCCACGGTTCGGGCCGCCTGCATCGCGGCGCGGCCCCTGCCCCTGGCCGCGCTCCTCGCGCTGGCCCGGCCGGCTGGTGGCCTGGCCCGGGGTATCGTCCAGGCGCCGGGTCAGGGCGATGCGCTTGCGCGGCACGTCCACCTCCAGCACCTTCACCTTGACGATGTCGCCGGCCTTGACCACGTCGCGCGGATCCTTGACGAAGGTGTCCGACAGCGCCGAGATATGGATGAGCCCGTCCTGGTGCACGCCGATGTCGACGAAGGCACCGAAGGCGGCCACGTTGCTGACCACGCCTTCCAGCACCATGCCTTCGCGCAGGTCTTTGATGTCCTCCACGCCCTCGGCGAAGCGGGCCGCCTTGAACTCCGGACGCGGGTCGCGGCCCGGCTTTTCCAGTTCCTTGAGGATGTCGCGCACGGTCGGCACGCCGAAGGTCGCATCGGTGAACTGCTCGGCTTTAAGGCCACGCAGGAAGCTGCCGTCGCCGATCAGCGCCTTGATCGGGCGCGCGGTGCTGGCGACGATGCGCTCGACCACCGGATAGGCTTCCGGGTGCACGGCCGAGGCATCCAGCGGCTGGTCTCCATCGGCGATGCGCAGGAAGCCGGCGCACTGCTCGAAGGTCTTTTCGCCCAGGCGCGCGACCTTCAGCAGGTCCTTGCGGCGCTTGAACGGGCCGTTGTCATCGCGGTGGCGCACGATGTTCTCGGCCACCGTGGACGACAGGCCGGACACGCGCGACAGCAGCGCGGCCGACGCGGTGTTGACATAGACGCCGACAGCATTCACGCAGTCCTCCACGCGCGCATCCAGCGCCCGTGCCAGGCGGTACTGGTCCACATCGTGCTGGTACTGGCCGACACCGATCGCCTTGGGTTCGATCTTCACCAGTTCGGCCAGCGGGTCCTGCAGGCGGCGGGCGATCGACACCGCGCCACGCAGCGACACGTCCAGGCCGGGGAACTCCCTGGCCGCAAATTCAGACGCCGAGTACACCGAAGCACCGGCCTCGCTGACCACCACCTTCTGCAGCTTCGGGTTGCCGGCGGCCTTGATCGCCTCACCGGCCAGCTTGTCGGTCTCGCGGCTGGCGGTGCCGTTGCCGATCGCGATCAGTTCAACGTTGTGCTTGGCGCACAGCTGCCTGATCGTCTGCAGCGACTGGTCCCACTGCCGGCGTGGCTCGTGCGGGTAGATGGTCTCGGTGGCCACCAGCTTGCCGGTGGCATCGACCACGGCGATCTTGCAGCCGGTGCGGATGCCCGGGTCCAGGCCCAGCACGGTCTTCGGCCCGGCCGGCGCGGCCAGCAGCAGGTCCTTCAGGTTGTCACCGAACACGGCAATGGCGTCAGCCTCGGCCTTCTCGCGGGCCTGGTTGAACAGGTCCAGCAGCAGGTGCGTGTGCAGCTTCGCGCGCCAGGTCAGGCGGCAGGCATCGAGCAGCCAGCGATCGCCGGCGCGGCCCTGGTCGGCGATGCCGGCCTTGCGTGCCACGCGGCCTTCGGCGTACTGGTGGCCGGCTTCGGCATCGCTGCCCGGGTCCAGCTCCAGGAACAGGATCTCTTCGCGGCGCGCACGGAACAGCGCCAGCAGGCGGTGCGAGGGAATCTTCGCCAGCGATTCGGCGTGCTCGAAATAATCGCGGTACTTGGCGCCCTCGGTTTCCTTGCCCTCGGCCACGCGGGCGCGGATGACGCCGGTTTCGCCCAGCCAGGTGCGCAGTTCGCCCACCAGCGCGGCATCTTCGCCCCAGCGCTCCATCAGGATCGCGCGGGCGCCTTCCAGCGCCGCCTTGGTATCGGCCACGCCCTTTTCAGCATCGACGAAGGTGGCAGCGAACACCTGCGGGTCCTGCGTGGGGTCGCCCAGCAGGCCATCGGCCAGCGGCTCCAGCCCGGCCTCACGGGCGATCTGCGCGCGGGTGCGGCGCTTGGGCTTGTACGGCAGGTACAGATCTTCCAGGCGGCTCTTGGTATCGGCCGCGAGGATGTCATTGCGCAGCGCGTCGCTCAGCTTGCCCTGCTCGCCGATGCTGGCCAACACGGCGGCGCGGCGGTCTTCCAGCTCGCGCAGGTAGGTCAGGCGTACTTCCAGGTTGCGCAGCTGGGTGTCGTCCAGGCCACCGGTCACTTCCTTGCGGTAGCGGGCGATGAACGGAACGCTGGCGCCCTCGTCGAGCAGGCCGACCGCGGCACGTACCTGGGCGGACTGGGCACCGATCTCGTCGGCGATGGTCTGGGCGATCTGCTGGGCGAGCGCGCTCTGGGCGTTCTTGGCGTCGTGCATTGCTTCAGGTCTGGGCCGCGTTACGGGAAGGCCCCATTCTGGCAACCCACGGCCAAGCGGGACAAGGCGTTGACAGGCGGTGGGATTCAGCCTCCGGCGGCCGGTCTGGACGCCGGCATCCTGGCGAGGGGGGGGCTGGGATGCCGGCGCGGGCGCGCGATGGTGGGCGCGCCCTGCCGCGTGCTACGGGGTCAACGGTAGTGGCGGGCGGCGCGCTGCATGACGATGTCGTCGCGCAGGCTTTCCAGGGCCATCAACCGGACCTTGCCGACACCCTGCAGTTCCATGAACCGCTCGGTGTAGAACTCCGGCCCCAGCGCGGTGTCGGCGCGGGATTTGCTGAAGCCGTAGGGCACTACGCCCTTTTCGCCATCCTTGCTACCACCCACATAGAGAACGATTGCCATGTGATGTCTTCCTCCAAATTGCTACTGCGTACTGCACACGATGAGCGGTACTTGCGAGCTCATCGGGATAGAGCTTACCGCGATCAAGCTGACTGGAACGTCACGAAGGCTAATGACGATCGGTTGCATGCAGATGACTGCCGGATCACTGCAGAACGCTTACAGATCCTTAACTTCCAGCTAACAAGCGGGGGTTTCCAGCCAACGGCGCAGCCCCTCGTGGGTGGTGGTGGCTGGTGGATCAACGGCAAAACCGTCGCGCTGGTCGGTCGGGTTGGGTTCGCGGGGGACGCCGTGAACCCATCCATGAAGTGACCCCCGGGAGTTGGACACCTGATCCGACCCCGAGGGTTACATGAATAGATATGAGGTTTGTTTCAAATT
>NZ_JBYSZR010000057.1:0-6434 GCF_058787375.1 Stenotrophomonas sp. FW305-3-2-15-E-LB1
CCGTAAACCCATCCTTGGGGGCTCGATGGCGCCATCCATGGCGCCAACGGTCCTGCCCACCCACACCGCCCCACCCCCGACAATTTCCGTGTGACGGTTGGAACATCCACGTCCTGCGTGGATGAACGTGGTCGGATCTCGAATCTGATGGGATGCGCACGTATGTCTCACGAGGCTTCTACACATCGCTTCGGCACCTGCTGACGTAGGGTGTCCAATCATGACGCGGAGGGGCTGCCGTTCTGGGCGGCTCCAGACCCCGGGTCAGGGCGCGGCGGCGTCCGGCGGGTGCCTTGGGCACCGCTGAAAGACCTGAAAAAGTGTTTGGTTGTCAGGGAGTTGCGATGAGCTTGACCGGTCTGGCGGGACTATTGCGTCTTAGCTGTAAAGGCAGGCTCTGGCCACCTTGGGAGACGGCCAAGCACAGTTGGCATGTGATGTGCGTCACACTTTCAGCACATCGTTGAAGTAGGGATGCTAAGGGGGTTTCATGATTGTCCACCGTCCGCTGGCGCTCTGCGTCGGCCTGGCCTGCGCCGCGCTGGCGTTCGGGGCCCATGCCGCTTCGCCGCCACCCGCCGCCAGCCGCGCTGACCGGCTGGCTGAAATTGGCCACTACCGTGACCAGGCCCGCTGGGTCGATGCCCTGGCCGCCATCGAGCGCTCGCAGCTGCAGGAGCCCAACGATCCGCTGCTGTACAAGCTGCAGGTTCTGACCCTGGGTGATATCGGCAACGCCGACCGCGCCTGGCGCCTGTACCAGGCGCGGCCCGACCTGTTCGATGCCGACCAGAAGGCACGACTGGAAGCGAACTACATCGCCAAGCGGGTGAACTGGAGCCTGGCCTACGGCCAGAGCGAGGACAGCCGCCTGGACGAAGCCGAAGCATCGCTGGCGGAAATGGAGCAGTACGTGCAGCGCGATGGCACGCCGCTGGCGCAGGCGCCCCTGCGCATCCGCATGGACCGCCTGATCCTGCTCAACCGCCTGTCCCGCCATGCCCAGGTGCGCGACGAAGCGCGGGCCCTGCAGCAGGAAGGCCATGCCCTGCCCGACTACGTGCTGCCGGCAGTGGGCGATTCGATGATGGCCACCCAGCACCCGGATGAGGCGATTCCGCTGCTGGAAGCGGCCGTGAAGAACGATCCTTCGCGCTTCGAGTCCCGTTCCGAGCTGGCCTACGCCTACCTCGAGACCGAGCAGGCCGAGAAGGCCATCGGCTACCTGGACGCCTGGCAGAAGGATGAGCCGGCATGGCGCTGGGGCGGCGGCAAGAGCCCCTATGCCAACTGGGCGCGCTACGAGGCCGACCTCAACCTGTCGATGATCCGCGCCTACAGCGGCGATCTGCCTACCGCACAGCGCGAGCTGGAAGCCCTGGTCGATGTCGGGCCCGGCAACGGTGGCCTGCAGACCGCACTGGGCAGCGTCTACCAGATGCGCGGCTGGCCACGTCGGGCGCTGGAGCGGCACCAGATGGCCTACACGCTGGACCCGCGCGACGTGTCGCCGCGGATCGGCATGTACGAATCCTACGTGCAGCTGCAGCGCGACGACCTCGCCCGGCCGCTGCATGACGATCTGCTCGAGCGTTACCCCAACCAGCCCTCGGTGCAGCGCATGGACCGCGACTGGCGCGCGCACCGCGGCTGGCAGCTGCAGGCCACGGTGGAAGGCGGCCGCAGTTCCGGCGGTGGCGGCAGTTCGCCGCTGGGCAACGACGACCTGCATTACGGCACCGAAGTAGCCTCGCCGATCCTCGACGACCGCTGGCGCCTGTTCGCCTTCGCCGACCGTCGTTCGGTGACCTTCCAGGACCAGAAGATCAACCCGCTGTGGATGGGCGCGGGTGCACGCTACCGCTTCGGCCGCGTCGATGCCGAGGCCGCCGTGCTGCGACCCAACGACAGCATCGGCGACACCGGCCTGCGCGGCGGCTTCGGCTGGCAGTTCAACGACCAGTGGCACGCCGGCGTGACCGCCGCGCGCAACGATCCGGAAGCCTCGATGCAGGCGCGCGTGTCGGGCATCACCGCCGACAGCGTGGCGGTGGCGGTTGATTACACCCGCAACGAGCGCACGCACTGGAGCCTGGGTGGCAGCCAGTTCCGCTACGACGACGGCAACCGCCGCGACACCCTGAACACCGCCATCGAGCAGCGCCTGCTGACCCGCCCGCGCGTGGTGGTCGACGGCCTCGGCAGCCTCTACACCAGCCGCGGCTCGCTCGACGATGCGCCGTACTTCAATCCCTCGCGTGACCGCTCGGTGGAAATCGGCCTGCGCATCGACCAGCAGCTGTGGCGCCACTACGAGCGCCACTTCCGGCACCGCCTGACGGTGTCGCTGGGCGACTACTGGCAGGAAGGGTTCGGCAGTTCGCTCATCCCCACGGTGGCCTATCGCCACGAGTGGCAGTTCGGCCAGGGCAGGATCCTGGAGTACGGCGTGAGCTGGTCGCGGCCGGTCTACGACGGCCAACGTGAACGTCACATCGGCTTCGATGCCGCGCTGCGCTGGGGAGAGTGAGATGGAACGGATGCTTCGAAACCTGATGACCGTGCTGCTGCTGGGGCTGGTGCTGCTGGCCCTGCCGGCCGCTGCCCAGGAGCGCGACCTGGATTCGGCCGACAACGGCCTGCTGGTGCTGAGCTACCACGACATCCGCGACGATGTGCGTGAGAAGGGCGATGCCGATGCCTACGCGGTCAGCACGCAGAACTTCGCTGCGCACCTGGACTGGCTCAGCGCGCACGGCTACCACCCGATCTCGCTGTCGCAGCTGATCAAGGCCTCGCGCGGCGAAGCCCAGCTGCCGCCGCGGCCGGTCCTGCTGACCTTCGATGATGGCCTGCGCAGCGTCTACAGCCGCGTCTACCCGCTGCTGCGCGCCTACAACTACCCGGCGCTGGTGGCGGTGATCACCGATTACGTCGACATGGCCCCGGGCCGCACCATCGACTACGGCTACCGCCCGTTCGGCCACGCTGATTTCCTGACCTGGGACCAGCTGCGGGAAATGCAGGCCAGTGGGCTGATCGAACTGGCCAGCCATACCGACAACCAGCACCACGGCGTGCAGTCCAACCCGCAGGGCAACCAGACCCCGGCGGTGATCACCCGCACCTACGACCCGCAGACGCAGCGCTACGAGACCACGCAGCAGTACGAAAAGCGCCTGCGCGACGATCTCGCGCTGAGCGTCAAGCGCATCCAGAAGGAACTGGGCGTCACCCCGAAGGCGATCGTGTGGCCGTATGCGGCCTACAACCAGCTGAGCAACGACATCGCCGAACAACTGGGCATGCCGGTGTCGTTCGACCTGGAGGGCCGCAGCACGCCGGTCACTTCCGACCTGCATGGCCTGGCCCGCCTGCTGGTGACCAACAACCCGAACGTCAGCTCGCTCGCCTTCGAACTGCGCCGCAATGTCAGCCTCGATGGCACCCGTGCGCTGCAGATCGACCTGGATGCGGTCTACGACCCGGACCCGGCACAGCTGGCACGCAACCTCGACAAGCTGATCGACCGCGTCAAGACGGTGGGCCCGACCCATGTCTACCTGCAGGCCTTTGCGGACCCCGATGGCAACAACACCGCCGATGCGCTGTACTTCCCCAACCGCCACATGCCGATGCGCGCGGACCTGTTCAACCGCGTGGCATGGCAGCTGAAGACCCGCGCCGGGGTGAAGGTCTACGCCTGGCTGCCGGTGCTGGGCTACGAGCTGCCCGATGCGGCGCAGCGCACCGCGCTGGGCATCGCCAGCCCGGAACGCGACGGCATGTACCGCCTGGACTTCACCAAGCCGCAGGCGCGGCAGATCATCAAGGACATCTACGAAGACCTGGCGATCAATTCGTACTTCGAAGGCCTGCTGTTCCATGACGATGCCTATGTGCGCGACACCGAACTGGCGCAGCTGCCGCAGGAAGGCACCGATGGCGGCCGCACCCAGGCGCTGATCGACTTCACCCTGGAGCTGCGCGATACCGCCCAGCGCTGGCGGCCGAAGCTGGGCACGGTGCGCAACCTGTATGCGCAGCCGGTACTGGAACCGCAGAGCGCCAGCTGGTTCGCCCAGCGCCTGGACCTGTTCAACCACGCCTATGACCGCACCGCGCTGATGGCGATGCCGTGGATGGAAGGCAGCAAGCACCCCGAGCGCTGGCTGGACCGCCTGGTCACCGCCGTGCGCGCGCACGACCCCGAGCTGAAGCACACGCTGTTCGAGCTGCAGACCGTGGACTGGCGCACGCAGACGCCGATCAGCGGCCAGCGCCTGCGCGCGCAGGTACGCCGCCTGCAGGCGCAGGGCGTGCGCCATTTCGCGTGGTACCCGGACGATTTCATCGCCGACAAGCCGTCGACCACGGACGCGCGCGCCGCGATGTCCGCGCGCAACTTCCCGTACCCGGAGAAGTGACATGGACATGAGCCCCTGGCTGTATGCCCTGTTCCAGTTCGCCTTCTTCTACCCGATGGTGATGGCGTTCTTCTGGATGTCAGGCGGCCTTTACTACTTCTTCCGGCGCGAGCGGAAGTCGCGACCGCGCAATGATCCGCCGCCGATGGACAGCTACCCGTTCGCCACGCTGCTGATTCCTTGCCACAACGAATCGGACAACCTGGACGACACCATCGGCGCGGCGCTGGCGCAGCGCTATCCGGATTTCGAAGTGATCGCCATCAACGATGGCAGCAGCGACGATACCGGCGCCCGCCTGGACGCATTGGCTGCCCTGCACCCGCGCCTGCGGGTGGTGCACCTGGACCGCAACCTGGGCAAGGCCAATGCACTGCGGATGGGCGCCCTGGCCTCGCGCTCGGAGTACCTGGTGTGCATCGACGGCGATGCGATGCTGGAAGAGTACGCCATGCACTGGATGGTCTGGCACCTGACCAGCGGCCCGCGCGTGGGCGCGGTGACCGGCAACCCGCGCATCCGCAACCGCTCCACGCTGCTGGGCCGCCTGCAGGTGGCCGAGTTCTCCTCGATCATCGGCATGATCAAGCGCGCGCAGCGCGTGTATGGGCGCATTTTCACCGTGTCCGGGGTGATTGCCGCGTTCCGTCGCACGGCCCTGCACCGCATCGGCTACTGGGCCGACGACATGGTGACCGAGGACATCGACATCAGCTGGCGCCTGCAGCTGGACCACTGGGACATCCGCTACGAACCCAACGCGCTGTGCTTCATCCTGATGCCGGAGACACTGAAGGGCCTGTGGCGGCAGCGCCTGCGCTGGGCGCAGGGCGGCGTGGAAGTGCTGCGGCGGCACGGCGCATCGTTGTTCAGCTGGCGCAAGCGGCGCATGTGGGGCGTGCTGCTGGAGTACATCCTCAGCGTGTTCTGGGCGTACACCATGCTGCTGATCGTGGTGCTGTGGGCGCTGGGCAAGTTCATCCCGCTGCCGGCCCCGCTGTACATCGACACGCTGCTGCCGCAATGGCACGGCGTGATCCTGGCGCTGGTCTGCCTGCTGCAGTTCGCCAGCAGCCTCATCATCGATCGTCGTTACGAAACACACATTGGACGCAACTACTTCTGGGTCATCTGGTACCCGATGGCGTACTGGCTGATCAGCCTCTTCACCACCCTGGTGGCGTTGCCGAAGACGTTGTTCAAGCGCCGCGGCAAGCGTGCCACCTGGGTCAGCCCTGACCGGGGGATCCGATGAGCACCGTCCGCGGCACCACCAAGACAAAATCGTCCAACCGCTTCGATTCGCGGTTGATCCAGAAGTCGCGCCAGCAGCCGCGCCTGCAGCGCACGGCCTGGGGCTTCGTGACCCTGGCGTTCTGGGGCTTCTACTTCTACCTATGGGCACCGCTGGTGACTCTGGTTTCATGGCTGCTGGGCGGGCACCTGGCCTACGTGCAGTTGTACCAGCACAGCCAGCACGTGGATCCCTTCGTGATGATCGCGCTGCCGGTGATCCTGGTCTGCTGCTCGCTGTTGCTGATCGCCTGGGCCGAGTACAACCGTTTCCGGTTTGGTGGCAAGGAACGGCGTGCGCCGCGCGAGGATTCCAGCCGCCAGGACATCGCCCGCGCACTGGGTGCGAGCGATGCGCTGGCCGAGCAGCTGATGCACGCGAAAGCGGTGACGCTGCACATGGATGACAACGCACGGCCGGTGGGACTGACGCGGCAGCCGCTGTTGTAAGGGGTGGGTGTTTTTTTGCAGGGCTTGCAGCCCTGCACCTGCTTTGAATCAACTTCAACGTCAGAAGCCAGAGCGGCATTCCGAGGGTTGGCGGGGCGGTGGCTGTTGGTGGGTGCCGACCGTTGGTCGGCACATCTGTCAGATATCGAGCGAATCATCCACGCATGGCGTGGATCTACTGGCAACGGCGGCGGTTGGTGGGTGCCGACCGTTGGTCGGCACATCTGTCAGATATCGAATGAATCATCCACGCATGGCGTGGAT
>NZ_JBYSZR010000058.1:0-5946 GCF_058787375.1 Stenotrophomonas sp. FW305-3-2-15-E-LB1
GGCGTGGCGCTGAACTGGATGACGCAGGGCTCGCTGACGCTGGCGGTTGCCGGCGGCCTGGTGCTGTACACCGCCGGAGTGCAGCCCAGCGGCGAGAGCCCGAACCAGGAACGCGGCATCGCACTGCACGCCGCGCAGGGCAAGGTGAGCGCACGCGCGCACAAGAACCAGGCGATCGTGGCAGCCAAGACCCAGGTGCGCATTGCCAGCACCGAAGCAGACGTGATGCTGTCGGCGCCGAGCAAGCATCTGCTGGCCACGGCGGCGGGGGCGTACATCCGGATCGAGGGCGACAACATCGAGCTCGGCGCGCCGGGGAAGGTGGAGTTCAAGGCGAGCCAGCGTGATTGGGTGGGACCGGCGAGTGTGGCGGGGGAGGCGAAGTCCAACGATGGCAAGCTTGCTCTGTGTCCGACCAAGGCGGCCAACGCGGAACGCGCGGGCGCAGCCGTTGTGCCAGTGAGCTGATGCCATGGGTTTCTCACATAGGCACATCCTTGAGTATCCCATTGCAATCATCAGCGAATCGGTGCTGGATCTCGTTCCGTCGCTGAGCTCATTCCGGACGCTCAGCCTGGAGCCCCAGGCTGTCGCCTTGCCGGCGGGGATGTGTCCGCACCTGGTCTTGCTTGATGGCGCCAGTCCGGATCTGCGCGTGGCGCTGCTTGATGAGCTCGAGAGCACCTATGTGACAGGTGAGCCGCGCGGTCTTCTGGCACTGCTTGGAAGCAATGCCCCGGTTGATCAGGTTGCCAGCCACCTTCGCTCGATGATGTTCCGGCGGAAGCCGGGCAGTGACCGGTACTGGATCAGACTCCATGATCCCCGCGTATTCATGCATCTTCCGCGGATTCTTTCGCCTGCCCAGCTGCACGGCTTGATGGGGTCGATCGATGTGTGGTGCTGGCGGGATCTCGATCTCGGCACCTGGACGTGTACGGCGCGGCCGGCAGAGGACAAGCCGCACGACGAATCCTGGAGCGAGTCGCAATGGGATGCGGTCTTCAGAGTCGAGCTGGTCAACCGGACTGCTCGCGAGATCGCCAGGCTCGCGGGCACGCTGGCGTCCTCCGCTCTCCATGAGCGCATCGATGCGGCGCTGCGTCGGGCGATCGAGCAGGAAGGAATGGTTTCGACGGAGGACCAGCAGGCATTTGCCGTCGACGCGGTTCTCCATGGCGATGCCTTGTTCCTGCATCCAGTCATGAAGCGGTGTCTCAGCGACATGCGGCAGAGCGGAGGAACCTATCTGGGTGCAACAGCCGACCTGGATCTTGAAGCACTGACCCGTAGCATGGAAACGGCGGACCAGGCTGCGCCGGAATCCGCGCGGCGATGGCCGGAAAACGAAATCACAGGAGTGGGAAATGTCTGAGTTCAAGCCAGGTTGGTATGTGGTTTCCGAACCCGATGGCGAGGGACGAACCTCGCTCAAGTACTTTGCCGAGCGGAATTTGGTCACCTGTGAGTGCTACAGCACCAGCGACGGTCGACAGATCTATGTGTGGGGCAATCGAGAGCGTCCCGCGGGAAAGAAAGAAGCCTGGAAGGCCACCTACAGGTTCGTAGCGACGGACCAGGGCGGCCAGTGGGACAACGAGAAAACAGCTGCGACCAAGCGTGAGGCCGGCGCCGGCACCACTGCAAAGGTGCTTTCTCCCTGCGAGGATCTCACCAAGCACTGTCCTGCCTGTGATCGCAAGGGCCTCCTGTTGATGCCGTTGCGCTATGCCGTCGCCAGAACGGATGTCAATGCGTGGGCGCAGGCGCCGCAGCTTGCAGGCAGTTTCGCTGGTGGGGGAAGTGCCGTGCAGCTGCCTCGTGCGCTCGCACAGTACACCCTGCGCACAGTGCGGGAAGGGTATGTGTATGTCTTCAATGAGCATCTTGGCGCGAGGGGCTGGAAGGCCTATCTGGCAGACGCCAAGGGCTATCTCACGGAATTCGACATCCACAGTTCCCAGCCCCCAAGCCTGGAGGACCTGGACAACGCTCCCTGCGGTCGTCGGGCAACCTCGGAGATGGCGCGGTGCGTTCCCATTCCCGATGCGCACATCCCAGGCAGGGTCGGCAATGTGTGGATGGCGTTCTGCGATACGCCATGGACAGCTGCCGTACTGAAAGAGCACATGGACAAGCCTGCGGTGCGGCAGGCGAACATGCGCAAGTTCGACGGTGCGGCCTGGTGCCAGTCCAAGGGCGAAGCGGAGCAGCCGCATGCAGGCGCGTTGGCCGCGCATCACGCGGAGGTGGCGGAGTTCAAGGTTGGCGGCGATCTGTTTGAACGGATGATACAGCCGATCCGTTTCGCATGGCCGTTGGGGCTTGATGCCGGCCAGCAGAGCACGTCACCAGCGTTTGCCGATTCCCTGAGTCCATTCAACAGTGCGGTTGGGCAGGTTCCCCAGTTGCTTGAGGCAGCTAGGCAGGCTGGCAAGGACATCAAGGTGGCGATGGTCGCGCTTGATGATCCGATCGGGATTGCGATGGATCTGAACTCCCAGATCATCCGCCGTACCCATGCATGGACAAATGAGCCCTTGCGTCGTTGGAAGCGGGAGAGCGCGCAGGCGATCGATGCCATTGCCATGGCGGTGCGGCACAATGCAGTGCAGCGAACCAGTGAGACGCGTTCCACGGTTGCGGGCATCTTCGGCACCCTGTTCCCAGCGCACTCCAGTGGTGCCTACCGGGGGCGCAATGCCGGCGAGAAGATGGAGTATGCGGGCTACATCACCGAGGAAGAGGCTGACCGTCTCGGAACCGATGCCTGGCAGAGCGATCACATCGATCTGTTCGACAACACCAAGAAGAAGCAATACATCGAGGTCGAGTACCCGGCTGAACTGTCTGCCTTCGAGAAGGCAACGGTCGAGCCGCTCGATGCTGCATACCTGGCGTGGATGGGCTCCGACGCGTACAGAAATCACTTCATTCACAATTTCGACAAGCGAAACATAGACAGCGGTATCGCCTATGTGCACAAGGCAATGCTGGTGATCACCGACGCCACGGCAAGGGCGAGTGTCATGCGCTTCCTCATGGACCGTCTCGGAGAGGATCCCGAGAAGCCGGGATCCGTAGAGGTCCGTGCCCTGGCGGCGAACCAGGAAGAGATCATCAAGGGCTGGGCCGCGGCCATGAAGGATGGTGCCATCAACAAGGACGGCACCAGTTGGGCGGATGCGTCTGAGAAGATCTGGGGTGTATTCAATACCGTACTGACCAGCGACGGCTACAAATCTGCAATGGCGGGCGGTCCGGCGCCTGTTGGCGGGAAGTGGATGCAGGTGGCCATGCATGCCATTGCAAAGTATGCGTATCAGATCAGTGGACCCGTTGTCTCGAGACTGAGTGGCCTTGGAGACGGTGCGATTGGCTGGATGGCTGCAAAGCTGCCTGAACGACGCGTCATCTCACTGCTCGGAGCGCTTGCAAAGACAGAAGATCCAAACACAAGGCTGAGACTGATCGATCTGCGCACAGAGGCAACGCGAAAGCAGGCTACAAGAATGGTGGCCTCGGCACTGGCGAGCATCTCTGGCGGGAACTCGCATCAGTACCGTAGTGCAGTGCGCGCATCGCTGGACAACATGGAGGATGCCCGAGGCCGACGCTACCCCTATCAGGCCTTCTTGATCGTGGATGAAAGCGAGGCGCAGAGGCTGGTGCAGATGCGGGGCGCTCAGCGCGATCTGCATATTTCCCAGTCCGTCATCGTCCGGCACGAAGAGTTCGACGCCCTGTTGCAGCGCAATGTCAGGCGCGTTTTCGATCTCGATTTCAAGGTGGGCGTCGTCTCCAACATCTTCACCGCGTTCAGTCTTGGACGAGCGTGGGACGAGATGAGGAAGGCGAAGGCCGAAGAGAAGGACGTGAAGATAACCAACTTCGCAGGTGGCGTCGCTGGCCTGACGGGCGGTTTGATGGAGCTGAGTGCGGGCGTCGCCAAGAAGCATCCGTGGTGGGCTGGCAGCCACGGCATAAGGCTGCGGGCCCTTTCGGGCCAGTTGAGCAGCAGGGCGGGACTGTTGGGCGGCATCGGCAAGTTCCTTGGTGCCGCCGCGGGATTGATCGGAGGTACGCTGAGCATCATTGATGGCTACCAGGACATCGGCCTTTCGCGTGGCTATGGCATCTGCATGATCGTCCTCGGCCTGGCAAGCATCATCGCTGCGATCCTGCTGTTCACCACGTTCGCTTTCGTTGGCTTGATCATCGGTCTGGTGGTCGCGATCATCACTTTGATCGTTGCCTACTTCAAACCGACGAAGATCCAGAAGTGGCTGGATGCCTCCTATTTTGGAAAGCACAAGAGCCGGAAATTCGATACGCTTCAGGATGAGATGAGTGGCCTGCAGGCCTTGGGTGAGGAGGATTGATGTATACCGGTTGGATGCGCGAGTTTCCCGAAGGTGGTTTCCTTTCGCCCCAGGAGAATGCCTCGCGCTTCAGTCCCAAGGTCGAGCAGGACGTCGCTCCCGACGAGCGAGCTTCGCTGGTTCACTTCAATTCGACATACGTTGACCTCATTGATCGGCGCTTCAGGCTGCGGGGCATGGTGTCCACCACCATGGTCCTGCTTGGAACCATCGGGCTGTTCCTGCTCGGCTTCTTCCTCCTGTTCACCCTGGTGATTCCGAATCTGGAAGGCGACTTCTGGGACTGGGTCATGTATGCCATGGTTGCAGTGTGCGTTGTTGGCGCTCCTGTACTGTTCTGGCACACGACACTCAAATACGAGTTCTTCACGTACGTCTGGTATCCGACGCGATTCAATCGCCGTAACCGGATGGTCTATTTCTTCACCGGAGGCAAGGAAGGGGCAGTCCGGGTGCCGTGGGATGACGCGGTGTTCTACATCGGTCGGGGAACCACCCAGGACTTCCTGCGCGACCTGCGCTGCAGCATCGTTGAAGACCGGGTGGTCAAGCGCACCTTCGCCGTCGGGCACTACTTCGATGACGAGCAGAAGATCAAGGGAATCTGGGAGTTCGTCAGGCGCTACATGGAGAATGGGCCAGAGGCCGTGGTCGACAGCATTGAAGACCGGCAGATGAACCTCTCGGTGAAGCCGTCCTGGCGCAACTGCTATCTGTTCGTGGTTGCCAGCCTGGGGCCCGCCATGCTCGGTGCCCGATTTGTGTTGATGCCACTGCTGTTGCCTCTCGTTCTGTGCCGCTGGCTGGTCCTGAAATCCTGCCGTATGCCAGTGTGGCCGCAGTGGGTAGAGGACGAATGCGCGATCGATGCCAATGACCCTTTGAGACTGGTCGAGCCGGAGGTCATGGCGCAGTTCGAGCCGGACCGTCGGCCGGTCTGATCTGAAGGGCGGCGCTTGGGTGAACAGCGCTGGGCAAGCAGGGCGGCATGAGGCTCACATCAGCCGTGTCGAGGAGCCAGCTCGCAGGCTGACTCGTGGCGGCCTTGCACCCAAGGCGGCGTCCTCGACGTCCGCTTGCTGGCAGCAATGGCCGAGGGGAGCCGGATCAACGCCATCAAAGTCACCGCCGGCAAGAAGGGTGGCTTCAAAAGTGTCATGACACTGAGCGAAAGGAGAACGCTGGTGGAATTCTTTGGACTTGACTGCGAAGCAGCCCTTGACCACTGCGACAGCCTGGAACTGGGCCTGGGTCGTGAGCTGGACCGCGTCCGTTCATGGAACGGGCTCCGTCCGGAAGCGGCCTGATCGCCGTGTGCGCCTGCGGCCCGGGAGGGGCGCAGGCCGCGCGGAAGCAGGAAGCGGAGGCTGCCGATGCGTACGTCGCATGCAGACCACCTTGAAATTCAGGACGTCGGGAAAACACCATGGAACTGGTAAACAACCTGCGGGCGGCACTGGCCGGCCCGTCACACGCCCAACGCTTCCTGCGACTGCATACGTCGCTGGGAAGCGATGTGCTGGTGGCCGAAACCCTCGATGGCGTCGAGCAGATCGACGGCATC
>NZ_JBYSZR010000059.1:0-5740 GCF_058787375.1 Stenotrophomonas sp. FW305-3-2-15-E-LB1
CTGTCGAAGGCGGGGTGGGTCCGGTTGAGGGGGCGTGAGCCGCATGGATGCGGCGACCGAGCCTACATGGACGTATTTACGGCGCCCCCCTCAACCGGACCCGCCCCGCCATCCCACGGATAGCCCGCTGTTGCTGTTGCTTCGGCTTCGGCAGGTGCAGGGCGCAGCCCTGCCGAAGACTACTCCGCTTCGCGCTGGACCTGGCGCCAGAGTTCGGCCGCGAGCGCGCGCACCGCATCATCCGCATCCGGGCGATGCAGCAGCCCGATCTCGTAGTTGTCCACCACCGGCAGGCCACGCTCGCCATCGATGACCCGGTGTTCGCGGCCCACCGCGCGCCGCGGCAGCAGGCTGATGCCGATGCCATCGGCCACTGCGCCCTGGATGCCACTCAGCGAGGAACTGGTGAACGCGATGCGCCAGCGCAGGCCCAGGGCCTCCACCGCCTGGATCATCTCGTCGCGGTACAGGCCGCGTGGCGGGAAAGTCACCAGAGGCAATGGATCCTGCAGCAGGCTGCTGCTGCGCAGGCTGTCGATCCAGTGCATCGGCTCGCGCCGGCAATGCACCGCCTGGCGGGTGTTGCGGCGCTGCTTGACCAGCACCAGGTCCAACTCGCCGTGGTCGAAGCCATGCGCCAGATCGCGGCTCAGGCCGCTGCTGATCTCCAGCTTTACCTGCGGGTGGCGGCGGCTGAAGGCGGCCAGCATGCGCGTGGTCTGCGCGTTGACGAAATCCTCCGGCACGCCGATGCGCACCGCGGTTTCCACCGTGGCGCCAGCCAGGGCCTGGGCCATTTCCTCGTTAAGGTCGAGCATGCGCCGTGCGTAGCCCAGCAGGGTGTGCCCCGCATCGGTGGGGTGCACGTCGCGGTGGCCGCGCTCGAGCAGGCGGTGCCCGGCCAGCTCCTCCAGCCGCCGGACCTTCTGGCTGACCGTGGACTGGGTGGAATGCAGGCGGGTGGCGGCGGTGGTGAAACTGCCACAGTCGGCCACCATCACCAGCGCACGCAGCAGGTCCAGTTCGAACAGCGTTCTATTCGATTTGGCACTGTCTTGCATTTGAACATTTCACTTCTGGATGCACGTGGCGACTTCTACCATGCAGGGCAGGGGGCGGCAAGCACGGCGCCCCGTTGCACCGGAGAACCGCAGATGCGAATCCATCGTTGCCGTCGCTGGCCCCGTCCGCTGGGCCGCCTGTTGCTGCTGTGCCTGCTGGCGGTGGTGGTGCCGGCCTGTTCTGCGACCGCCGGTCCGGCCGATGTGCGACTGCGTGATGCCGCCACGCGCGGTGATGCCGATGCCGTGCGTGCGGCGCTGGAAGACGGTGCCGACCTGGAGTCGCGCGATGGGCAGGGCCGCACCGCACTGCTGCTGGCGACCCACGGCAACAACCTCGATGCGGCGCGCGATCTGATCGAAGCCGGTGCCGACGTCAACGCCAAGGATGCGCTGCAGGACAGTGCCTATCTGTATGCCGGCGCGCGCGGCCTGGATGACATCCTCGCGCTGACCCTCGCCCACGGTGCGGATCTGCGCAGCACCAACCGCTACGGCGGCACTGCCTTGATTCCCGCCGCCGAGCGCGGCCATGTCGCTACCGTCCGCACGCTGCTGCGTGCAGGCGTGGCGGTGGACCATGTCAACCGCCTGCACTGGACCGCGCTGCTGGAAGCGATCCTGCTGGGCGACGGTGGTCCGCGCCATGTGCAGATCGTGCAGTTGCTGCTCGACGCCGGCGCAAATCCCGAACTGGCCGATGGCGATGGCGTGACGCCGCTGGCGCATGCACGCCAGCGTGGCTACACGCAGATGGAAACCCTGCTGCGCCGTGCCGGCGCCAGCCGCTGAACCCCGCACCCCTTCCACCCCGTGCGCCACGCGCGCCCACCAGGATGCTGTCCATGTTCCGTTCCCGTCCGTTGTCCCTCGCGATCCTTCTTGCCGTCGCGCCGCTGTCGGCGTCCGCCGCCGAGCGCGCCGACCTGCTGATCCGCAACGCCACCGTGGTTGATGTCGAGCACGCACGCAGTGTGCCGGGGCAGAGCGTGGTGATCCGTGGCGATGACATCGTCGCGGTGGGCCCCGATGCGCAGCTGCGCAGCCAGTGGACCGCCAGCCGCCAGGTCGACGCCAAGGGCAAGTACCTCATCCCCGGCCTGTGGGACATGCACGTGCACTTCGGCGGCGGCCCGGCCTTGATCGAAGAGAACAAGGCGCTGCTGCCGCTGTACATCGCCCATGGCATCACCACCGTGCGTGACTGCTCCGGCGACCTGCCCGAGCAGGTACTGCAGTGGCGCGGCGAGATCGCCAACGGCACGCTGTTCGGGCCGCGGCTGCTCAGCTCGGGCGCGAAGATCGAAGGCATCAAGCCGGTCTGGAAGGGCACGATCGAGGTGGGCAGCGAGGCGGACGCCGACAAGGCGATCGCCCGCCTGCAGCACGACAAGGTCGATTTCGTGAAGATCACCGACAGCACGCTGAAGCCGGAGCTGTTCCTGTACTCGGCCAGCGCCGCGCGCAAGGCCGGCTTCAAGGCCTCGGGCCATATCCCGATGGCGCTGACCGTCGAACAGGCCGTCGACGCCGGCCTCGCCTCGATCGAACATCTCGATTACGCGTTCAAGGCCGGCAGCAAGGATGAAGCGCAGATCGCCGCTGATTTCGGTGCGGGCCGCATCGATCGCGCCGAGGCCAACCGCCGCCTGGATGCCAGCTTCGACCACGATACGGCGATGCACGCCTACCGCGACTTCGCCAAGCGCGGCGTGTTCGTCACCCCGACCCTCAATGGTGGCCGCATCCTCGATTTCCTCGACCAGGATGACCACGCCAACGATCCATACCTGGCCTACATCGGCCCGGGCCTGCGCGCGACCTACCAGTGGCGCGTGGACCGCGCGGCCAAGGCCAGCCCGGCGCAGATCGAGGCGCGCCATGCGCAGTACCACCAGGTGGCATCGGTGCTGCCGCTGCTGCAGGAAGCGGGCGTGACGATCATTGCCGGTACCGATGCCGGCTTCCTCAACTCGTACAACTTCCCGGGCATTGCCCTGCACCAGGAACTGCAGCTGTTCGTGAAGGAAGGCCTGAGCGCGCCGCAGGCACTCTCGGCCGCCACCCGTTCCGGCCCGGCCTGGTTCGGGCAGATGGATCGCTATGGTGGCGTGGCCACCGGCAAGGCGGCCGATCTGGTGCTGCTGACCGCCAACCCGCTGCAGGACATCGCCGCGACGGAGAAGATCGACAGCGTGATCCTGCGCGGTACCGTGTATGACCGTGCGGCGCTGGACAAGATGCTGGCCGATACCAAGGCCAAGGTGGCAGCGTGGAATGCCGAGGCTGCTAAGCAGGAATGACCCTTCCGGGGTTCACCGCGCTGCCGGCCGCATGCCGTGCAGCTGCGGCAGCGCTTCCTTCATCGCGTCGATGAAGGCGCGCAGCCGCAGGGGCTGCTGGCGCGCGGCCGGAAAGACCAGATGCACCGGCAGCGGTGGAGCCTGCCAGTGCGGCAGCAGCTGCACCAGGCGGCCTTCGGCCAGATCCTCAGCCACCAGCCATGCCGAAACCACCGCCGCGCCCAGGCCGGCCACGGCGGCACGCTGCACCACGAACAGGTTGTCAGTGAGCAGGCGAGGCGCGATCGACAGCGTGTGCGCGCGCCCCTGCGCGTCGTGCAGCAGCAGGCGTTCGCGGTAGTAGGTCGCCAGTGCGATCCATGGCAGGGCCTGCGCCTGTTCGGGGGTGCGGATGTGCGACGGATCGGCCAGGGTGGGCGCGGCCACCACGATGCGCGGCACCTCGGCCAGTGGCAGGGCCACCATGCGCGGCTCGTCCACCGGGCCGACGCGCACGGCGCAGTCGATGCCGTCGGCGACGAAGTCCGGGCGATGGTCTTCGAGTATCCATTCCAGGCTCAGCTGAGGATGCCGGGCGAGGAGGTCCAGCATGGTCGGCAGCAGCTGCGCCTGCCCGAACGCGTGCGGCACCATCACCCGCAGGCGTCCACGCAGGACCTGCGCTTCGCCATGCAGCTCGGCCTGCAGCGCTTCCCATTCGTCGATGACCCGCTGCGCGTGGCGCTGGCAACGCTGGCCGTCCTCGGTCAGCTGCAGGCCGTGGGTGGAGCGCTGCAGCAGGCGCAGGCCCAGTTGCCGTTCCAGTGCCTGCAGGCGCCGGCTCACCGTGGGCTGGGTGGTGCCCAGCTGGGTGGCAGCGGCCGAGAGGCTGCCGGCATCGACAATGCGCAGGAAGGTTCTCAGCAGGTCCAGGCGGTCGGCGCCGGCGGGCAGGTCGTTCATGCGTGTGGCGTATGAAGGATATGTGGATGAGCCTACTACAGACGTGGCGCGAATATCGGCAGGCTATGCACCATTCCTCCCCGGGAGTTCCCGAATGTCCACCTCCTCTGTTTCCGTGACCGCCACGCCGACGGCCGCTCCTTCGGCCCCGTTGGTACTGGCGATGGCCGCCGGTGCTGGTTTCTCGGTTGCATCGCTGTACTACAGCCAGCCGATGCTGGGCCTGATCGCCCAGGACCTGGGTGCCAGCGAGCGCGGCGTCGGCCTGGTGCCGACCCTGACCCAGCTTGGCTATGCGCTGGGCATCCTGCTGCTGGCCCCGCTGGGTGACCGCTTCGATCGTCGCCACCTGATCCTGCTGAAGTCGGTGCTGCTGTCCGTGGCGCTGGCCGCCGCCGCGTGGGCCGGGCAACTGCCGGGGCTGCTGGTGGCCAGCCTGCTGGTGGGCCTGATGGCCACGCTGGCCCAGGACATCGTGCCGGCGGCTGCGGTGCTGGCCCCGGACGCGCATCGCGGGCAGATCGTCGGCCGGGTGATGACCGGCCTGCTGCTGGGCATCCTGCTGTCGCGCGTGGTCAGTGGCGTGGTGGCCGAAGCCTGGGGCTGGCGCACGCAGTTCGTGCTGGCTGCGGTGTCGGTGGCAGCGATGGGCGCGGTGATGGCCAAGGCGCTGCCGCGCTTCGCGCCGACCAGCACGCTGCGCTATCCCGCGCTGCTGGGGTCGCTGCTGCAGTTGTGGCGCGAGCAGCCGCAACTGCGGCGCGCGGTGGCCAGCCAGTCGCTGCTGGCGGTGGGTTTCAGTGCGTTCTGGTCGACCCTGGCGCTGATGCTGCACGCCACGCTGGGGCTGGGCAGCGCCGCGGCCGGTGCGTTCGGTATTGCCGGTGCGGCGGGTGCATTGGCGGCACCGTTCGCCGGTCGTTACGCCGATCGGCTGGGCAGCCATGCGGTGGCGCGCCTGGCGATTGCCGTGGCGCTGGTGGGTTTTGGCCTGCTGCTGGCCGACAGCTGGCTGCCGGCTCCGGCGCTGCTGCCGCTGCTGGTGGTGAGCGCGCTGCTGTTCGACTTCGGTTTCCAGTCGGCGCTGGTGGCGCACCAGACCCTGGTCTACGGCCTGGTGCCGCCGGCGCGCAGCCGCCTCAACGCGCTGTTGTTCACGGGCATGTTCATCGGCATGGCCGCGGGTGGCGCGCTGGGCAGCCTTGCGCTGGCGCAGTGGGGTTGGCACGGCGTGGCGTGGCTGGCGGTGGTGTGTGCGGGCAGCAGCCTGCTGGTGCGGTTGAGGTAGGTTTGTTTTTTCTGCAGGGCTTGCAGCCCTGCACCTGCAAGAGCCAGAGCAACGGCAAAAGCTGGGTTCCCGTGGGTTGGCGGGGTGGGTCCGGTTGAGGGGGACGCCGTAAACCCATCCATGGGGGCTTGGTCGCGCCATCCATG
>NZ_JBYSZR010000060.1:0-3109 GCF_058787375.1 Stenotrophomonas sp. FW305-3-2-15-E-LB1
CCATCGGCGCAGCTGCGTTTCACTTCCGAGTTCGGGATGGGATCGGGTGGTTCCACAGCGCTAATTTCACCAGGGAGGCTTTTGGAGAGTCGCACTCGTCCCGAGGGACAAGGCGCCAGCCTCGCATAGTTCTTGTGACGTAGCGTGCACTTGGATGCTCTTACGACGCTGTCGTAAAGCCAAGGCAACTTGAGGTTATATGGTCAAGCCACACGGATCATTAGTATCAGTTAGCTCAATACATTGCTGTACTTACACACCTGACCTATCAACCACATAGTCTATATGGTTCCTTCAGGGGGCTTGTGCCCCGGGAGATCTCATCTTGAGGCGCGCTTCCCGCTTAGATGCTTTCAGCGGTTATCGCTTCCGAACATAGCTACCCGGCAATGCCACTGGCGTGACAACCGGAACACCAGAGGTTCGTCCACTCCGGTCCTCTCGTACTAGGAGCAGCCCCTCTCAAATCTCCAACGCCCATGGCAGATAGGGACCGAACTGTCTCACGACGTTCTGAACCCAGCTCGCGTACCACTTTAAATGGCGAACAGCCATACCCTTGGGACCGACTACAGCCCCAGGATGTGATGAGCCGACATCGAGGTGCCAAACACCGCCGTCGATATGAACTCTTGGGCGGTATCAGCCTGTTATCCCCGGAGTACCTTTTATCCGTTGAGCGATGGCCCTTCCATACAGAACCACCGGATCACTAAGTCCTAGTTTCCTACCTGCTTGATCCGTCGATCTTGCAGTCAAGCACGCTTATGCCTTTGCACACAGTGCGCGATGTCCGACCGCGCTGAGCGTACCTTCGAGCTCCTCCGTTACTCTTTAGGAGGAGACCGCCCCAGTCAAACTACCCACCATACACGGTCCCCGACCCAGATAATGGGCCCAGGTTAGAACGTCAAGCACGACAGGGTGGTATTTCAAGGATGGCTCCGCTGCAGCTGGCGCCACAGTTTCATAGCCTCCCACCTATCCTACACAGACGAACTCAACGTTCAGTGTAAAGCTATAGTAAAGGTTCACGGGGTCTTTCCGTCTTGCCACGGGAACGCTGCATCTTCACAGCGATTTCAATTTCACTGAGTCTCGGGTGGAGACAGCGCCGCTGTCGTTACGCCATTCGTGCAGGTCGGAACTTACCCGACAAGGAATTTCGCTACCTTAGGACCGTTATAGTTACGGCCGCCGTTTACTGGGGCTTCGATCAAGAGCTTCGCCTTGCGGCTGACCCCATCAATTAACCTTCCAGCACCGGGCAGGCGTCACACCCTATACGTCCACTTTCGTGTTTGCAGAGTGCTGTGTTTTTGATAAACAGTCGCAGCGGCCTGGTTACTGCGACCCTCTTCAGCTATAGCTCGCACGAGCCACCAAAAAGGGTGCACCTTCTCCCGAAGTTACGGTGCCATGTTGCCTAGTTCCTTCACCCGAGTTCTCTCAAGCGCCTGAGAATTCTCATCCTACCCACCTGTGTCGGTTTACGGTACGGTCTGCGTAAGCTGAAGCTTAGGAGCTTTTCCTGGAAGCGTGGTATCAGTGACTTCGCCTTAAAGGCTCGTCTCGGTGCTCGGTCTTAAAGGATCCCGGATTTGCCAAAGATCCAAACCTACCGCCTTTCCCCAGGACAACCAACGCCTGGTACACCTAACCTTCTCCGTCCCTCCATCGCACTTACGCGAGGTGCAGGAATATTAACCTGCTTCCCATCGACTACGACTTTCGTCCTCGCCTTAGGGGCCGACTCACCCTGCGCCGATTAACGTTGCGCAAGGAAACCTTGGGCTTTCGGCGTGCGGGTTTTTCACCCGCATTATCGTTACTCATGTCAGCATTCGCACTTCCGATACCTCCAGCAGACTTCTCAATCCACCTTCAACGGCTTACGGAACGCTCCTCTACCGCGTACATATAAATATGCACACCCCAAGCTTCGGTTCACTGCTTAGCCCCGTTAAATCTTCCCCGCAGACCGACTCGACCAGTGAGCTATTACGCTTTCTTTAAAGGGTGGCTGCTTCTAAGCCAACCTCCTGGCTGTCTGTGCCTTTCCACATGGTTTTCCACTTAGCAGTGAATTTGGGACCTTAGCTGTGGGTCTGGGTTGTTTCCCTTTTCACGACGGACGTTAGCACCCGCCGTGTGTCTCCCATACAGTCCGTCTCGGTATTCGGAGTTTGCAATGGTTTGGTAAGTCGCGATGACCCCCTAGCCATAACAGTGCTCTACCCCCGAGAGGATACATATGAGGCGCTACCTAAATAGCTTTCGAGGAGAACCAGCTATCTCCGGGTTCGATTAGCTTTTCACTCCTAATCACAGCTCATCCCCGTCTTTTGCAACAGACGTGGGTTCGGGCCTCCAGTACCTGTTACGGCACCTTCACCCTGGCCATGACTAGATCACCCGGTTTCGGGTCTACTGCCCGCGACTATGCGCCCTTATCAGACTCGGTTTCCCTTCGCCTCCCCTATACGGTTAAGCTTGCCACGAACAGTAAGTCGCTGACCCATTATACAAAAGGTACGCAGTCACTCCTTGCGGAGCTCCTACTGCTTGTACGCACACGGTTTCAGGATCTATTTCACTCCCCTCTCCGGGGTTCTTTTCGCCTTTCCCTCACGGTACTGGTTCACTATCGGTCGGTCAGTAGTATTTAGCCTTGGAGGATGGTCCCCCCATGTTCAGACAGGGTTTCACGTGCCCCGCCCTACTCGTCTTCACTGAAATGGCCCTTTCAGATACAGGGCTATCACCTTCTATGGCCGCTCTTTCCAAAGCGTTTTCCTAGAACCAAATCAGCTTAAGGGCTAGTCCGCGTTCGCTCGTCGCTACTTACGGAATCTCGGTTGATTTCTTTTCCTCTGGTTACTTAGATATTTCAGTTCACCAGGTTCGCTTCCAGCAGCTATGTATTCACTGCAGGATACCCGCAAGCGGGTGGGTTTCCCCATTCGGACATTACCGGATCAAAGCTTGTTGCCAGCTCCCCGATACTTTTCGCAGGCTGCCACGTCCTTCATCGCCTCTGACCGCCAAGGCATCCACCGTGTGCGCTTATTCGCTTGACCATATAACCGCAAGTTGCCTTGGGTTATAC
>NZ_JBYSZR010000061.1:0-3451 GCF_058787375.1 Stenotrophomonas sp. FW305-3-2-15-E-LB1
TTTGCGGGGTGTGAGCCGCATGGATGCGGCGACCAAGCCCCCATGGATGGGTTTACGGCGTCCCCGCAAACCCACAGCCCCCCGCCAACCCGCAGTACAACCCAGAGCCATGAACACTGCTGTTGCTGTTGCTGTTGCCTTTGCCTACGCTCTGGCTTGAAACGGGTGCCGGGCAGCGCCCGGCCGGGTATCCTTCCTGTCTGATGTCCGACCTCGTCCATGCCAGCCGCGAAGCGCTCAGCGAAGGCGGCGCGCTCGCCTCGCACCTGGATGCCTTCGTCCCGCGTCCCGCGCAGCTGCGCCTGACCGAGACCATCGCCGATGCGCTGCAGCAGCGTGATCTGCTGCTGGCCGAGGCCGGCACCGGTACCGGCAAGACCTTCGCCTACCTGGTGCCGGTGCTGCTGTCCGGCCTGCGCACCATCATTTCCACCGGCACCCGTGCGCTGCAGGACCAGCTCTACCATCGCGACCTGCCGCGCGTGCGCCAGGCGCTGGGCGTCGGCCTGCGCAGCGCGCTGCTGAAGGGCCGCGCCAACTACCTGTGCCGCTACCGGTTGCAGCAGGCACGGGGCGAACCGCGCTTTTCCAGCCCCGAACAGGCCGCGCAGTTCCAGCGCATCCTCGCCTGGTCCGGTCGCTCCCAGTTCGGTGACATCGCCGAGCTGGATGGACTGGCCGACGATTCGCCGCTGCTGCCCATGGTGACCTCCACCGTCGACAACTGCCTGGGCACTGATTGCCCGTTCTGGGACGACTGCTTTGTCGTGCATGCGCGGCAACGTGCGCAGGCGGCCGACGTGGTGGTGGTCAACCATCACCTGCTGCTGGCCGATCTGGCCCTGAAACAGGATGGCTTCGGCGAACTGCTGCCGGGCGCGCAGGCCTTTGTCATCGACGAGGCACACCAGTTGCCCGAACTGGCCGCGCAGTTCTTCGGCGAAGGCTTCGGCATGCGCCCATGGCAGGAACTGGGCCGCGATTGCCTGGCCGAGGCGCGTGGCGTGGGCGGTGCGCAGTCGGCGCTGCAGGAACCCGTCGACCAGCTGCAGCAGGCGCTGCTGGCGCTGCGCCTGGCGATGGAAGGGCTGCCGTCGCGTGGCACGCAGTGGCGCGCGCTGGCGATGCCGCAGGTGCGCGAGGGCTTCGATATGGCCATGAGCTGCCTGGTGGCGCTGGAACAGGCGCTGCAGCCGCTGCGCGAAGCCGCCGCCGGCCTTGATGCCTGCCACGCCCGTGCACGCGAAGCCGTTTCGCGGCTGGCGCGCTGGCTGGGCGACGACGAACCTACCCTGGATTTCGACACCGACCCGGCCGAGCTGGCGCATGCCGCCGACGTGCTCTGGTACGAACTCACGCCGCGCGGTTTCCGCTGCCAGCGCACGCCGATGGATGTGTCCGGGCCGCTGCGCGAGCACCGCGAGCGCAGCCGCGCCGCCTGGATCTTTACCTCGGCCACGCTGACCGTGGGCGGGGGCTTCGAGCACATCACCACCCGCCTGGGCCTGGATGATCCGCACACGCTGGTCCAGCCGAGTCCGTTCAACTGGCCCGAGCAGGCGCTGTGCTACCTGCCGGAAGGCCTGCCCGATCCGGCGGCACGCGGCTTCGGCACGGCGCTCATCCAGGCCCTGCGGCCGGTGCTGCAGGCCTCGCAGGGCAGGGCATTCCTGCTGTTTGCCTCGCACCGTGCGCTGCGCGAGGCGGCCGAGGCACTGCGCGATGGGCCGTGGCCGTTGTTCGTGCAGGGCGAGGCGCCGCGCGCCACGTTGCTGCATCGCTTCCGCGATTCCGGCAACGGCGTGCTGCTCGGCTCGGCCAGCTTCCGCGAAGGCGTGGACGTGGTGGGCGAGGCGCTGAGCGTGGTGGTCATCGACAAACTGCCGTTCGCCGCGCCGGATGACCCGGTCTATGAAGCACGGCTGGAGGCGATCCGCAGCCAGGGCGGCAATCCGTTCCGCGACGAGCAGTTGCCGCAGGCGGTGATCGCCCTCAAGCAGGGCGTAGGCCGGCTGATCCGCAGCGAGACCGATCGCGGCGTGCTGGTGCTGTGCGACCCGCGCCTGCTCAACCGTGGCTATGGTCGGGTGTTCCTCGATTCCCTGCCGCCGTTCCGCCGCACCCGCGCGCTGGCCGATGTGCAGGCCTTCTTTGCGCCACAATGGTCCCCCGTGGCCGAGGACGCCGCCGCCCCGACCGCCCCGGCCCCCGCGCCGGGTCCGGAGCCGGCCCCCGGTGCCACGTTCCCCCTGTTCTGACCCGATGCGTCCTGATCCGATCCGATGAAACTGCTCGCCTTTGAAACCGCCACCGAAGCCTGTTCCGTTGCCCTGCATGTCGATGGGCAGGTGCTGGAGCGCTTCGAGATCGCCCCGCGCCGCCATGCCGAACTGAGCCTGCCGTGGGCCGAGGCGCTGCTCGCTGAAGCCGGCATCAGCCGCCGCCAGCTGGATGGCATCGCGCTCAGTCGGGGGCCCGGCGCGTTCACCGGCGTGCGCCTGGCGATCGCGATCGCGCAGGGCATCGCGCTGGCGCTGGACCGGCCGCTGCTGCCGGTGTCGACGCTGCAGGTGCTGGCGCTGCGTGCGCCGGCGGAAGAAGACCAGATCCTGTCGGCGATCGATGCGCGGATGGGCGAGTTGTACGTTGCGCGCTTCGAGCGCGTGGACGGCCTGCCGGTGGCGCGCGATGCCGAGCGTGTCTGCGCACCGGCGGCGGTGGCGCTGCCGGACGGGCTGCAGGCCTACGGTGTCGGCACTGGTTTCGGCGCGGCCGAGGGCGCGCTGGTGGCGCAGCTGGGCGCTGGGCTGCGTGGCTTCGATGCAGCAGCATTGCCTCGCGCATCGGACGTGCTGGCGCTGGCGGTGCCCGCGTTCGCCCGTGGCGAAGGCATGGCGGCGGAGAAGGTCGAGCCGGCCTATCTGCGTGACAACGTCGCGCTGACCCTGGTCGAGCAGCAGGCCGCCCGCGAGGCGAAGGCGAAAGCCAACGGCTGAGCCCCTCGTGGCTGAAGATCGGTAGAGTCGACTGTTAGTCGACTGCAACAGCTGCGCTGGGTCGGGCGGGGTGGATTCGCGGGGGACGCCGTGAATCCCCAGTCCGGCCCAGCCGCTGGCGGCTGTGCGTTCGGGCGCGTGCGAAGCAGTGCTTCGCAAGCAAAGCGCCCTCACCCATGGAGGCTTGTCCGCGGCATCCATGCCGCAGACACCCCCGCGAACCCACCCCGCCCGACCTCTGACAGTTTCCGTGCGTGTCCGCCACGGAAAATCAAAAAAGAAAAGTCAAAATCAAAAGCATCCACGCGTTGCGTGGATGTGTGTCGACCAAGGTCGACACCTACCAAAAGCGAAGATGCGCCGCGATCTGTCAGGGGTGGGGCGGTGTGGGCTTGCAGGACCGCAGGCGCCATGGATGGCGCCTACGAGCCCCCATGGACGGGTTTACGGCGTGT
>NZ_JBYSZR010000062.1:0-1131 GCF_058787375.1 Stenotrophomonas sp. FW305-3-2-15-E-LB1
GCTCCCGGTACTTTACCGGGCTCAAGCCCTTTAATTTCAGCCGGATACGGTCTTCGTTGTAGTACCGGATGTACTCCACCAGCCCAGCTTCCAGGCTTTCGATGCTGTCAAAGTTGTTCAGGTAGAAGAATTCCGACTTCAGCGTCCCGAAGAAACTCTCCATGGCCGCGTTGTCCAAGCAGTTTCCTCGGCGGGACATGCTCTGTTTCAGCGAGTGTTTCGCAAGCTTGTGGCGATAGCTTTCATGCTGATAGTGCCAGCCTTGGTCAGAGTGGATCATGGGCCGATCTTCGGGCGGAAGTTTCTTGATTGCTTGGTCCAGCATCTGGCCGACCAGGTCGAATACCGGGCGGCGCTTCATCTGGTAAGCCACGATTTCGCCGTTGTAGAGGTCCATGATCGGCGAGAGATAGAGCTTCATGCCCTGCACCTTGAACTCGGTAACGTCGGTCACCCATTTTTGGTTGGGCATTTCGGCCTCAAACTGGCGGTCAAGGTCGTTGGAGACCACGACATTGGCCGCTCCCTTGAACGCGCGGTAGCGCTTGCTGCGTACCCGCGACTGCAGGCCCAGCTCGGTCATCAGCCGCTGCACGCGCTTGTGGTTGATGGCTTCGCCCTGATTGGCCAGTTCCAGCGTGATGCGACGGTAGCCGTAGCGCCCTTGATTCTTATCGAAAATCGCGCGGATTCGCTCACGCAGCTCCTCCTCACCCCGATCTGGATCGGCCAAGGCATTGATCTGGTAGTAGAACGTGCTGCGCGACAGCTCAGCCGCCTCCAGCAACAGCGACAGTGCGTAGGTCTGCCTCAATCCTTGGATGGCTTGCGCTTTGCGCGCTGCGCCGCCTGGTCTTCCCGGATCAAGGCATCGAGTTTTTTTAGGTAAGCCGCCTCCGCACGCAGGTAGGCCACTTCCTTGAGGAGCTCATCGCGGCTCATGTCCTCGGCAGGCTTGGACGAGCGGGTCTTTTTCATCGGCTTTTGAGGCGGTAATGGTGGCGGCGCCAACGCTTGGGCGCCGCCCTCAGCATACAGGCGCAGCCACTCTCCCACTGCGCCTGCGCTGCCGATCTGGAAAAACGTGGTGGCCTCGCGTGCGGACATGCCCTCATGACCCATCTTTTCCAG
>NZ_JBYSZR010000063.1:0-564 GCF_058787375.1 Stenotrophomonas sp. FW305-3-2-15-E-LB1
TCGCCTCTGACCGCCAAGGCATCCACCGTGTGCGCTTATTCGCTTGACCATATAACCGCAAGTTGCCTTGGGTTATATATTTGACCCGGGGGTACAAAGCCCGGATACGAATATAACGACTCAATTAATAAAGAGACTTATGTCTCTCGCCTTAGCCTCACGACACGTCTGATAGAACATCTCAAACGCTCGCTACGTCACAAGTTTTAAAAGAACACGTACCGGCCACAGTGCCGATGCGTATATAAGATCGAATGTATGCGTCATTCAGAGAATGGTGGGTCTGGGAGGACTCGAACCACCGACCTCACCCTTATCAGGGGTGCGCTCTAACCACCTGAGCTACAGACCCGGAGTTGCTTACGAAACTCCCTGGTGGAGCCTGTCGGGATCGAACCGACGACCCCCTGCTTGCAAAGCAGGTGCTCTCCCAGCTGAGCTAAGGCCCCAGAAAGGGACATCTCACACCGGCCGTGGCCGATGCAAATCTCTGAATGCAGGTACTTTGTGAAGACGCCCGACAGGACGATGCTGTCTTTGCTCAAAAGGAGGTGATCCAGCCGC
>NZ_JBYSZR010000064.1:0-532 GCF_058787375.1 Stenotrophomonas sp. FW305-3-2-15-E-LB1
GATGATTGATGCTGGCAACGTATCGCTTGCTTTAAAACAATTAATAGTTGCTTGATCAAACGTCTGCAAGATGGACAATCATCCTTCCTGCAGGCGCCTTCACAAGATACCTGCGCATACTTTCAAAGATCAGGGGAAGTGGCCTCAGCGCCATTCCCGTGTGCTGCGAAGTTTCCTTCGTAGCGAGCCGCCCATTATAGCCGGCTTTTCCGCTTCGTCAACACCTTTTTTCAAGGCCGTCTCACCGGAGCGGACGTTGTTGCCGATGCTGCTTCGTCGTTGGACCCGAAAGTCTTTCGTCGTTGCGAGCCGCCTATTATGGCAGGCCTTTCAGCTTTGTCAACAACTTGTTTGAGGAACTTGAAGCTCTTCGTGAAGTTGTTGCTGCAAGTCCAGGTCAAAACCAGGTGCCTGCAAAAAAAGGAAAACCCCGCTGCGCATGCAGCGGGGTTCTCGGGTATAAACCCTGGCGATGACCTACTCTCGCATGGCTTGAGCCACACTACCATCGGCGCAGCTGCGTTTCACTTCC